>NZ_JBHXSG010000075.1:0-40346 GCF_042714835.1 Streptomyces sp. NPDC058678 | reverse complement strand
CCGCCGTGCTGCGCCGAGACGAGCGGGTCGCAGAGGGCGACGCCGCGACGCTGGCACACATCGTGTCCGCCGTGATGTTCCTCAGCATGGCGGCGGGCGTGAACACGTCGAGGCCCGTGTGGTGCGGTCAGGGCTTTGTGGGTCGATTCAGCAGTTCAAGGGCGCCTTCGACGCGATGATGCCGTCCTACCGCGTCGTGCGTGGCGCAGGCGGCCAGGTCGGGGCGCTCGTAGGGCTGCCGGCAGACATGGCAGTCGTAGGTGACCGCCCCACCACTCGAACGCCGCCCGCCGGTCGTCCATGGGCGCATCACGCCAGTCCCGCCTGCCTCGCGCGAACCACAGGAAGTCGAAGTACGTGCGCAGGTCCCGGGCATGGACGGCCTGGGTGTTCCACGGCGAAGACACCAGCCACACCGAGAAATACCGGTTCAGCGCCACGTCGTACACGCCCGCCGGACTGATCAGGAACGGCTGCCCCTCGGGCACCCCAGATCATCCAACCCCTCACCGAGATCGGCGAACAGGGAGCTGAACTCCCGTGCTCGCCAACCGGTGATCGACATGACGCTGGACGATAGTCCGTGGACAGCTCAACAGCGCATAACCCAAGTGGGACGGATTTCGGGCTCTCATCTCCCTCGACGCGGGCCAGGTGGTGCTGCGCTCCAGGCACGGCACCGAGATGAGGCCGTCGTTTCCAGAGGTCGTGGCCGGGGCCGTGCAGCTGCCGGACGCGACCGCGCTGGACGGCGAGCTACGTAGTCACCGACACCCCCGCCGCACTCGAGCAGCGGGGGTGTCGCATGTTGGACTGACCTGGCCGTCACCCCGTACTTGTCACGCGGCGCCGGGGTCCGCGCTGCGGCCGAAGACCCGTGCTTCACAGGTCTTGGAGCTTGTCGACGCGGACGGGACCGCCGGTGGTGACGGACTGGATGGCGGCGAGGGCGATGGCCAGGGCAGCGCGTGCGTCCTCGCCGGTGGCGGAGGGGGTGCGCTCGGTGCGGACGCTGTCGGTGAAGTCGGCGAGTTCGGCCACATAGGCGTCGTGGAAGAGGTGCTGGTCGTAGGTGACGCACTCGGCGGCGACGCCGTCCGGGCCGTATGCGGTCAGGTGGGTGCGGCGGACGTCGCCCATGGTGAGCATCCCGGCCGAGCCGAGGACCTCGGCGCGTACGTCGTAGCCGTAGACGGCCTGGAAGCTGGCCTCGGCGGTGGCGAGGGCGCCGTTGTCGAAGCGGACGGTGACGACGGCGGTGTCGAGCAGGCCGCGGTCCTTGAAGTCGGGGCGGATCAGGGCGTCCGCCAGGGCGAAGACCTCGACGGGTTCGGCACCGGGATTGAGGTGGCGCAGGACGTCGAAGTCATGGATGAGGGTCTCCAGGAAGATCGTCCACGGCGGTATGCGGGCCGGGTCGGCCAGAGCGGGGTCGCGGGTGAGCGAGCGCAACAGCTGCGGTGTGCCGATGGCGCCGGCGGCGATCTTCTCGTGGGCGGCCCTGAAGCCCGCGTCGTAGCGGCGGTTGAAGCCCACCTGGAGGGGCACGCCCGCATCCGCGGCGGCCGCGATGGCGCGGTCGGCCTCGGCGAGGGTGACCGCCATCGGCTTCTCGCAGTAGACCGCCTTGCCCGCCTTGGCGGCCGCCTCGACCAGGTCGGCGTGGGTACGGGCCGGGGTGGCGATCACCACCGCGTCGATGTGCGGGTCGGCGAGCAGTTCACCGATGTCCGTGTAGGCGGTGGCGCAGCCGAGCCGGTCGCCCAGGCTCCGCGCGGCGCCCGGGGTGGGGTCGGCGATGGCGACGAGCCGGACGCCCGGGAGGCGGTGGGCGAGGGTCTCGGCGTGGAACGAACCCATCCGTCCGGCGCCGAGGAGGCCGACGGCGAGAGGCTGCTGGGTGGTCATGCGGGTGCTCCGTACGTCGTCGTCAGGGTAGGTACAGGCTGTGGAGACAGTCAGACGGTGAAGGCGGAGCGGAAGCGCTCCAGAGCGAGCTCGCTGTCGCTGGAGGCCCACGCCTCCATCGCGACCGTGCCCTCGTAGCCGAGGCCCGCCAGGGCGCGGGCGACGGCTGGGTAGTTGATCTCCCCGGTTCCTGGTTCGCGGCGGCCGGGGACGTCGGCCACCTGGATCTCGCCGATCAGGCCCAGGGCATGGGCCCTGCGGACCAGCTCGATCAGATTCCCCTCGCCGATCTGGGCGTGGTAGAGGTCCAGATTCATCCGCAGCCCGGGCCGGTCCACGGCCGCGACCAGGGCCAGGGTGTCGGCGGCCGTCGCGAACGGCACCCCGGGGTGGTCGACGGCGGTGTTGAGGTTCTCCAGGGTGAAGACGACCCCGGCGCTCTCGCCCAGCTCGGCGAGGCGGGTGAGCGTGCGGTGGGCGGCGATCCACATCTCTCCGGTGACCTCACCGGTCACCGGCACCACCGGCAGGCCCTGGCCGTCCAGTCCGGTGCCGTGCAGGTTCAGGCGAGGGCAGCCCAGTTGCTCGGCCGCCTTGAGCGACTCCTCGGCGGTGCTCAGGAGTTCGGCCGCGCCCTCCTCGTCGGTCAGACTGCCGCGGATGTAGCCGGTCATGGAGGAGAAGTCGGCCGGGGTCCGGGCCAGAGCGGCAAGGTCGTGCCGGGTCCAGTCCCAGATCTCGACCTGGAAACCGGCGTCATGGATGCGCCGTGCCCGCTCGTCGATCGGCAGATCCAGGAAGACCATCTCGGCGCAGGCCGCCAGTGTGTACATCGCCACGTACCTCTCTCCGCGACTTCGGACTAGAACGTTCAAGGCACTAGAACGTTCTAGAACTCCGTGGAGCAGCAGTACGCCAGCTGTCGCCCTCCCCTGTCAAGGCTCCGGTGGCCCGTGAAAGCTAGAACGTTCTATAGTCGACTCCGTAGGAGACGACTCCGACCAGGGAGGACAGGTTGCCGGCGACCCCAGCGGTCCCCAACGGAAAGCGACCGACGCTCGCCGACGTGGCGTCACGGGCAGGGGTGTCCACGGCGCTGGTCTCCATCGTGATGCGCGGCGCGAAGGGGGCCGGCGAGGCCACGCGCGAGCGCGTCCTTCAGGCCGCGCGGGAGATCGGTTACCGACCCGACGCCCGGGCCCGGCTGCTCCGCAGCCACCGCTCCCATCTGCTCGGGGTGCAGTTCGGCCTCCAGCATCCTTTCCACTCCGACCTGGTGGAGGGCATCTACGCGGCGGCCGAACCGGCCGGGTACCAGATCGCGCTGAGTGCCGTGGCCGCCGGGCGCGGCGAGCAGCGCGCCGTCGAGACGCTGCTCGACGACCGCTGCGAGGCGCTGATCCTGCTCGGCCCGCAGGCCCCCGCCGCGCGGCTGGCGGAACTCGCCGGGCAACTGCCGGTCGTCTCCGTGGCCCGCCGGCTGCGGCCGTCCGTCCCGGGCCTGGAGGTCGTACGGACCGCCGACGACGAGGGAGCCGGCCAGGCGGTGGCCCACCTCGTCGCTCTGGGCCACCGCGACATCGCCCACATCGACGGCGGCCGGGCACCGGGCGCAGCCGACCGGCGCCGCGGCTACCGCACCGCCATGAACCGCCACGGCCTGGGCGAACACATCCGCATTCTCCCCGGCGGTCTCACTGAGGAGGAAGGCGCCGAGGCCGCCCGAACCCTGTCGGCCACCCGCCCGCGCCCCACCGCCGTACTGGCCTTCAACGACCGCTGCGCGACCGGCGTACTCGACCTCTTCCTCCGCTCCGGCGTCGCGGTCCCCGGCGACATCTCCGTCGTCGGGTTCGACGACAGCCATCTGGCCCGACTGGCCCACATCGACCTCACCACCGTCGGACAGGACATCGCACGCCTCGCCGGGCTCGCCGTCGGCCGGGCCGTCGCACGCCTGGAGGGCGCGGAGATCCCCGCCGGGGAACAAGTCATCACCCCCCGTCTTGTCGTCCGGGGAACGTCCGCCCCGCCCCGCTGAAGGCAGATCCCGGGGTGCGAGGCCTGTGTGTTCCACGGCGACGACGCCGGCCACACCGAGAAGTACCGGTTCGACTCGACGTCGTACATGCCGACCGGCCTGATCAGGAACGGCTGCCCCTCGGGCACACGCATCCCGCGGCCACATCAGCTCGGCGAGTGAAGTGCGCCCGCCATGTCGATCACTGGATGGCGGGTGCACTTCACCCGCCATCCAGTGATCGACATGGCGCCGGACGATATCCCGCGGACAGCTCAACAGCGCATAACAGAAGTGGGACGGTTACCGCGCCCTGGCCGGCCGGTGGGCCGACGGCCGTGTCGCCCTACGGAGCCGCAACGGCAGCGATCTAATGCTGTGACCGCGTAGGTTCGCCGGGTTGGATCAGGCTGCGGTTGTGAGGGGGCGTCCGCCCCATCGGGTGCCTTTCTCGCTGCGGATGCGGGCGCGTTCCTTGCGTTCGGCGGCCAGGACGTCGCAGTGGCGGGCATTGGCGTTGCGCCAGCGGAGGTAGGAGTGCAGGGCCCTGGTCTGGGCGGTGTGGTTGGGGTGGTGGGAGTTGGCGATGGTGAACTGCCGCAGTGGTCCGAAGTGCGCCTCGATCGGGTTCGCCCAGGAGGCGTAGGTCGGGGTGAAGCACAGCTCGACCTTGTGCTTCTTTGCCCAGCGGCGGATGTCGGCGCCCTTGTGGGCGGACAGGTTGTCCAGGATCACGTAGATCGGTGCGCCGTCGGGCCGGGCGGCGCGGATCGATTTCAGCGCGGCCAGCGTGTTCCCGGCACCCTTCTTGCGGCGGTTCACGCCCCACAGACGGTCGTCGCCCACCGAGTAGCAGCCATGGAAGTACCGGACGCCGTGGGTGCGATGGTAGGTGGCCGGCAGCCGGTCGGGCCGGGTCTGTTCGGCCCAGCAGCTGCCGCCGATGGGCCGGATCCCGAGTGGGCCGAACTCATCGAAGGCGAATACCCGGTCCGGGAAGCGGTCCAGGACGTGCTCGATACGGTCCAGCTTCGTCTCCCGTTCGGGGTCCGGGGACTCCTTCCAGGTCTTGGTGCGCTGGAAGGTGACGCCGCGGCGGGCGAGCAGGCACCGTAACGCCTCACGGCCGATGCGAATCACCCGGCCGTGGACTTTGCGCAGGTAGGCGACGAGCTTGCGCAGTGACCAGCGAGTAAAAGGCTGGCCTAGCTTGACCGGGCGGGTGGTGGCCGTCTGGACGACGAAGTCCTCTTCGTCAGACTTGAGTTGGCGGGGACGGCCTCCCGCCCACCGAGGGTCCAGGCAGGCCAGGCCCTTCTCGTTGAACGCGTGGATCACATCCCGGACGGTGTCCTCGTCGGCCTGCACCAGCTGTGCGATCACCGGCACCCGTTTTCCTCCAGCGGAGGCCAGCAGCATCATCGCCCGCCGGTAGCGCACCGAACTCGTGCTGCCCCGGCGCACGATCTGCTGCAGCTTCTGCCCCTCGTGGTCGGTCAGTCTGCGCACACGGACGGGCTCGGCCACCGCGCCTCCAGCGGTCGGATCGGATGTCACCGCACATGCAACCGCCACGACCGCCGACCCGGCGAACCTATGCGGTCACAGCACTAGCCCAGCTGCCGCAGGGTTTGGGTGAGGTGCTGGGTGTGGCCGGCCCGGATGAACCGCTCGGGCGGACCAGCAGCCTCCTGTCCGGCCGCGCAGTCGGCGAGATACCGCTCGCCTTCGCTAAAGCCGTGCCCGCGAAAGTGGGGATCGCTGGTGAGACGGGAGACCAAAGCCGCCATCTGCGCGGTCCCGTACACGGCCATGTTCCGCCCCTTGATGACCAGGTAGTCCTCGGCCGTCGAATACAGCACCCGGCCCAGGATCGTCACCGGTCCCGTCGTGCGCTGTGAGGGCTTGCCCGGATGCACGACCGAGTAGTCCCCAAACACCAGCCGCTCACCCATACGGGAGCGTTCGCCCACCTTCTGCCACAGCGTCAGCTCGCGGCGGGGGAGCGGGTTGAGAAGGTCGCGCTCCAGTTGCTGCAGCGAGGCGGGAAAGGCACCCGACAGCAGCACCAGCGTGCGCCACGGACGTAACGCACCCAGCAGTGATACCGCTTGCACCGCCCACTGCATGGCCTGCTCAGGCTCCAGCGCTCCCGCATCGAGCAGCAGGTCCGTTTCTTCCGGCGCGGTTTTCAGCCGGGCCAGCAGCTGCTCCACCTGCTCGACGGCCACCCCCGTGGGCGTGTGCGCCAGCTCGATGCGCAGTCCCAGCCCATTGCCGGTGGACTGGGCGAGCTCATCGGCCAGGGCCTGCTGACGTGGCGCGCGCCACGGGCTGGTGATGGGTGCGGCGGTGGTGAACAGCCCAAAGGCGCCCCACAATGCGTCGCCCACCATCTCGGGGTCGTCTTCCACGTGCTGAGTGTCGATCCAGCAGCGGCGCGAACTACCCACGACACGTAGCCGGTTGGCCGCCTGGGTGAGGTGCTTGATGCGCTCACGCATCGATGGCTGTGCAGCGGTGGGGGTGCGCAGCACCGGCACCGTCCACAGCGCTGCCATCTGGGAGCCGACATCGGCTGCCACATCCTCAAAGCCGCGCACATCCCCGCGCTTGGCCGGTAACGCCGCCACGTAGCGAATCATCCCGTCTACCCCCCGTCGCTGCCCGTGATCGCAGAGTGACACGAGATAGCGGCCTGGGAAAGGGCGCCTCACGCCACCTGTGCAGCCGTGTCGGCTGCTCCCTTTCTGCAGAAGTGGCCCGGCCCAGACCCGTTGAGCGCCGGCTTTTGCCCGTCTGCTGCCCTGCCACGACCGGGTGTGGTGGTTCTCGGAACGCGGGAGGCCGGACTCGGGTGCAGGGTGGAGTGGCGTGGAGGATTCCGGGCTGGGGTGGCAGCGTTTGAAGGCTCTCGTTCGATTGAAGGGCATGACGATTGGTGTAGGGGGCTTGGTGTGGGGGCTGTGGTCGGCGGCCTCGTGGCCTGTCTGGGCCGGTGTATGCGTGGTCGTAGCTGTGGCGAGTGGGTGCGCGTGGCTTGCTGAACAGGGCCGCCGTGCCACGCTGGTGGCGCTGGTGTCTCATGCGCCCCCTGGAACGGTGGTGGTGCAACAGCGGGGGATGGGCGGACCGGCGATGGAGGTCCGCCTGGGGGCAGCGGCCAGGGAAGGGGGCCACCATGACGGGTCGACGGATCTCCGAGCAGACAGCGCATGAGGTATCCCAGTTGTGGGACTGCGAAGCAGTGCCTTTGCTGCGCTACGCCATGGTCCTGACCGCAGGCGCGCAGCCGGCCGCGGAGGACCTGGTACAGCGGGTATTCATGGCGGTGGCCCTGCAGTGGGAGTCCCTCACGGCCGCGAGTTCATTCACCACACCGAGGAAAGTAGAGGCCGGCAGACACCGGGCATGGCTGCGCCGGGTGTGCCGCAATCTGTGGATCGACGACATTCGCAGATCACAGACGCTAAACCGGCTGGGCGCCGAACTGGCCCGCGACTTGGCCTGCCCGCCGCCGGATCCCGCCGACGTCGTCGTGGCCCGGGACGACCTCGAACGCTGCTGGACAGTGATCCGCCACTTTCCCGAGCGACGCCGACAAATCGCCCTCCTGTACTTCGTTGAGCAGTGCTCCACCACGCAGATCAGCCAACTACTGGGGATCGAGCCATCGGGCGTGCGTAAACACGTTGCCCTCGCCCGCGCAGCGCTGCGGCACGCGGTAAGCCGCCCACCACAGATCATCGAGCCTGCCAGGCCACGAAGGGAGGAGCAGTCGTGACCGATGCTGAGGACGACCGCACAGACGACGAGACGATCGCCCACCTGCTCCAGGGTGCCGAATGCGTGATCGACATCGATCCCGGCAGCCTTCAGCAACGCAAGCGCACACTATGCCAGTGGATGGCCGGTACGGACCGCACCGGACCACCAGAGCCCAAGGACCAGCCCACCGGCCGAAACCATCCGCCCGGCGCCAGGCCCCGGTTCATCGCATGGAATCGCGATCTCACACTGAAGCCGCTCAATCCTCCACACGAGCCCGACCACGACACGGCGCCCACACTGCGTCTGGCGGTCGGTGACCACGCCCATGCTGCCCCGGCAGCGAGCAGCCGCTGGCGCCCCCACGCAGGGTGGGATGAAGCAGCCGAGGCCGCCCTGAGCGCGGTGAGCGAACTGCGCACCCACCTGACGCTGTTGAGACCTGCCGCGCAGACACAACTGCTGCAGACGGTGCTCGCCGACGCCGAAGACGAGATCACCCGCACCGGCCAGATCTCCGCCCGACTGCACGAGCAACTGCGCACCGCACTCACCGAAGCACCGCTGGGCCCCGCGCTGAAGGCATCCGCCGGCGTCGTTGCACGGCTGCTGGCCGGTGACTGAAACGGGGTGCAGATACGGCAAGGGCATGTGTGGGTTCAGCCGGGCCGGGCCGGGCCCGCACGCCAGCCCCGGCCCGGTCTGCCGGTGTGACCGGGCAGGAGGCGGGCGGGCGGCGGCGGCACGAACCGGACGTCTCGGCCGTGCTCCTTGGGGCCGTTACCGGCAAGGGCAAGGCAATTGTTGCCAGAGCAGGCTTGGTCACTCCAGCGGGCCACCGCTGGCTCTGGGCGCACTCGGATCCCGCCTCGCGCAGGTGTCGCTGGGGGACGCCTCTGTGGGGCGGGCATGCCCCGCAGGGCGATCCGATGCGTGAGCAGGCCGTAATCTGCTGGTGACGGCGAGGAATCTGCGGGGAAGGGCCCCTGCTCGGGGTGGGACATGAGCCAGCCGTGAGGGCGCGGGACAGAGTGGCGCTGAATGGATCTCAAATCCCTTGCCTTGCAACGCTGTTGACCTTGATGAGCTGACAGCCTGCGGGCAGGCGCCCTACCATGTTCAGTCCTGCCGGCGACCGATAGCGGAGATGACTGATGTCCCATACCGCCCTCGGCTCTGCCGAATCCGGGCACGTCTTACAGGCTGACCCTGGCGTTTTGCCGTACGTGCCGTCAATGCCACAGAAAGCTCAGGCGCCACGTGCACCCCTGCCTTCCACCACATGGTCTGCACTGGTCCGCCAGCTGAGAGACCCCCTGATCGATGATTTCTCCACAGCCTGCCAAGATTTCGTTGCGGCTGATGCGGCGTTATGCGGAATAAGTGCGCGGGACTTTGACATTCACCTGCGGCTGCACGCACCGTCTGTACTGGACCGGGCGACACTACGGCGGCCATCTCCTGTCCTTTATGGCGAGTTACGGCCGCAGCTGATCGCTCGCTGCAGCAGAATATCCAGCTACATCAAGGACGCTGATTACCTCGCCAACAGTTCTCTGCTGCTAGGCGGCGGCCAGGCGCGGCGAGGGTTCACCATTCAGCGCAGCGACGGTTCCTCCGTCGGAGTGAAATTTTCCGTGGTTCCGCCCAGTGCCGGCTATCTCTACCAGTCGAGACTGCATTACCTGCTGAGCCCCCGGGCGGACACCCTCATAGAAGTCGGATGCTACCTCCAGGGTGCCACGCACCCCGTCACGTACCTGGCGTTCTCCATGTGTGACAGGCCGGGAATCATCCAGGCACTGCAACGGCAGAACCTTCCCGCGGAGCGGGGCAACGTGCTCATCCTCACGCGTGCTCTAGGATTATCGGGCGCGGCACACAACCTCATGAGCTTCACCATTGGTCAGGCCGTGCGGTATCTCAGAACCATGGGGTGCACCTTCATGGTGACGGCATTCAATCCATTGCTCGGGTTCACCGGCTCGGCACTGCATGCCGCGAACTTCACCCCGTTCGCCACCGCACCCGTAGCATACTGCTACGACAAATTCGGCAGCTATATGACCCGTCGACAATCAATGTCGGACACATGCACGGACCGCCGGGCGGGAAACTACCGCAACCTGTTGGTAGTGCTCGGCACGGACAGCACATCGAGAAAAGAAATCCGAAAAGTGACAACCCTGCAGCAAGTGGCAGAGCCACCCCACAATGCGCATGCCGGCGAACCCGCCGAGCTCGACCTCGACGAACTGCGCGACTACCGCAGCTGGCTGGAAGCCGCATGGTCGCGGAAGACCGCGCATCCCAACTACGCCCGCGAGCCCTTGTCGTCGAAGGGGCAATGCGGTGTCAGTTCCGTCTGGCTGGCACGCCGTCTACGACAGCGCGAGATCGAAGCCACCTACTGCTACGGCCGGCTGACCTTCAAGGATCCCGCGATCTCGTCCGTCGACCACCACTGCTGGATCGAGATCGGCCCAGCCCACGACGCCGCGCGCCACGTCATCGACCTGACCTGTGATCAAGCCGACGGCTTCCAAGAGAAAGTGATCTACCGCCGGTACGACGAACTCGCCTCGGCCGGCATCCGCTACGAGCCCGTGACCCGCCTGGCCGTCGATGATCTCCCCAGCGACCGCGTCTGGCCCCGCTACACACAATTGGAGGAGTCCATGCGCCTCACACGGGGCATGCAGACGCTGTACGACTCAGTCTGAGGGCTACCGCGACAGACTCCAGGGGGGACGTGAGCGGCAACGAAGAGCGTCCGCAGGTTCTGTTGCTGTCATCGAACCTGCGGCGCCGATACGCCGAGGACATCCTGACTGCTCTGGCGCTGCCTCGGGGCGCCACCATCCAGTTCCGCTATGAGGCCCAGTACGTAGCCCCTTCGCTCCAGCAGAAGGTCGCCAACGGCAGCATCATCCAACAACGCGCCCTGATCGGCTTCGTTGCCGACGCGAACTCACCCACCGACGCCTACCTGCTCCCCGTCAGAGTCGCCGAGATCGTTGCCGCGGACTGTGTAGCAGAAGTCTTCCTGTTCAAGCTACGCGTCACCGACCACGTCGACCTCGACGACTACTCACTCTCCCGCACAGACATCGCCACCGACAGCCGCAAAGCCATCGACAAGATCATCGAAGCGAACGGGGCTTACTATCCGGCCGTCCTCAAGTTCCCCACATTCCCCATCCGTACCAACGGAGACCAAGCACAACTGTGGATCAGCGTCGCGCGACGCCTGGCACTCCACCCCACCTTCGAAAACGCCTACTTCATGCGGATCGACGAACCGGTCCACCTCGCCAGCGCAGCCGCCTTCACCTTCGAACCAGAAGGCCGCCTGAGCCTCGGTGACTTACAACCCGCACGGCTGCCCGTCAGCTTCTATGCCCAGCGCTACACCGAAACACCAAAAATCACCCTGACCTGCGACACTGACGGCCGCTTCCTACGCGTCTCCTCAGACGCCTCCCACGACGTGGCACTGCGCTACGACTCCACCGAATTCTGGCTCCAGCCCGACGCCGCATCCTTCGATGCGCTCACCCACGTCACCATCCGCCTCGGCCCCGAGGATGCCGGCACCACGCCCGTCGCAGCCGCACGCTTCCCGGTCATCATCAAACACTCCAGGATGCGATTGGTCTCCCGAGTCACCATCAGCGCGCTGGGAGCCTTCCTCGTCGCCACACCCGCCATCCTCGGCTCCAACTCTTCCCTCACCCTGCGCATCGTCTTGGCCGTGATCGGCTCCGCAGCGCTCAGCACGGCCACCATTGTCATGGGACGTCCCCGAAGCTGAGCGGCAAGCACTGCCCGGCCTCAACCCCGCACCCGCAACTGACGCTCGTGTGGAAGTGAACAAACACCCCCGCTCACGCGGTGGCGGGCAGCCGGGCCTGTCTCGTGACCTGCATAAACGCCGCCTCGCCGGCAGGCGGCGTGCTGGGGCCTACTACGGTCCGACGCGGGGAAGCGGGCTGACCGTGGGGGAGCGGTCAGGGCGGGATGGCCTCCCCGCGCCGGACGGTGGA
The DNA here is from genome assembly GCF_042714835.1 of Streptomyces sp. NPDC058678. Classification (NCBI taxonomy): domain Bacteria; kingdom Bacillati; phylum Actinomycetota; class Actinomycetes; order Kitasatosporales; family Streptomycetaceae; genus Streptomyces; species Streptomyces sp. NPDC058678. The sequence goes on along the minus strand of NZ_JBHXSG010000075.1, from coordinate 28,604 downwards.
GCTGCCCGAAGGCCCCGCCGGGCGTCATCGGGGCCCCCGGACAGGGGCTATGCCAGCACCAGTTCGCGCTGGAGCTCGTCGAGGTCGACGACGCGGAAGCTGCTCAGGCGGCGAATCATCTGTGAGGCGAGGAACGTCGCCAGGTTGGGATGTCCGTAAGGCAGTGGGTGGTCGGGCTGCGCGATCACGTGTACACCTTGGCCGCTCAGACCGTAGAGAGTGCCGGTCACGCCGCACAGCGGTGCGCTCGCGGCGAGGTAGACCACCGGCTGCCTCTCCAGGTGCGGACACAGCGCGGCGGCAGCGCGGGCGTGCTTCGCGCACACGGGCGGCTGGTTGGTGAGAATGACCGGCTGCGTGGGGTCGTGGTCGTGGGGGCCGGCGAGGAAGATCAGCCCGGCCCGGGTGCGTGCGGGCTGCGTGCACACCTGGCAGCGCAGTGTCTGCATGCACATCATCTGCCGGTAGGGATGCATCAGCTTCCACAACGGGCTGCCCGTCGGCATGCCGCGCTCATCGACGGAATTGAACGCGCAGCGCGCCCACAGCACACCGCGCACATCCCGGTCTCGTGGGTCCTCGTCCCCGTAATGGAGCCGGTGGCGACCGGGCGCGTGCTGGAGGATGACGAGGTTGTCCGGCGCTGCCTCCTCACCCTCCCGCTGGGTGATGAAGGGGATCAAGCCCCGCTCGCTGGTGCTGCGCACGGATCGCATCGTCTCTCTCAACTGGCGGACTGTCGGGGGATCGAGGGGCGGGGGGGCAGATCACGCCGCCTCCTTCAGACACTTCAGGGCGTCAAGGCGTTCACTCAGTTCGTGGGCGGTAAAGGCCATCCGGCGCAGGTGCCCAAGCGCCTGCCGGTAGCCGGCCGGCAGCCCCTGCCCAACCAGAGCCCGGGCCTGACCAAGCAGCCGGCCGACGGGCTCGTCACTGTGACCGGCCTGGCAGGCAGCGGCGATGGCGGCGAGCCGGGTGAGGTCACCGTCCAGCCGCCCGGCGAGCGCTGGGAGGTCTTCCTCGGGTGGCGTTACGTCGTCCAGGACGTCACCGATGTCCTCGAGGAGTGCGTCGCCGTCGAAGGGCGTCCACTGCCGCAACCGGGCCAGCACCGCCTCCAGCGCGGGCGCGTCCAGCAACGTCCACATCCCTGCCGGATGGTGACTGTGCGAGATGGCGGCGGGCGCCGTCACGGCTGTACCCCGGCAGGGAGGGCCAGCGTGCACCAGGTCGCCCGGCCGTCATCGGCGCTGCCCCATCCCCCGCCATGGCTGTGCGCCACCGCCTCGACCAAGGCCAGGCCACGCCCCGACTCGCTGTCGCTGCCGCTCTGCCCGCGGGTGGCGGCGCCCGGCATCCCGTCGGCGACCACGATGTGCAGGAAACCGTCCCCGACCCCGATCCTCACAACGATCTCCTGGCTTCCGCTGTGCAGCACCGCATTCGTCACGAGCTCGGAGACCACGAGCATCACGTCATCCACCATCACCGCCAGCCCGTACCGGCCAAGCCGCGCGGCCGCGATCCGCCGCAGCGCGCCCACCCGGCACGCATCCTCACGACGGGGCGGCGCACCCCTGCGGCGGGCGGCGACCTGGAAACGCTCGTTCATTACGTCTTCCTCACGGCGCACCAGGCGAGGCGTCCTTGCGGTTGTCGTCATCACGTCTTCCAAGCGTGGGTCGGAAAGAGCGGGCGGACTTTGAGGACCCTCGACCAGGTCAGGGCGTCCACCGCTGGGGTGGTGTGGTTCGGGTGTCGGGCCGAGGGATCAGTGTCGGCGGATCATGTGGGCGCAGCGGGTGTAGATGCGGCCTGCGCGGAGGGCGGAGCCGCTGGGGCTGACGTGGTCGTAGGCCAACGTGTCCTCGCCGTCGCGGAGCGGCTGGTCGCAGGCCAGGCACATCACCGCCCCGGCCAGAGCTTCGTGGTGGTCGCACAAGGCGGCCAGGGTGCGGGCGAGTCGGCGCGCATAGGCGAGAGCGCCGTGCTCACCAGGTCTGTTCGCGGCGCGGAGCTTTCCGCGGGCTTCGCCGACGCAGGCCAGTGCGCAGTAGCGGGACACATCCTCCTTGTCCCGCTGCCAGGCAGCCTGTTCGACCTCGGGAATGATCAGCTGTATATGCCCACGCAGCGCCTGCTGCACAAGGTCCAGCGCCTCGCCTCCGGGCAACTGCACATGGGAGTCCATCAGTTGGCTGATGGTATGGCGCATCGTGTCGATGTTCACCGGTGGTGCGACTGTCCCGGCCGTCACCGTCTGGTTCATTGCGCAGCTCCTGCCGTGGTGTGTGCAGTACCGCCGTCGCAGGCTAGGAGATAGGGCATGAGGGGTTGCGCAAATTTGTCTTGCTGTAAGGCGAGAACAGTGGGATGGCGTGTGCAGACCGCGTCCCGGTCGGAGCCCCTCGGAATGAGTGGCTCCGGGGGACGCAGGCGGTGCCTGGCATGCCCAGTGCCGTTGAGCGGTGCGTTGGTCATGGTCATTGGCCCTTCCAGCGGGGGCGCCCGGCCTGACGGGGGAGGCAAGGCCGGGCTTTCCGTGTCGCCGGGAAGTCAGGACGCGGGATCTGCGGTGACGAGCGGCGACTGGTGAGACCGTAGAACCCGAGCTATGCAACTCCCAAGCGCCTTGCGCGAGTTTGCAGCATGCTGATTGACGGGCTGGAACGGCTCGTCGACCATCGAGATGTCGCGCAAACCTGAGCAAGGACGAGGACGGGAGACAGGGCGTGAAGTTACGATTTCTCGGCAGCAATTCCACCGGTGGCGACTGCCCGACGCTATATGCCACCGACCGGGACAGCTACATCGTCCAAGGCTGGCAACTGTTCGCGAACGAGCTGCTGATGCAGCTTGATATACCCGAGGGCGAGAGTGCGGTGGAGGTGCCAACCGAGTTGTTCGAGCACCTGAGCAACGACGGCCTGAGGCCTGGCGACATCAAGCACGCCGCGGTCCCGGTCATGATCGTCACCCCGCAGGGCACGTGCGTCGTTCAGGGCAAGGCGGTGGCCGACCCGGACGCCCTGTCCCAGATGTCGATCCCCGACTACGAGACCTGTGTCGAGATACCGAAGCCGGCGATCATCGCCCTACTGGAGGAAACGCGTGGAGCTGATCTCCAGCGCTGAGCGCAACCGGCTCTTCGACCGCTTCAAGCACGATGCCTTTCACCTGGAGCTGCGAGACGATTACTCCGTGCCCGGTGAGCGCGGACCGTTTGAGAGCTGGCTGAAGGGCGAGAACGTCGACTACGCCTACCTCACTCCCTGGGCCCGCCTCGTTGAGCAGGCCGCCCGCCGCGGCATGACAGTGCGCCGGGTCCGGGTCGTGACAGAACCCCTGAGCCCCTACATTCAGTGGGAGCACGCCACCACCATCCTGAACGAGCAAGCTGGCGAGGCCATCCGATGGCTGCCCCGACACCTCCTGCCAGCAGGCGCCACCTTTCCCTTCGACGGCCGGGACTGGTGGTTGTACGACGACCGCCTCCTGGCTGTGGGCCACTTCGATCCGGACGGCCGTGTCCTCGGATCGGAGATCATCGAGGATCCGGGCGCCGTTGCCCAGTGCCTACGCGTGCGGGACCTCCTGTGGGCAACCGCCATCCCTCACACCGAGTACAAGCCCTGAAACATCCATGACTACACAGGTAGATGAGGCGCTGCTAGCGCTCGGTGCCCGGCTGCGCGGCTTCCGCAAGGATGCTGGATTCACCAGCGGCCGGGCCTTCGCCCATGCCACCACCTGGCACGAGTCGAAAGTCTCACGCATCGAGCATGGCAAACAGCGTCCCAGCGAGGACGACATCCGCCTCTGGTGCGAAATCACCGGCCAGCATGATCAACTAGGCGACCTGATTGCGATCGTCCGCCACGTCGACGAACTGTGGCTCGAGTGGCGCCGTCAACTCCAGGCCGGTGCCGAGAGTCGGCAGCACAAAGCCATCCCCGTCTACGCCAAGACCAAGGTGTTCCGCATTTGGCACCCCACCGTCATCTGGGGAACCCTTCAGACCAGCGAGTACGCCGCCAGAGTTTTTGAACAGGTCGTCAATTACTACGAGATCCCCGATGACACTGAAGCGGCCGTCGCCAAGCGCCTCCAGCGCCAGCAATACCTCTATCAGGGCGAACGGATCTTCAACGTGCTGCTTGGCGAACAGGCGCTCTACACCAACTTCGGCGGGCCCGACGTGATGAAGGGACAGCTCGATCGCCTCCTGGCGGTGATGCGACTGCCCAGACTCAGCCTCGGCATCGTCCCTCGCTCGGCGCCCGCCGCGATCTGGCCGGGCAACTCGTTTTCGATGTTCGACGACAAACTTGTCCTCGTCGAGACCTACTCCGCCGAACTGTCCGTCTCCCAACCACGGGAGATCGACCTCTACGCCAAGGCGTTCGCCTTGCTGCAGCAGTCAGCGGTCTACGGCAACACCGTCCGGGAAATCATCCTCACCGCAATCCAGCACTTCGACCGGATACCGACCGACTAGGAGGACGCGCCGTGCCCATAGAACCGAACTGGCGCACCAGCTCGTACACCACGCAAGACTCCTGCGTCGAGGTCGCCGACAACCGCCCGGACGCGGTCATGGTGCGGGACACCAAGCATCGCGAGCACGGTGTCCTCTGCGTTGCACCAGCGGCCTGGACCGACTTCCTACGCTACGTCCGGTGGAGTTAAGGCGGAGTTGGCCGAGGCCATCCATGGCCTCCTGCACTCTCTCGGGCACAGCGCAGCGGTGAGCGACCGTACGTTCCGGAATTCGTCGAGCCCCGGCTGAGCTGGGTAGCACCGCCATGACCGCGATTGTCCGGGACCGTATTGGGGACTCAGCGTGGGAGGAGGCCGCCTCTCACCGGGCTTTGGCCAGCATCCCTCAGCAGTTCCGTCGCAACCGCGCTCTGGCCACGGCACGCCTTGCTCTGGCCCAGCTCCATCAGCGGCCTATCGACCAGGCATGCGCCACGGCATCGACGGTGTTCGTCCTGATGGAGGGACATCCGATCCCTGGCCGGACACGCCTTCTCCTTGGCGACTACTACCGGGACTTGATCACCTTTGCGCTGGACGCCAGGGCCGCACAAGAGTGGGTAGACCGCTACCGATCCGAATGGCGCCGCTCGTGAGTGCCGCAGATCTGGTCGTCCGCCGCTTCACGCACGCTGACCTCCCGAAGATCCGCCAGACGCTGATCGACGTGCACGCCGATGCCTACGCGGACGCTATGGACGACGAGTTCAACCAGCGCTTCCCCTGGTTCGTCGATCACTGGGGCGGCAACCCGGACTTCGACTGCGTGATCGCCTACGACTGCGACGAGGTGCTGGGCTTCGCCTACGGCGCCCCAGCCACTCCCATGCGGGAGTGGTGACGCGAGCACCTCGGCCCGGCACCGGAAAAGAGCCGGACTTTCTCCTACTCCGAGCTGGCCGTTCGCACGAAGTACCGGAAGGCTGGGGCTGCCGAGGCAGTCACCAGGGCCTTGCTGGACGAGCGGGACGAGGACTTGGTAGTGCTCCTTGTCGACACCGAGCATCCGCGTGTACAAGCCCTATATACGTCCTGGGGCTTCCGAAAGGTCGGACAGCGGCAGCCCTTCCCGGACTCCCCGGTGTACGCCGTGATGCTGGCCGAACTGCCCTTGAGTTGAACCGAAAGTAATGAGAACGATCGGAGCCGGGGCCCGTTCTTCAGATCGTTGGCTCAGCAGCGGGGTACTGACCTCTGTTGGCGGCGAGGCGTGTACGCACTTGTCCGAGTTGTTGATGCCGTCGGCTTGCACCGTGGACCCGACTGGGTTCCGGGATACCCACGGGCCACGCGCCAATTCCTGCGGTTTAGCAGTGATCGCCGCCACATTACTTGGCGCGGGTTACAGGTCGGTCCAAGGGCGGTGTTCGCCGCCGGCCAGTGGCACCCATACGGCCTAGGCGGGACCGTGTTGCTCAAGGTCTTCCAGTACGGCGGCTCCAAGCCGGACCTCCCGGGCGAGGGCGGCTACGAGCGGGTGCTGGGCAGCCATCGCCTGTAGATCGTTCATCCGCTTCTCCAGCCTGGCCCGGGACGCAGCGGTGAGCACGAAGAGCACCCGGGGGAAGACCGGATACCAGCGCAGCCAGGCAGGACCTGCGGCGGACTGCCTCCCCGACCGACGGGCTGGGCCTCGTACTGGAACAGGCGGGCGTACTCGATCAGTTTCATGGCCAGCTGCTCGCTGCTCATGGTGCTGCGATCGACTTCAACGAACGGGCGCAGCTTCGTTCTCCGGCGGCACCGTGTACTTCAACGGCGCGGCGTTCTCCGGCGGCTTGGTGTCCTTCGACGGCGCGAAACGTTCTCCGGCGGAGGGGTGTCCTTCGGTGGCGCGGCGTTCTCCGGCAGCGAGGTGACCTTCAACGGCGCGACAGGTTCGATTCCTCCGCTCCAATGATCCCGGGGAGGCGTAATCGGTCGTTTGCGCCCCCCCAATCCAAGGGGAGGAGATGGCGAAACCGGGGCGTATCGGCATACTGGTCCGATCGGGTTCCCTCCGCAGTTTCGCCTCCCCATCGCGCCCCTCTCTCGGTGGCGATCCGTGTCTGTTCACGCCGGGCGGGGAGAAGGCCAGTTCAGCCCTGGGCGTCAACCGAGGCGACGCCAAACTGAACTCCCTGCGCGGTTCTTACTGGACCGCCAGCGTCGCGCGCGTTGTCGATCAAGGCCGCCCGCTCGTGGAGTGTGTACGACGCTCTGCAACGACAGCCCGGCCCCGACGCCCGGCCATCCCCCAGCGCCTACGCCGCAGTGCCCCGCCCCTGGCCGGCCTCGCCCGGGTCCCCCATCGGCCGGGTCAACCCATCGTCCTCCCTCACGCGCCGGCCCGGCTCCGTCTCGTCCAGCTCCCAGTAGTGCCGGCACTCGTCGCACCGGTACTCGGGAACCTGCACGCCGATCAGCACAGCCCCCTCCGGGCAGGCATTGCCGTCACCGCGCCCCAAACACTCCAGCTCCCCGGTATCCCCCATGCGTTCGACCGTGCGCCGATTCCGCGGAGGCCAGGGAGGGCGCCGGTGGGGGCGCACGGGCGCTCAAGCCTGGTGCAACGCCCCACCATCCTCCAGCAGCCCCACAGGCGGCCCGCCGACTGCCAGCTCCGCCGTCGTTGTGCGCAATCGGGCTGCCTGCCGCATTACGCAGAGAACAGGGCGGTGGACAGCGGCGTTGCGCAACCTGGGCCATCCGATTGCGCACACCCTTCGCGGGACCGGTGACGGCGCCCTGTCCACCCCAACCCGCGCACCGGCTGCGCAGCCGGTGCGCGGCACTGCGCAGCGGATGCGCAACGCTGTGACCTGCATGGTTGGGCTTGTGGTCGGGGTGGTGGGGGACGTGGTCGGGCCCTTGGTCGGGATGCGCGCCGCCTGCGTGCCACCGCTGCGCAATGGCCAGTGAGGGGTGGTGGCGCATGGGATGACTGCAGCTTGCGCAGAGTCATGGCCTGCTGTGGTCGCCCCAGGAGTGCGGTCGCGCAGGACGTGGCCGTGGGCTTTGCGCAGGCGGGTGCGCAGTCGCGACGGGGACCGGCGACTCCATCCAGCCGACTCTCTGGTCGGGGTCCTGTACGGGTCGCCATACGGGCGCTGACGGCCCGTTGCGGAGCAGGTCGACTAACGGGGCCGCCAGGACGGGAACCTCCCGCAGGAAGCCGGCCAGGCCCAGATTCCGGGTTGTTGCGCGCAATGCCTGGATCCTCGTCTCGATGCCGTCCGGGCCGGTGCCGTCAAGGACGAACAGCAGCCGCGGGAACACCGGGTAGCGCCGCCGCCAGTCCTCCTGCGGCGGCTCCTGGCCGAAGGCCGGCCGGGGCCGCCCGACGGACACGGGCACGTACTCATGCAGGCGGGCATAAGCGTGGATCTTCGCGGCCAGGCGCTCGGGGCCCATGGTGGCCCGGTCGACCTCCACAAACGCCCGCAGCATCGACCAGCTATCGGCTTCAGCAGAGCCGCTGCGGTAGTACATGAGGGCGTCGGGGATGACAGCTTCGCCGCTGCCGAGGGGGTGGTAGACCTCGGGGATCCAGTCCAGCGGCCGGCACACATCCCCGCGGCGCCGGGCGTCCTGCAGGAAGGCGAGCCCGGTCTCGGTCACTACCAGCGCGTGCCCCACCCGCAGCCGGGCGGCCGTCCGGTCAGCCACCAGCTTCGACGGCTGCCAGTCCCGCAACTCCGGCCACTCCGAGGCGACCTGGACGCCGTACTGGGTGGCAAACCACACCCGCGTCCGGCCGGCCTGCGGCAGGGTGATGCGGTCCACCAGGCCCTCGTCGCGCAGTTTGGCCAGCCGCCGCCTCGTCTGTTCGATCCGCACCCCCGGCGCGATTATCAGGTGCATCTGTTCAGTGGTCGCCATCCGGTACTGCGCCAGCACCGCCAGTGCCAGCCGGTCCCCACCACCCGCATCCGCATTCAGCATCGTCGGCCTCCCGCTGCCGCTTCTGGTTCATGCGGCGCCGACCTGCACGGCGCCCCGCGTCCCAGCCACAGCAGCAGCCGGCCCCGACCGAGATCCCGACCGTGGAAGCCCGACCACGGTCACGAAACGACAACACCGCCCCCAACCAGGCCTAAAACCCGGCCACAGTCACCGCCGACAACCCCACCGACAACTGTCCGCACCCATCGGAAGCCTGACGACGTATCCGCAGCTCACCATGCCTTTCAGGCTGTGGTCGGGAGCCCGACATCCCCCTCTGCACACCCCCGCGTCACCCCAGAACAGAAAGAAGGGAAGGGGAGGGACGGGCGGCGGAAGGGGCGTGCGGCCGGGGGACCGGGGCGTCTGCTGTCCTGTTGCGCGTCGGCGGGGCCTCCGCGCTGGGTACCGGGCCGGCGCACCGCAAGGGAGTGGGGCAGGTGTGGCTGGCGTGGGGTCAGCGCGCGGCAGACTCGCCGGTCCTCTGGCGCGTGTCGTGCTCGTAGAGGGCGCGGGCCTCGGTCACGGCACGCTGCCAGCTGCCGTCGCTGCCGCCGTGCTGGCGTGCCAGCTGTGCGGCGATGCCGCGCCGGTGCCCGCCGGCCTGCCGGAGTTCCTCGAGGGCGAGGGCGACGGCCTGGTCGCGCTGGGCGCGGCTGGGTCCGCCTCCCTGATTGCCTCGGCCGTCTCCTTGACGCCGTCCAGCGGCCTGCAGGTGTAGGAGCGGGCCGGGGGGCTGGGCTGCCGAGGGCGTTGGTGGTGCGTCGTTTGCTGGAGCGGCAGCAGGCGGGGGAGTTGTCGACGCGGCATGTGCGTGCGGTCGCTGAGGTGGTGGGTGGTTCGGAGCGTACGGTGTGGCGCTGGCTGGAGCAGGCGAAGTCGACGGGGCGTGTGGAGGCGCCGGTCCGGCAGGGGTATGCGGTGTCGGACGAGGTGTGGGAGCTGCTGGGTGAGGCGGGGGGCAATGTTTCGGAGCTGAGGCGTCGGCTGGTGGCTGCCGGCGGTGAGGTGCCCATTCCGTCGATGTCGACGTTGTGCCGGGTGATCCGCAGGGACCGTCGGGCGGGGCGGGCTTTGCTGACCGGGCGGGAGCCTGAGGTTGCCGGGTCGCGTCGGCCGGATCCCCTCAGCGAGCTGGGCCTGAACGTGGGGGCCGAGAAGGGTGGGGGTGGGCAGGTGTTTCTGCGGGAGCAGAAGCACTTGGCGCAGGTCCCGGTCCTGGTACCGGGCGCCCAGGTGGTGCACACATCTGCCGTGCGGTCGGTGCTGCGGACGGTCGCGCACGCGGCCGCCGTGGGGGCGGTGGTGTGTTTGTACGGCGACGCCGGCCACGGCAAGACCGTCGCGTTGCAGTACGCCCTGTCCCAGCTGCCGCACCCGGCCAGGGTCCGCCGGGTCCACGTCGGTGTGCATCCGACGGTTCCCGAACTGCGCCGGGTACTCGCGGACGCCCTCGAGCTGGGCAGGCGTCTGCCGCGCGGGGCGGGGGAGGCCGACCTGATGCTGGTGAACGCGTTGCGACAGCCCCGCGTGCTGGTACTGGACGAGGCGCAGCGCCTTCCGGGACCGGCGCTGGAGTTTCTGCGCGGGCTGTGGGACCACCCGGACACGGACACGGCACTCGTGCTGGCGGGGGCGGGCAGCGAACGGGCACTGCGCCGGGTGCCCGCGCTGGCCTCTCGGGTGCTGACCTGGGAGTTGGTGCCTCGTCTTCGCCCGGGCGAGGTGGCAGCGGCGATGGCGGCCTTCCACCCGCTGTGGGAGGAGGTGGCCGAGGACGATGTCGTGTGGGTGGACGAGCATGTGGGCCACGGCAATTTCCGGACCTGGGCGAAGCTCACCTCGCACCTGACCGCCGAGATCTACGGCAAGCGCCGTGCGGTAGTGGACCGCCGGATGCTGGAACGGGCCTGCGCACGGCTCATGGGGCCGCTGTGACCGGCGCTTCCGGGCCGGGAGAGGGCGCTTCCCGCTCAGGCGTGCACGAGGACGGTCCCAACGTGCGGGGAGGCCTGCCTTCTTCCTCCCTGTCGGCGCTGCGCGGTCCTGCCGTGCGCCGGCTGCTTGCCCTGCGGCAGGAACAGAAATTGACCACCCGTCATGTACGGCTGATGGCGGAGTCGTTGGAGGTGACGGAGCGCACGGTGTGGCGGTGGCGCCGCTGCCGAGCGTGACGAGTCCGCGGCCGCGGAGCCTGGGGCGCGGGCCCAGAGCAGGGACCGCTTCTCCGTCACCTCGGAGGTGCGCCGCCTGCTGGGCTTGTGGATGTGAGTGGGCGTGTTGGTGGCAGCGTTTGTGCGTCAGCCGTGTGCGGTTGTTGATTGCCTGGTCATGCGCTGTGGGCGTGGGCTGGTCTGCTGTCATGAGGTGACCAAGTGGCTGCCGTTTAGTGGCTGGGGTGGGGCGGGTTGGCTGTCATGGGGGTGGCTGTTCCTGCCGGGGTTCTTTGTAGGCCGGTGCTGTCGGCATACCGCGACGGAGATCTGTCCAGACGCTCCGGGACGAAGCCGAGGCCGCAGGAAGGCGCACAAGCCTGTCCCGCGGATCCGGCTGCTCACCGACGGGTGCGGCTCCGTGTAGTGCGTCCAGATGTGACGTCGGCCTGATCGTCGGCGCTGGTGCCGTTGGAGGAGCTTCCGGCGAGGATCGTCCCTACCACTTCCGCTTGTGCCGTGCTGCGTTCCTCGTGCCGCTCTGCGGCCGCTTGGCGTTTGGATGGATCGAGCGGTGAAGCTCTGAGGGTGGCCGCAGGGACGACAAGCTGGCCGTCAGCGCAGCATCAAGTGGCCCGGTGTGCCCGTCGTAACAAATGTCGAGGAGCTTGCGGGTCGGTTGGTCGTAGAGGAAGACGACGCCTCTGGGCAGACCGAGCTGGTGCTTCTTGGCCCGGAGGTAGTCGCGGAGCCTCCTGTCGGTTTCGTCGGGGTCGGCTCCAGCCGGGCGGGTGGCCCACACGAACAGCCAGCCCTCTGCCGGGTCGACGCTGGCCGCGAGCGGCACGGTCAGGCTACGGCCCTTGGGGCTCGGATTGTCGAGGAGTTCATCGCCGTGGCGGGCGAACTCGCGCTGCACGTCGGTTGCCCCAGACAGCAGCGTGGCGCCGATGCTCAGCCATCCAGTGACATTGCGGGACTGCAACTCGTCGACCAGCGGCGCGAGCGGCGATGGCACCATCGCCGGCTTGGGCGCCCGTACTGAATGCGCGCCGTCGCGCCCTCGGGTGTGAAACCACTGGTCCAGCGCATCGGTTCGGCTGGTCAGGAACGCAGGCTTTCGTGTGCGGTAGCGGCGCAGTTCGGCTGTGGCGGGCTCGGGCAGGAAGGGGAACGCCGCACGCACCTGCACCGGGTCGGGTTCTACCCACAGGCCTGCCTCGAAGAAGTAGAGGAACAGATCCATTTCGTCGGGCGCATGGAACATCACCGTGACCTCGGGGTTGCGGCGCCGACGCAGGTACAGCAGGAACTCGGCCGGACGCGCCACCAGTTCGGTGATCAGCTCAAGATCGTGCAGGGAGACCGTCCAGGGAATGTTGTCCGCGGCCAGCAGGCCGGCCCGCACCAACTCGGCGGTGGCAGTCAGGACCGTCGATATGTCATCGAGGCTGACGGCGATGGTGTGGATCTCACGGATATGGCTGAGGTCGATCCATCCCTCGTCTTTGCTGCGCAGGCCGCCGTCCCGCTCGATGGCGTCGCGCATGCGCCCGGCCTGTTCGGCCGCTTTGGTGATGATGCCGGTCAGGTCGGTACGGATCCGTGCCGTCTTGCCCCCGCGGGATAGCGCGCTCAAGGCGACGGCCTTGTCCTCCACGATGATGGCGACATCGTCGAGGACGATGAGGTGGTCGCCCTCGGCGCGCTTGGTGTACTTCGACGGGTCGGCGGCCTCGGCTTCGTCATCGCTCGCGGGCAGGTAGTACTCCAACCCGTCCCGGAATCGGGCGCCGGGAAGGACACGCTCCAGCGCGGCGTGTGTGCGGGATTCGAGAAGGTCTCCGCGGTGCTTGGCGTACTGGCTCCATACCGGGGCCGTCTTCTTCAGGTGTTCCTCGAGGTTCTCCCGCACAGCGAACACGTTCAACGCCGGGTGTGGCAGCATCAGACGCCCGTCTGCGCCCACGATAAGTGGCCGCGTTCGCAGCGGGTTCCTTCCGCTGGTGAACGCCTCGACGACATCCATCGGACTGTCCGTCCCCAGGTCCAGGCGGAACCGCTCGACAACGGCCCGGACACACTCTTCGGCCAGGCCCGTATGCGCAACGATGTCGTCGATCGTGACAGTGGCCTGCTCGGCAGGTGGCTCGAACATCGACGTGACGCTGAGCATGGCCTGTTCCGTCAGATGTCTGTCCGCCCGGCCTTCCTCCTCCGCCGCCATCGCGTCCAAGACCGCATTGCCCATCGCCTCGATGCGGTCGTTCAGACTGTCCTGCTGCAGGTTGTGGCAGGCGTCGAGGACGGCTACTGCATCCGTGGCGTTGAAGCCCAGTTGCGCCTGCAGGGCTGCGCGGACGCTCTCAACACCGTCAAGGAGCGCCAGATTGGTTTCCTCTACCATTTCCGGATATGACGGATTGCGCATCCATACTTCGGCGCCCCGAATGAACAAGGACACCATGGCGAGCTTGTCGGTCGGGTCAGCACGTGCGAATGAACGCAACTGCGCAAGGTAGAGGACCTTGCTCAGTCCCTCCTTCGCGCTGGAGACGAAGTGGCTCATCTCCTGAAACCCGGCTTCGGACGCGGCCGCCGTCCCTATCTCCTGCCGGGCGGTCAGGGCAATCAGCGTCAGCAGCTCGACATAGACCGCCCCCGCTTCCGCGGTGACAGGTAGCTCGCCCTCGCGGGCCATCGGCAGGAATTGCTGACGAGCCACCTCTATAAGCCGGATCGCGTCGAACCGCGGCACCTCCACGACGAACTCCTCGATCGCCGCAGCGAAGGCCGCGTCAGCCTCAGACGCAGGGTCGTCGCCAGTGAAGGAGGCCATGAGTGTGGTCATGGTGATCAAGGAATCCGCTATGACCTGCGCGTGCGGATCGAGCACCGGCGTCCCCGACGCGGAACGGCGATGTCTCTTGTTACGCGATTCGCGTCGCTTCGTGCGGGAGCCCATGGGTCACTTCACCACGCAATACGGGCGGCCAGCAAAGGGTTTGGCGTTGCACAGCCTCCACTGGCGACAGCTGCCTGCGCGAGGTCAGAAGAATCTTTCCCCGGCCATCGGCCCATCGTGCCCGACTGTGCACCTGCGCTGCTGCCTGAACGGGCGTGGCGATGAGGTGTCCGCCGGCTGCTGTCATGGGGTGACCGGGTGGCTGTCACGGTGTGGCTAGCAGATCGCGGTCCGGCTGTGTTGGGTTTTCCGGTCTTCGTGTGGAGGGGGTGGCCGGGGCGGTGGGGTTGGCTGTGTGACGGGTTCGGGAACCCCGGTGGGGGAGACGGTGCCGGGTCCGGCTGTTGTGGCGGTGGCCGGGCGGGTGGAGCGGGCTGTGGTGGTGCGGCGGCTGCTGGCGGTGGACCGGGGTGAGGGCTCTCTGTCGTCGTTGCATGTGCGGATCGCGGCCGGTTTGGCGGGGGTGTCGGAGCGGACGGTGTGGCGGTGGCTGGCCGAGGGACGCGAGGGGCGGGTAGAGGCGCGGCCGCGGCAGGGCGGGTTCACGGTGGGCGACCCGTTGTGGGAGGTGCTCACCCAGGTCGGCGGGAACGTCGCCGAGCTGCGCCGCAGGATGCTCCGGGCACAGGACGAGGGCGTGCTTCAGCGCTGGGAGGCGGAGTTCGTGCCGTCCTTGGCGACGCTGCACCGTGCGATCAAGGGCGAGCTGCGTGCGGGCCGGGTGCTTCAGGTCGCCCGCACGGCGTCGGGCCGGGTGGAGCCGAGCCGGTACGACCGGGCCCTGGCCGAACTCGGCTTCACAGATGGTGCGAACGACCTGCCGGTCGTGGACGGCCCGGACGCCTTGCCGTCCGGTACGGGCGGTGAACAGCGGCCCGGCGCGGTGAAGACCGCTTCGCGGGCCCGGGTGTCGGGTGGGGTGCGTCTGTATGCGCCGGGGGCGCGGCTGGTGTCCACGCGGCAGGTGGCCCAGGTGGTGGAGGCGGTGGGGCACACGGTTGGGGCGCGGGGGATCGGCTGCGTGTACGGGGATGCGGGGTTGGGGAAGACGGTCGCGGTCGAGCAGGCTCTGCATCTGCTGCCTGCCCGGGTGCCGGTGTGGCGGGCGGTGGTGGGGGTCAGGCCCGGGCTGCCGCAGGTGCGGGCCGCGTTGTGCGAGGCGCTGGGGCTGCCGTCGGGGTCCTTGACCCACCGTGCCGGTCCGGCGGACCAGGCGCTGGCGGAGGCGCTGGCCGAGCCGGGTGTGCTGTTCCTTGACGACGCGCAGCGTCTGTCGCCGCCGGTGCTGGACTACCTGCGCCAGCTGTGGGATTCGCCGGGCTGTGCGGCTGCCCTGGTGCTGTGCGGGGCGGGCAGTGAGCGGGCGCTGGCCCGGGCCGCGGCGCTGCGTTCCAGGGTCCTGACCTGGCATCAGGTCAGCCGTCTCGATACGGAGGATGTGCCGCGGACGCTGGGTCTGTTTCACCCGGTGTGGGAGGACGCTGATCCGGCCGACCTGGGGCGGGCGGATGAGCTGACCGCCCGCGGCAACTTCCGTACCTGGGCGAAGATCACCTCGCATGTCTGTGCAGCCCGGGGCCGCGACCCCGGTGCGGGCGTGGATCGGGACGCGATCGACCAGGCCTGCGCCCGGCTCGGTCCGTACTCATGACGGCCCCTCTCACGCGCCCGGGGCACACCGGTTCCGACGGCGGAGCACCTCATCCCGTTCGGCGAGGAGGGGAAGCGGCGCGATGACGGACAACGGACCGCAGGACACCCATGGCGGCCACGGCGTTGACGCGGGAGGGCAGTGGCTGCCACCGCCGGGGGATCCGGCGGGTGTGCTCGGGAAGCAGTCGCTGGTTGCGCTGCGGGCGCCTGCGGTGCGGCGCCTGCTGGCGTTGCGGGCCCGGGGCGGTCTTTCGCGGCAGCATGTGCGGCTGGCGGGGGAGTGCCTGGGGGCGTCGGAGCGCACGGTATGGCGGTGGCTGGCCGAGGCGTCCCGGAGTCCGGCGGCGGCTGCGCATCCCGGAGCCCGCCGCACCGGCCGGTTCGAGATCACCGCGGAGATCCGGGTGCTGCTGGCGTACTGGCACGGCAACGCCTCCGCAGTCCACCGCCAGCTCGTGGAGCGCGCCGCGGCCGAGGCCGGGGGCGTACGCGCGCAGACGTCCGGCGCTTCCGCGCCCGTCCCTGCGGGCCCGGTGGCTGTTCCGGGTGGGGCAGCCCTGTCGCAGGTGCCGCTGCTGGATCCGGTCCCGTCCCTGTCGACGTTCCTGCGGGCGCTGCGCCGTGATCTGACGGCGGGGGAGCGCGCCGGTCTCGCCATCGGAGCGGAGGCAGCACGCGCCCATGACGTGTTCGGCAAGCGGCCGCCGTCATGGCGCAACTACGCCTGGGAGACCGACCACGTCCAGGCCCCGCTGCTGGTCGACGCCGACGGCGACCTGGTGCGCCCGTGGATCACCTGGTTCATCGACACCGCCACCAAGGTCATTACCGGCACCGCTGTCACTCCGGGCCATCCCTCCCGCGCGTCGGTGCTGGCCGCCTTGCGCGCCGCAGTGGTGCGGGATGAGCCCTACGGCCCGGCCGGGGGAGTGCCGGAGTTGGTGAGGGTGGACCGGGGCAAGGATTTCCTGTCGGCGGCCGTCACCACGGCGCTCGGCGCGATGGGCGTGACGGTCAAGGACCTGCCTGCCTACAGCCCGCATCTGAAAGGCACGGTGGAGAGCCTCAACCGGGCTGCGGACCGGATGCTGTTCGCCGCCCTGCCCGGCTACACCGCCGGGCTCACCGGGCCCCGCTCGCAGCGGCGCGGACGTACTGCGGTGGCGGTGTCCGCCCTGTCGTTCCAGGACTTCACCGCGGAGGTCCTGGAGTGGACGAACTGGTGGAACACTGTGCATCGCCCGAAAGCACTGTCGGGCCGTACGCCGCTGGAGGCGTGGCAGGCCGATCCGACCCCTGTCACCGACATCCCCGCCGCCGACCTGTGGTCCTTCACTCTCGAGGACGACGGCCGGCCGCGGAAGCTGACCAGCCACGGCGTGAGCTGGCGCGGCCGCACCTACACCGCCGCGTGGATGACCGGCCAGGCCGGCCGCCAGGTCCGCGTGCGCTACATGCCGCACCACGACCACGAGATCGAGGTCTGCGACGCCCGTGGCCGACACCTCGGCCCGGCGCACCTCGCGGACGCGGCCACTCCCGAGCAGTTGCAGGCGCTGCGCGAGGCACGTGCGGAGCGCGCCCGGCGCCTGCGCGCCGACGTGAAGGCCGCCGAACGCCTGCGCCGCCAGCGATTCGCTCCCACCACCAGTGCGGAGCCCGCCCAGCGGCTGGGAGCCGTCACGGCCGCCCAGGTAGAGCGTGAACTCGCCGCCGCCGACTACACCGACGTCGCACGGCTGGCACTGCCCGACCTGATCCCGCCCGCCCCGCCTCCGGCGCACTGGCGCACTCCGCCCGCCCTTGCGGCTGGCACAGCGACGCCCCCGCCCGCCTCCGCTCCAGCAGACCCGCCAGGGGACGTTACGCCGGAGCCCGACTCTCGACCCGCAGGAGACGCCTGATGACCGCGGCCACCTACCAGTACGTCGACCTGCCCGACGCGGCCGTCGTCACCACCCGGGCCCTGCTCACCGCGCGGGAGAACATCACCGACACCGTCGCCGCACGCGCCATGATGTGCATCCACGGCGGCGCCGGCCACGGCAAGACGCTCGCGGTCAACACCTGTCTGCACGAACTCGAACCCGCAGAGGACGTCCGACGGGTCACCTTCCGTGCCCGCCCCACCGCCCGGGCCGTGCGCTTCGAGCTGTTCACCGCGCTCGACCTGCCCGGTGAACCACCCCGCCATCCCAGCGAGTTCGACCGCCTGCTGAAAACCGCCCTGGCCGAACACCCCCGCACCTTCCTCGTCGACGAGGCCCAGTGGCTCAACGGAGAGGCGTTCGAATACTTTCGCTACCTGTGGGACGAGCCCGCCACCCGCTTCGCGGTCGTCTTCGTCGGCGGCGAGGGCTGCCACACCGTGCTACGCCGCGAACCGATGCTGTCCTCCCGGGTCTTCATCTGGCAGCACTTCACCCGCCTCACCCCAGACGAAGTCCAGCAGGTCATCCCCCTGTTCCATCCGGTGTGGGCCGACGCCGACCCCGACGACATCGCTTTCGCCGACAGCCACGCCGCCCATGGCAACTTTCGCGCCTGGGCCCAGTTGACCGCCCACACCCGCACCGCCCTGACCCGCACCGGCCGGACCCGGGCCGACCGGGAACTACTGCGCTGGGCCTTCAGCCGCCTCGCCTGACCACCACGCCGCCATGCCGCCCACCATGCCACCGTCCGTCGCCGTGGTCCTCGACCCGGGCGACGATGCGATCCACACGCACACCGCCCTTGCCGCCCACCATCCGTCCTCCGGGCGGATCACCCTGCACCCCGGCCCGGGCAGCACCAGCGAGACCGGCCTCGCCCACGACCTTCTCGCCGCTCTGGGTAAACCGCCCCTGCTCCCGGGGCGTTTCCCCGCCGGCCGTCAGCCCGCCTGGGAAGCCGCCACCGCCTGGATCACTGCCCTGCCCGTCACCCGGCTGACCGTCCTGCGCGCCCACCGCCTCACCACCCGCCGCACGATGCGCCTCCTGCAGCTGCGCGCTCTCTCCGGCATCCGCCTGACCCTGGTCTGCCACCGCCCCCATCTGCCCGCCGCCCTGCACCAGGCGCTGCAGACGGCCGACTACGCCGTCACCACCGACTTCCAGGCCGCCCGCCGCCACTACTACGGAACGACCGCACTCGTACCCCAGCTTGTTGATGAACCCGCCCGGCCGGCAGACCGGTGGCTCACCCTGTCCGTGCTGGACCGCCTCGTCTCCTACGACAGCCCCGCTCCCTGCACCGCCCCGTGCATGCCGCCGCCGATCGTCTTCCGGCACCGCCCGCCACCCGCACCGCTCACCGAGCAGACAGCCGGGGAGATCGCCCGACGCCTGGCCATCGTGACCGCCAACCCTCGCTTGGCCGCAGCCCTCGCCGCCGCGTCATTCACAGGCGCGTCCTTCCAGCAGCTCGCCACCGCCCGCCCCGGCGACTACGACGACGCGGCGGCCAGCCTGGCCCTGCACGACCGTGCCCGCTACACCGACGGCTGCGCCACCTACGGCGTGCCGCCGTGGGCACGCACCTTCCTGAAGGCTGCCGTGTGCTTCGCCCGGCTCGCGCCCGGCCAGGACCGGCATCTGCTAGCCGGCCCCCACGACCGCACCCACCTGCTGCGCTTGGCCGAAGCAGCGAGGCTTCGCCCGCCACAACCGCCCGCCAGCCAGCGCACCGGCCGTATCCAGTGGGATTGGCGCGAACGCAAGGAAGCACAGCGCTACGACACGGTGCTGACGCGGCACCAGACCCCACCTTCGCCCTGAGCCCAGACCCCGACACCCAGGGCCGGCAAGGGAAAGACGGCGCCGCGCGGCACAGCGAGCCGGGGGTGTGGTCAGCCGATGGAGAAATCGACGAACTCCACGTCGGTGAAGGCGATCCCGAGGCCGTGGGCACGACGGCCTCCGTCCCGGAAGTAGGCATGGCCCAAAGCTCGGGCGAGGATCACCATCTGCTGCTGCTCGCCCGCGCCGGCGTCCCGGGCGGCGAACAGTTCTCGAGCGACCTCCCCGGACAGGCGCTGGGTGATGCGCCGTACCCGCGGGTCATCCGAGGACCGGGCCGCGTCGGCAAATCCGAACCGCGCCCTGGTATGCAGGACGAAGCCTTCCGCTTCGGCCCGGGTCCGTCGGCGGGCCCGTACCCGAGGTTGCCACCTGGCCGAGACCGCCTCCTCGATCACCTGGATCTGCGCAGGCCCCGGCGAACGCCGCGCTCCGGGCTTCTTCGTCACCCATCGCTGCACGGTGCGCTGCGACACCTCCAGTACGACGGCCACCTGCCGGGTGGAGCCCTGGTACGCGGCGAGCAGGAACCGCAAGCGGGTCTCGGTGTCCGGGGGAACGGGCCGAGTGCGCAGCGCGCGCTCCAGCCCCTGCGCGATCTCTCCCACGTCCATCTCCCTTGATCGGCCTGCGGGGGCTCCTCCCTACGGCCCCTGGTGTCAGGTCTCGCACACCCGGCGACTCCTGCCCGCCGGTTTCGGTGTCTTCGTGACAGCGCCGGCCGCCGTCGGCTACGACACCCGGGCACGGGCCGGTGAAGGGGCATGCCGCACCGCCCCCAGCTGGCGATGTTCATCCGACCCGGGCACGGCGAGGCGTTCTCGGTGAGGGGAAGGCCGAGAGGTCGGCCGGACTTGCTGACGGGGAGCGGGGGCTGTCGGACCGTCAGTCACGGATTGTGTTGATGCTGAGCGGTAGTTCGACGAGACTGGTCATCGAGAACTCGACGTTCGGGCACACAAGAGTGCCCCGGGGGCCGAGGCCCCCGGGGCGGGCGGGTGCTTTCCGGTGATCAGGAGCGGGGAGGCACAACCCCGCTGAGACCTGATCCGTCGTCACTGCCCGAAACCATCTCCTAGTGGACGACGGGCTGCGACTGCCGGTTGACCCTGCGGCAGACACCGTCGATCACGCGGAGATTGGGAGGCACAACCCCTCCGGCGATCCGTCCTCGGCCTGCTTGTCTTCGACGGTACAGGAACCCGCCGAAGGAGGGCAACAGGCTTATGCGGGTCGGCCGTTGGGAACCCTACCTTTGTACCGGGCAGACGACGGCAGTACCACGTTCCTTAGCAACCTTTGCGCAGGGGTGGTTTGTTGCTAGCAACCGGCACTAAAGTACTCAATGAACTTCTCCTACTTCGATGAACAGCGAGGACCCGGTGCAAGCGGAACGGACGTCAGAAGCGACGAGGGCCCCCTCGGCGCGCTCGCTCAAGATGGCCGAGAGCGCGGCACGGCTGGGGCGGCGCAGGGCACAGGTCCGGTACACCTTCGTCGAACGGTTCACCCACGCTGAAGAGCCGCCGCCTCTGGCCCGCATGCTCCGCGGCGGCCGGGGAGGCCAGGTCCGGCTCAAGCTCTACCTGAGCTATCTGTGGCTGCAGAAGGATGACACCGCCCGGGAGCTGGCCATCCGGCACAACGCCTGGGCCACGCTGCTCGATCTCCCCGATCCCGAGAAGGCGGGAGCCCGCCGGATCGCCGACGCGCAGGCGTGGCTGGAGGAGCACCGCTTCATCGACGTGACCCGCACCGGCCGGCTGAACCTCGTCACCGTTCTCGACGAGACCGGTCGCGGAGAGCCCTGGATCGCTCCGGGCGCGGCCGCGAAGAAGGAGAAGGAGTCCAGCGACCTCGGCGCCCTGCTGCACCGCTACATCCAGATCCCGCAGACCTTCTGGACCCACGGACACATCGCCGTTCTCTCCGGCGCCGCGGTCGCCATGTTCCTCACCCTGCTGTGCGAGAACGGCGGACTCGGCGAGGACCGCGCTCTGTGGTTCAGCCCCAGGGAGGCGGAGAGCCGCTTCGCGCTGAGCGAGGACACCCGCAGTAAAGGGCTGCGGGAGCTGGCGCACGCAGGGCTCGTCACCACCAAGCGCCGCCCGGTGAACGAGACCGACTTCCAGGCGGAAGCGCTCTACATGCGCAACGTGCACTTCCTGCGGTTGGAGCGCCTCGCCGAGCCCGCAGCCGTCACTCCGCGGCGGCGCGTGGTCAGGGTCCCCAAACAGCGTGGCACCTCGGCGGGCACTCCTTGATTTCCAGGGCACTGCTGTGGGCGGGAGCTACCCAAGGAGGACGCCGGCCTGCTGCTCCGGCCCGAGCCCAGGAGGTCTGTCCCGGGCCGGAGCAGCAGGGCTCGGCCGGCGTCCGGGATCATGACGCGTAAAGGGCCGCCGGGCATGTCCGGGCACCCTGGGGGTAAAGGCCTTGACGAGACAGAGAAAATGCGTAGCATTCTGTTCTGCGAGGGCCGGTCTGCCCTCGGCGATACAGTTACACCTACGAGATGGCGAACCGTCCGACGGCTCGCCATGTTGTCGTTCTGGCGGCGATGCACTAAACTGGTAGCAGCAACAGAGAAGAAATTGAGGCGCGCTCGCGCCCTAGTCCTGGCATAGCTCTGCCCGGGCGAGCAGAAGGCTCGTTCCCGGGATTTTTTATACCCAAAATTAGGAGTGAAAATTGAATGTTATCGGCATGACCAAGCAGGAGAGCGTGATGACTGTGGGCGGCAGTGACCCTGCTGGCCGCACCATCGAAATGGCATCTGACCTGCCCTTTTCTGATGATGTTGAAGGAGGGTTCCGACGGGTGGGCGGTGAGGTTCGCGTCTCTTCCCGGAGCGCGGCGGAGAGGGAGGGCCGTGCGGGGCGGATACAGGAGAGAGTGGCGTGGTTGACCCTCGCGGCAACAACCATCCCCTTTATTCTTCCGTTTATCATTCCTTCCCCTGCTGATGAAGGAAAGGTACAGGTCAATGTATCCGTTGTAGTCGTCGAGAATCATGTTGTAGTGAACCCTGGATATTTCGTATCGGTTCGAACGAAGGAGGAAACGTCGAAGTAACTGGAACAGCCTTTTCTGTTATGCCGCCGAGCGCCGCTCGGCGTTTTTGTTTGCCTTTTTTCACGGGGAGGGGCTCCGGGCGACCGGGCGCCCCTCCCCGCCGTGTGCCTGGCGGCGGCCTGCGCGGACGCCGTCATCTCACCCGGCTCTCTCCTGTAGAGCGAGAAGGCGGTGAGGCGGTGGGACCGCGAAGGGTGGTATGGCCCGCTCGGCATACGGCGCGCAGCTGCTCATGGGTCTCCCGCTCCCGCCGCTCTGCTTCCGCGGGCTGCGCGGCGCTCAGTCCCGAGCTCTGGCCGCCGGACGGCCGCCTGGGCCGCATCCTCCGCGCTCCACATCACGCTTCGCCCTCCTGTGCCCGCCCCAAGCAGGTGCTGACGTCCATGCAGGTGTGAGGTCAGTAGTCGAGGTCGAGGTAGTCGATGTCGTTGAGGGTGACGTCGGAGAGTCCCAAGGCGCGGCTTCCGCTGTCTTGGAAGTAGATCTCTTTGAGTCCTTCGGCGATGATCTGGCGCATCTGTTGGTCGCTGGCTCCGGTGTTGCGGGCGTCGAAGAGGCGTTGTGCGTAGGCCGGGGGGAGGTGCACGGTGAGGCGCCGAAACCGTCCGTCGTCGGTGGTGCCGATGGGTGCGGTGTAGCCGAAGCGGGCCCTGGTCTCCACCGTGATCCCGGTCATGGTGGCCGCCTGTTGCTGGCGGCGTTTGCGGACCTGGGGCTGCCAGCGCTGCCGTACGGCGGCGTCGATCCGTTCGGCGATGGCCTGGGGCGGGTGCTTGCGTTCGCCCTTGCGGTAGCGCTCCACCGACCGCTGGCTGACCCCGATCTCCTGGGCCACGGCTTTCGTCGTCTTGAGCTGCTTCATCAGGAAGTTGATGCGCGCCTGGAGTGTCTTGGGCGGCTGTCGGGTGAAGCTCTCCCGGTCGGCTCGCTCGATGGCGTCCTCGATCTCTGCCACGGCTCAGCCCTTCTCGACGGTGGGGTCCTGACCGCCGGCGTCGGCCGGCGGAAACCAGGTGTTGTGCGTGGGGCCGGTGTCGGGCACTGGCCTACTCGCCTTCGTCGAGGACGGCGTCGCCGCCCTTGATGTGGCGGGCGGGGTTGTAGCCCTGTTCCATGAGGTCGACGGCCCAGAGCATGGACTGGACGCCTTCGAGTTTGGCCAGGCCGGGTGTGGGTCCGAGGCGGAACCCGCCGGGCTGCGGCTTGCCGGACGCGGCGTACGGCAGGAAGTCGAGCGGCGAGTCGCCCGGTGAGGGGTAGACGACGCAGTCGGAGAGTACGGCGAGCGGGTACAGGCCCGTCATCTTCGCCATGTTGTTGAGCTTGCGGTGCATGTTGATGCGGGCCTTGGAGATGACGGCGGCGCGGATGTCGGGGCGCCAGGTCGGCCGCTGGAGGGCCGGCCACCGCTCGCCCTCCTTGTACTTCTTGCCCTGCGGGCGCTCGCGCAGCTTGCCGATACCGCCCTTGACGGTGGCCTTGATGGCGGCCAGGACAGCCGCCATCGCCGGGTCGACGTCCTTGTGCCGCTCCATCGCGGCGAGGAAGGCGCCATCGTCCAGGTCCCGGGTGACGCCGAGGTCGGCGAGGGTGTCGACGTAGGCGTTCTTCAACCGGTCGTGCCACGGGTCCAGGTACGCGCCAGTCTCGCGGCGCAGGTACGCCTCCAGCGGAGCGACGTTGCAGCCGAGCTCCTGGGCGTAGGCGACGGTGTGCGTCTGATACCAGGCCGGACCCGTCGGCCGGGTGCCGTCCGGCGTGAACGGCGAGGGCAGACGCGGGTCCACCTCGACGTGGGACAGATCGACCAGCCAGGAGCCGGGGATCTTCGGGTTGAACTTCGGGGCGTGGCAGTGGTCGGGCGCGGACAGGCCGACGACCAGGCGCGCCGCGGCGGCGAGGAAGGCGGTGTTCAGATCCAGGCCGACCGCGTACGGCAGCGTGCACTCCTCATCCGTCAGCAGGCTGACGTCGCGCACCCACTGGTACGCCTCCTCGTTCAGGAACCCGCCGCTCCAGCCGCTGTCGACGACGACGGGGTGTTCGGCGGTGGCCTCCGGCGGCGCAGGGTCCATCGGCTCCGTGCCCAGCGAGCCGGGGTTGTGGCCGGGCACCCAGTTCCCCGTCTGCGGGTCCTGCACCGCGCGGGTGGGCGGCCGCAGCGCCGTCATCAGCTCCAGCCCGGACACGGCCGTCGACCCGCGCGGGGTGATGACCCGCTGGGCGTAGATGCCGAGGACGCGGGCGACGTCGGCCGGCTCCATCTGCGCAACGCCGGGCCAGGACCGCTCATCGAGGGCGTCCCACGACAGGATCGCCAGCTGCACGCACTGCCGCTCGCGCCCCTGGACCTTGCGGTAGATCCTTGCCCACGGCCCGAACCCGCGCTGGGTGAGCCGCCATTTCGCCTTCACCACCTGCTTGACCACGGGGTGATCCTCCGGCAGGCGCAGGGAGCGACGCTGCTCATGGCCCTCCAGGCGCTCGGGCAGTCCGAGCGTCACGGCGGCCGCGGCGGTGAGCACGATCAAAGGGTCGCTGTCTTTGCCGTTGCGGTGCAGACGCGGCGCACCGAGCCCGGATTCCTTGAGCGTCCACTCCACCAGCTCCACCACGCTTGTCGCCGGGCAGTCGAGCACGATGCCGCCCGTGCCGTACGCGGAGCCGTCACCGTCCAGCACAGCGAGCGGGCCATGCGGGAACCGCGGATCGGCTGCCGGCTTCGCAGCCTTCTTAGGGGCCGGACGCCGCGATGCCGGGCCAGCCAGGGTGGCGGGACGCGCCGGTCCCGCCCCTGGAACGTCGACAGGCTCCGGGGCGTCTGCCGACTCCACCTCGGACGTGGCCGGTGCGGCGGACGCAGCTGCCACCGTCGCGGCAGCCGAGACGACACCGGGGGCCGGATACTTCGCCGCCCACCCGTTCAGCAGCCGCTGGTAGGCATCCAGGCGCGGCGACTTCGGCTCGCTTCGGCCGTTCTCCCAGTTCTTCACCGACTGGGTCGTCGTCTTCAACGCGGTAGCGAGGCGGGCCTGAGTGATGCCGGCAGCCTCACGCAGCCGAGCCCGCTCCGCCGGAGGCGGCAGGTGCGGCTCCTCATTCAATAGAGCGTCGACGGACGCGAACAGCTCTTCCTCAGATGGCATGCCCCGCACCTTTACTCGAGACCCAACCAAAACTTATCCACCAACTTACCCCCTCCCTTAACCTTCCGATGCCCACGCCAGCCCGATGTCGGCCAACTGCTGGAGTTTGTCGTCACCGAGTTTGGCGCGGCGGGTCTTCAGGTTCATGATCCACACTCCGAGTTTGACTTCTGTCCCGTCCGGCAACGTCTCTACGTGCCCCCGTGGGACCGTCATGGATCCCTCCCGGGTCTTGTACTGCGCCAGGGCCGCAACACCCCGCTCGAAGGCCCCCATGGGCGTCGTGGACGGCTTCGCGGGCTCCTCCGGCTCCGGGGCGAGCGGCTTGATGCCGAGCTGCTCCAGGCGTTCGCGTTGCCCGTCGTGAAGGGCCTGCCAGACCTCGGGCTTGCGCTGCCGGGCCAACCACTTCCCGACGTCCATGGCGTGGACTGTGAAGCCAGGCAGGACTTCCGCTTGGCCCTCCTCGTCGGCGACCAGCTCGCGCAGCGCGGCGTAGTGGCGCTGCCACTCCGCCGGCCACGCCGGGTTCCAGTCCTCGTCGATCTCCTTGAGCGCGGTCTCCCACTCCGGGTGCCCGTCCAGCGCGCCTGCACGGCGCAGGTTGCTCAACCACTGTCCTACCGGCCTGTCCAGGGCCACGGCGGACCTCGGAGCGCAGAGGGTCCAGTGGTCCGCGTAGAACGCCTTCGCGGCTTCGAGGTTCTCCTGGAAGCGTTCATCGGCTGGCGACCAGACCATGCCGAGCTGTTCGAGCCGTCGGGCGCGCTGGCCGGTCATCTGCCCGGCTGCGTAGGCGCGTCGTTGTTCCGCGACCCATTGCCCAAGCGGTGTCGCGCCCTCGCGGTGTCCGTAGGGCACCCTCGCGTTACCGACCCGCTCGACGTACGTCTTCAGCTTCGCCCAGCCGCGGGCCCAGTCCTGGCGCTCGGTGTCGATCACGTTGAAGGAGACCCAGTCAGCGACCATCACCGGGTCGCGTGGGGCGGCGAAACGGAGCAGCAGCCGTGATTCTTCTTCGCCGCCTTTTGGTGCGACACCGATGTTCACCGACGGTTGCGCGACGCCCTTCTGGGGCTCCTGGGGGATGGCGAGCAGTTCCACGGCCTCTTCATCGTGGGCCCGCAGACCTTCTAGGACTTTCACCAGGGGCCGGTAGGAGCCGGAGGTGAACATGTCCTCGGGCTGCTCTCCGGGCTGGAGGAATACCGGCACGATCAGGGAGGCGAGCTTGCCTTGTCCGGGCTTTTGCCGGAGTGCCCGGCCGATGGCCTGGACGATGTCGTGCGGGGCGCCCTTGGGGTCCAGTAGGGCAACTGAATCCACGCTTCGAATATCTACACCCTCGCCCAGGACACGACAGTTCGAGAGCACGGCCCGCTGCCCCGTCGACCCGAACGAGCCAATGACCTCCCGCCGACGTTCGGGGACGTGCTCGCCGCACAGCCAGTTGGCCCAGATCCGCTTCGGGTGGGTCTCGGGCTGGTCGGCGTGCAGTTTGGCCGCGACGCGCTCCAGTCCTTCCGCGTACGCCTGTGCCTCGATCGTACGGTGGTGGAAGGTGATGCACGTCTGCAGCTCGTGCTGCGCCATCGTGTGCAGCAACGCGGCCTGCAAGGCCCCAAGACGCTGCCCCCGCACCTCTTCCGTGTGCCGCTCCTCACCCATCAGCCGCTCCGGGGTGACGACCGGGTCCTTCAGCTCCAGCACGATGATCTGATACCGCGCCAACAAGCCCCGGGAGACGGCAGATGCGAGCGAGAGCTTGTAGAGGACGGGCCCGAAGACCTTCTCATCGTCCATGGACGCCGCCATCTCCCGCGGCAGCGGATCCCGCCCCCCTTCCGCAACCTCGCGGTTCAGTCGCTCTTCCCAGATCCGCGGCGTGGCCGTCAGGTATAGCCGCCGGTACGCCGGGATGACGCTCTGGTCGTGGATGTCCGCCCACGCCTTACCCATCGACCCCGACGTCCGGTGCGCCTCATCAACCACCGCGAGGTCCACCGCGGCCAACTTCTGGCCGTAGACGCCCTCGAACGCCTCCGCCAGCACCCCCAGCGACGCGTAGGTGGCGTAGATAGTCACGGGCCCGGAACCGTGCCACAGAGCCAGCTGCACGGGGTTCGTGGTGGACCGGACCTTGAGGCTCCACAGCTCCGGGTCGTCCTGGAGCGAGCAGACGGCAACGGCCGGCCCCTTGTGCCCGGCGTCGTGCCACGCCTTCACCGTCTGTGCCAGCAGATCCAGCGTCGGCACCAGGACCAGCACCCGCCCACGGGGCACCATCCGCCGCGCCGCGGCCGCGGCCATGAGGGTCTTCCCCGTTCCGCACGCTGCATGGACCTGTCCGCGCAGGCCCTGTGCGGGGATACCGCCCGAAGGCACGTCCAGGCCTCGCACGATGGCGTAAACGGCCTCGGCCTGGTGATCCCGCAGCTTCACGACCGCCCCTCGCTTTCCCTGCCGGTCCCAGCCTCTTCCCCACGCGCCAGCCAGCGTAGGAGGAGCCGCTCGGCCAGTTCATGGTCGTAGGAGCGCGCGACCTGCAAGGGCGTGTCGCCACTCAGGGCCGGCAACCGAGGATCAGCCCCGTAGGTCAGCAGGATCGCGGTAGCAGCCGCGTTCAACCGATGACCCGACTGAAGATGACTGTCTCCTTCGATCTCGATGGCATGGGTAAGCAGCGTGTGACCAAAACAGATCTCGTTGGGATCCGCTCCGGCATCCAACAGGACGGTGAGCGCCTCGTATTCGCTCATTTCGACGGCCTCATGTACAGGTGTCCATCTCTCGACAGCCGGAACCAACCGGTGGTTCTGATCAGGCATCTGAAATCTCCGCGCATGTGGATGATGCCCATCGGCGAATGGGCCGTAGGTGGTGCTGCTGGTTCCCAGACTCTACACAGTGCATAACCGTGATGCATCACTCTTGCATCAACCTTCCGCCACAGGATGATAGATGACTGATTCTCACCCCATCGCGGCCTGTTGTCCTGTATGCTGACAACGCGCTCGTGAACGTGATCAGACCGTTTCGAGAGTTGGGGAGGGGTTCGGGTGGAGCGCAGCGGAACCCGTCACTGCATCGAGGGCCGGCACCCCTCCAACCGGATGGTCCGTCAACTCTATTGGTTGGGTGATGGCTGGAAACCCCAGACGCTACACAGGCCCGCGCATGATGCACCCTGCCCCTTCGTAGCCAGCTCATGGAATCCCGCTTGCGGGATTCCATCAATTCGCGCTTGCGCGAATTGACACGCACTCAGAATTCCGCTTGCGGAATTCAATTCCCGCGCTTGCGCGGGAATTTGGCGGAGCGTCAGCGGAGCCGTCACTACCGCGCGGCTTGCCGCGCGGTATCCCGC
>NZ_JBHXSG010000074.1:6211-40348 GCF_042714835.1 Streptomyces sp. NPDC058678 | reverse complement strand
CAACGTCATCTGGGCCCTCCTGCGCGACGGGCGGTGCTACCAGCCGGCGCCGCCAGACGCTTTGGCGGCTTGACAAACACCATTAGGAATCCGGGACGACTTCTTCTAACTCCACCCCTGTCCGGGCCGGGCATGCCCCGGCTCGGACAGGGCGAAAACTCCGACGGGAACCCATGCCCCTTGTCAGGGGCATGGCCCTCTTCTACAGTCCACGGATACAGAGGTTGTGGGAGCGCTCCCATGGTGAGGTGTTCCAGCGCTCACTCCCCTCCCTCCGAGAGGACTCCCATACGAACGCCACGGCGCCCCGTCACGAAGAAGGCGGATCCCCCCATGCAGCTTCTTTCGACCCCCCGCTCGCCGGCCCGAAGGCGCACCGCCACGTTGCTGGCAGCGCTCTGCTGCGCCGCGTTACCCGTCGTGGCCGCGGCGGCCCAGCCGCCCGCGGCGAGTACCGCCGCAAATGAGGTCCTGGGCAACGCGACCCACTTCGCCGGGCTCGGCAGCCCCTACGGCGGCTGCGGTCTGCCGCAGCGCGAACTGGACAGCCAGGACTTCGTGGCGCTCAACGTGTTCAACACACCCGGCGACTACTCGAGCACCTACCCCCGCCCGGTGCCGGACTCAAGCGCAGCGGTCAAGGGCGTCTTCGACAACGGCCGCAACTGCGGCCGCTGGATCAAGGTCACCATCGGGGACTACTGCACCGGCACCAACGACGGCGCCCCGGGCCGGCCCTTCTGCCGCAACGGCTCCTGGGTGGCCGACAAGTACAACGGGGCCACCATGACCATGCTCGTCGCGGACAGCTGCGCCGATTCCAACGCCTGGTGCCGGGACGACCCCAACCACCTCGACCTGGCAACCGACTCCCTCAACCGCTTCCGGATCGGCGGCACCCCAGTGGGGACGATGTACCCGGACCACTGGAACAACCGTCATGTCTCCTGGAGCTTCGTCCCGGCCCCGGACTACAGCGGCGACATCCGTATCGGCTTCCTCAGGGGAGCCCAGCGGTACTGGCCCGCCATCGCCGTCTCCCATCTGCCCAACGGCATCCACGGCGTCCAGTACCTGGCGAACGGTACCTGGACCGACGCCGCAATGAACAGCGACATGGGGCAGTCCTACGTCATCGGCGCGACGGCCTCCGGCCAAAGCAGCTTCACCATACGGATCCGCGACGCAGCCGACGCCTGGCTGGGCGGCGGCCGTACGTACTCCTTCTCGCTGCCGTCAGGCTGCGCGGGAGGCTGCTCGCAGGACTACACCGCCGTCCCCTACACCACCGACAGCTCTGGAGGGACACCACCTCCCACTCCCGCGCCGATCCCCTCCGGCGACACCGCCTGCACGGCGGAGTGGAAGCTGACCGGCTCATGGCAGAGCGGGTACCAGGCCGACGTCACGGTCACCAACACCGGGTCCCGGCCGGTCACCGACTGGTCGGTGCACCACACCCTGCCGGGCGGTGTGACCGTGGCGAACCGCTGGAACGCGGTGGTGGATCCGTCCCGCCCCGCCACCACCGTTCACAACGCCTCCTACAACGGCTCGCTGTCACCGGGCGCGTCGACGACCTGGGGGATGACGCTCAGCGGCGACGACCGAGACCTCGGCACACTCTCCTGCACCGCGTCCTGACTCTCGGAGATTGATCATGGCCATGACTTCATTACGCGTGCGCCGCCACCGCCTGCCGCTCTGGGCATTGGTGCTGACCGTGGCGGCGGTGGCCCTTCCTGCCATCGCGACGTCGCGCGCTCAGGGCGCGGCGACGGGCTGCACGGTCACGTACACCACCAACGAGTGGTCCGGCGGCTTCACCGCCCAGATCCGCGTCACGAATCTCGGCGCCGCCCTGAGCGGCTGGCGGCTGGAGTGGACCTACGGCGGCGACCAGCAGGTCACGTCCGCCTGGAACGCGCAGGTCACCCGGTCGGGCAGCGCGGTGACCGCTGTGAACGTCGCGCACAATGCCGTGCTCGCCGCCGGCGGGTCCGTGGACTTCGGGCTCCAGGGCACCTGGCGCACCGCCGACCCGGCTCCCACCGCCTTTGCCCTCAACGGCACGCCGTGCGGCGGAACCGCGAGTCCCACCCCGACGGCGACCGCCTCACCGACAGCGACTGCGACAGCCACGGCGCCGGCCGAATGCGCCGGGGCGACGGTCTGCTCCGACTTCGAGGACCAGACCGGTACCGTGCCCTCGGGCCCCTGGCAGACCACGGCACCCGACTGCCAGGGCACGGGGAAGGTCAGCGTCGACACGTCCGTCGCCTACAGCGGCACCAGGTCGCTGCGCGTCGACGGCGGCGCCGGCTACTGCAACCACGTCTTCGCAGCCCCCACCCGCGATCTGTCCTCCGTCGGGCCCGTGGTGTACGTACGCATGCGGGTCCGGCATACCACCGCCCTGCCCACCAACCACGTCACCGTCGTATCCATGCCGGACGCCTCACAGGGCGGCAGGGCGCTGCGCGTCGGCGGGCAGAACGGCGCGCTGCAGTGGAACCGCGAGAGCGACGACGCGACGCTGCCGGAACAGAGCCCGGCGGGGGTCGCGCTCAGCACGCCGCTGCCGACCGGCCGGTGGCTGTGCCTGCGGTTCCAGATCGACACCACCGCCCAGTCCATGCGCACATGGGTCGACGACCAGGAGGTCGCCGGACTGCACGTGGACGGGGTGGCGACCCAGAACGTCGACGGGCAGTGGCTCGCCCGTGGGACCCCTCCCCGCCCCACCGGCCTGCGCCTGGGGTGGGAGAGCTACGGCACCGGGGACGACACTCTCTGGTTCGACGACGTGGCCCTGGGCTCCTCACCGATCGGCTGCTGACGCCCGCGTGGGGTCCGTCGGGAAGACAGGATCTGAACGCGCGACAGTTGTTGATTCCTTGATCCGTACGGCACGCAGTACCCCCTGGTGGACCGGTCAGCTGCAGGCCCTCGGCCTGGGCCCGGCTCACCAGCTCGTCGATCAGCTGGGTATCGAGCTCATCGATCCCTTACGGCAACGAGGAGATCAAGTGAAATGTCGTCACGCCTTAATGGCCACCGGCGCCGCCGGTGCACTGATCCTGGGTGGCCTTGCAATCGCCACCCTGCCCGCATCGGCAGCCGCCACCGGCTGCTCGGTCGCGTACAAGGTGCAGAGCGAATGGCCGGGAGGGTTCACCGCGAACCTGGCCATCACAAATCTCGGCTCCCCCGTGCGAGGGTGGACCGCGACGTTCGACTTCCCGAACTCCGACCAGAAGGTCACCAACGGCTGGAGTGCCACGTGGACACAGTCCGGAACCCACGTGTCCGCCACCAGCCTCGACTGGAACGGAGCGCTGGATACGAGCAGGTCGGCTTCCATCGGGTTCACCGGTGCGTGGAAGGGCGCCAATCCGCAACCCGCATCGGTTGCGCTCAACGGCGTGACCTGTACCGGCTCGGTGACATCCCCGACCCCCAGCCCCACCACCACTCCGACCAGCGGTCCCAGTGGTCCGGCCCCGGAACTGAAGGTTTCCGGCAACAAGATCGTCACCGCGAGCGGCAAGCAGTACCGGCTGCTGGGTGTGGACCGCTCCAGCGGTGAATACGCTTGTGTGCAGGGCAAGGGGCTATGGGACAGCGGCCCGGTCGACCAGGCTTCCGTCGACGCGATGAAGACCTGGAACATCCACGCGGTACGCGTGCCGTTGAACGAGGAATGCTGGCTCGGCATCAACGGCTCGCCCAATGGAGCCACCTACCAGCAGGGCGTCAAGGACTACGTCAACCTGCTGGTGGCCAATGGCATCACCCCGATCCTCGATCTGCACTGGACCCGGGGTGCCTACACCAACGGGCCGGATTGGCACTGCAAGGACGCCACCGCGACCTGCCAGAAACCGATGCCGGACGCGCAGTACGCCACCCAGTTCTGGACCGGTGTCGCCAACGCCTTCAAGGGCAATGATGCCGTCGTCTTCGATCTGTTCAACGAGCCGTACCCGGAGATCGCCGCCGACTGGGACAAGACCGTCGGCTGGCGGTGCTGGCGAGACGGCGGTACCTGCACGGGCCTTCCCTATGAGACGGCCGGCATGCAGGACCTGGTCGACGCGGTCCGGGCCACCGGAGCGACCAACGTCCTCATGCTGGGTGGCCTGGAGTGGGCCAACGGCATGCGGGAGTGGCTGACGTACAAGCCGACCGACCCACTGAACAACCTCGCCGCGTCATGGCACTCCTACAGCTTCAACGCCTGCGCGACCGAATCCTGCTGGGACAGCCAGGTCGCGCCGCTCGCACAACAAGTGCCGGTCGTCATCGGTGAGTTCGGCCAAGACAACTGCGGCTTCGACTACATGCAGCGGCTGGTCGACTGGGCCGACGCGCACAACATGGGTTATCTCGCATGGACCTGGAACCCGTGGGGCTGCAGCACCGGCGCCGTACTCATCAAGGACTGGGCCGGAACCCCGGAACCTGGCGTCGGCGAGGGGCTGAAGGCCCACCTGATCAGCCAGGACCCCTACACGACCCCGTAACCGCGCACCCAGCGGCCGCCCAGCCGCGTACGACGCCGCCCCGGCCGGATGCCCCAACAGCACAACTCGGCCCGGGCGGCTTTCGACCACCACGAGTGTGAGTGTGGCGAGGTGCTCGAACCGCAGCCCACAGGGGAGTCGCCGGCTCCCGGACTCCAGGTGTGAACCCGGTCGGCGGCCGGCATCGGAACGTCCCGCACCAGCCGGATGCCCATTCGTCCTTGTCCGACAGGATTCCTCGTGCGTGCAGGCGGAGGGTCTGCTTGACAGTGCAGGTCAGGAGCGCTTGGCGACCGGCTCCAGGCCGCCCGTGACGGCATCGTCAAGGTCACCCCCTCCCGGGCGCCCGGCTGGCGACCACTACCGCGGCTGGCGAGATGTCGTCCCCTTCGCCGCCTGCACCGCCCGGATAGGCGAGGTCTCAGGCTGCCGCGTCGGAGACTTCGACACCAGCCGATGGATCTGGTCCGTGCGGGGGCCCCAACTGGTCCCCACTCGCGGTCATAGGTCTGCCGCCGAACGCTCCGTGAGACGTGCCGACACCGTGGCCAGGATCCAACCCGCTGGACAGCCGCGAGGCCCGGCAGATCGAGCGGCTGCACCCCCCCTATGGTCACCCACCGCGTCATGCCAGAAAAGCCCGCCCTCAGCAGTCTGCCCGACACTTCACAAAACTCTGGCGAAGCCCCAGTTATGTTTTCTGCGGTCCTGCAAGAGGGCCGCTGGCCTCCGGGTCCGGCATGACTGTGTCCCAAGGCCGGGTAGTTACTGACCTTTGCGGCGTGATGTCGTTGGGGGCTGACGATGCGTGATCGTCGCGGTATGCCGGTTGTGTCGGATATCCGCAGGGTGGTGGGCTGACGCCTGAACGGCAGGCGTTTCGCGAGCGGATCCGGCTGGAGGCAGCGGAGCGATTCGCTGCGGGTGCCTCCAACGCCGAGGTCGCCAAGGACTTACGGGTGAGTGTGCGCTCGGTGCAGCGCTGGCGCCGATCCTGGCACGACGCCAGCACCGAGGGGCTGCGGTCTGCCGGGCCGGTGTCACGGCCCAAGCTGAGTGAGGCCCTGTTCACCGTGCTCGAGCAGGAACTCGCCAAGGGGCCGCTCGCGCACGGATGGCCGGACCAGACCTGGAGGCTGCCAAGGATCAAGACGCTGATCGGGCGCCGGTTCCACAAAAGCATGACGCTGTCGGCGACTGCGCGCCAAGGGCTGGGTCCGGGGTCAGCAGCCGCGCATGTCCTTCGTCAGCACCCCTTGCTCCGTCGCGAGTGTGTGGTCGTAGCACGCGCCGGGAGCCCGGAGCCGGTAGCGCTCGCTGGTTGTGGCCACCGCGTGCCGGTCCTCGCGAGGGACGCCGAGGGTGAAGGTGGCGTCTCCCTGGTAGATGTCGTCGATGCGGGTGGCGTCGAGGAGCGCGTGGTCGCCGACGGACATGATCACGCGGAGGCGGTTGGCGCTGTCGATGGTGGAGCGGCCGTCGAGCGTGTAGGTGCGGTTCGTGCGGGACACCTGGCCGTTGGTGGTCACGGCCTGGTGGTCGCTCCACGTACCGGTCTGGTCGTCGGTGTTCTCGTCCGGCGTCCACTGGTGGTCGATCGCGGTCGTGACGGTCCGCTCGACCGTCGTCGTGACCCGGCCGTGGGAGGTGTCCAGGTAGCCGGTGACCTTCAACCGGTCCTCGCCGTCGGTCACCAGGTGGCGCAGCGAACCGTCGGTGTAGGTGTTGCTCACCGCCGGATCCGCCCTCTTGTACGACGTCACGGCCCCCGTCACCACCGACTTGTGTGCGTCCTGCCACACCAGGATGTTCGTCGGCGCGCTCCACCCCGTCTGGCCGCTCGGCACCCCGACCACCGACACGTCGACCTTGTGCGCTCTGCCGTCGTTGAGCAGCCCCGCGAACGGAGTCAGGTCGAACTCCAGCGGCCGTACGTCGAAGGCGTGTGGGGCGGGGATCACCGACCACAGGTAGGGCGACCAGCCCCCGGTCCACACGTTCGGATACGGCGAGGCGATTCCGGCGACCTTCCCGTCGATGCTCACCTGCACCTCGCGGTACGGACCGTCGTCCCCGCCCTGGCAGGAGTACGACGCGGACGGCGTGACCACCGAGTACCAGAACTCCTCACAGCCGCCGCCCGAGCCGGTGGCGTACACCTCGGCGAGAATCCGCGTGGAGTTGCGTGGAGTGGTCAGCGAGGCGCCGGTCGTCACGCTGTCACCGTCGCTGAGGGGGATGACCCGGTCGGGGGCGGAGGGTGTACGACCGGGCTCGGGGGCGTAGAAGGTGAGGGTCACCTTGACGTCGAGCACGCCGGTGTAGGTGTCGTTTACAACGTTGCCTATGAGCATGTCGACCGACTGTGCGCTACTCAGCGTCTTCTCGTACTCGGTCACGTCCTTCTCGACGGACCAGTTGATCCCGTCCTGCGAGGGCTCGGGCGTCGATGTACGGAAGACCTGTACACCTCCGATGTCCAGATAACCGAGCCGGTCGTATTGCCGTCCCTTCACACTCCCGTCCATCCGCAGGACGACCTTGGACCAGCGGCCGGGGGTGCCGCAGCCGGTGGGCGGCGTGTAGGTGCCGGTGTAGGGGGTGAAGTCCTTGAACTGCGCCTGGGCGATCGTGACCGAACACGACTTGGTGTGCGGCGTCGAGATGGCCGGGGCGGCGGTCACCGGGTCGTGGTAGTCGGTCCCGAACTCCGCCTGCACCGTGTCGGCGGAAGCTGTGCCCAGGGACAGACTGAGGGCGGCAAGCGCGCCGGCCAGCACGGTGGCCGTCCTTCCCGGACGGATCAGGGATCTCATGGGTGCCGAAGGTCTCGTGAGTGTCATAGGGCGCAGTGAACAAGCGCGTCCCGGCCCCGGCCAAGGGCAGGTGGAAGGTATTGACCAATTCCAGACCGTTCACCGACCGAGCGGGAATGCGCCCGTAATCCAGCCGCCGGGGAAGCCCGGATCGCGAGGCCACCCCATGGTGCACTGGACGTGCAACCATTGCGCTGCGTGGTGAGTCCCCCTCCCGCCGCACTCAGATCATCGCGGGCTGCCACAGGCCACGCGCTCCGCAGGAGCGTCGTGTTCACGCGCACCGACCTTCGCCGGGCTCTCGCCACGGCCATGGCTGTCGCCCTGACCGGTGGACTGTTGACCAGGACGGCGATCGCGTCGGCCGGCCGGTACCCCGTGGACTCCGGCGACCTTCACGGTGGGGGTGCTGTTCGCGCCGAGCCGCCCGACGGGGCACCCGTGCCGTTGCGGGTGTCGAGGAAGCGGGTGGGGTTGGCCGGCACGAAGGGGCTGCCCCAGGGGGAGGTGCCGTCGACGACGGAGCTGGTATACAGGCCCTTGAGGTCGGCGATCAGGTGGACGTGTCCGCCGCTGTTGTAGAGCTTGATCTGGCCGCCGGTGCACACCTTGGTCACGACCAGGTTGGAAACGGTCTGCCCGGCGCGGTAGTTGAGGTTGGACGTGCTGGGGCGGCGAACGCGGACTCGCAGCTTTCGAGATCTACAAGTCGAACTCAAGGTGTTCGATGTCCGTGAACCGGACCTCCTCGAGGTTCCGGCGCGGCGGCCGCCGTCCTGGAAGTACACCTCCTTGAGTGCCTCAGCAGCGAGCTCCTGCAGGCGCTGCTCGGTGGCACCCTGCTCCTGGGCGTCGAAGAGGCGGGCCGCGTACTGCGGCGGAAGCGCGACGGTCAGGTGCCGGATGCGGTCCTGGTCCGTCGAGCCGATCGGCGCGGTGTAGCCGAGCCGGGCGCGGGTGTCGATGACGATGCCGCCGGTGGTCGCCGCCTTCTGGCGGGCCTTGGCGCGGATCTGTGGCTGCCAGCGGGCCTTCACCTCGCGCTCCAGGCGCGCGGCGAGGTCCGGGCGTGGCTTTTTGATCTGGTCCTTCACGTACCGCTCGACGGTGCGCTGGGAGATCCGCAGCATCTGAGCAACGGCCCTGGTGCCCTTGAGCTGCTTGACCAGGTACCGCATCTGCGCGCCCGCGCTCTTGGGCGCTGGGCGGGTGAACGCCTTCTGCACCGCGGCTTCCAGGCCGTCCCCGAACATGCTCATCGCCTGCTACTCCCCGCTGTCCTTGTCCGTGACCTGCCCGTCCTTGATGTACCGGGCGAGGTTGAGCTCCGGGGCGTTGAACCGCTCGCGGACCTCCTCGCCCCACAGGACGCTCTGGGTGCCCTCCCACTTGACGAAGCCCGGGTTGATGCCGAGCTTGAACCCGCCCGGCAGCGGCTTGCCGTCCCGGTAGGGCAGGAAGTCCAGCGGGCTAGTGCCATCGGCCGCGTACACGACGCAGTCGGACAGGACCGCGACCGGGTACTGGCCGGTGAACGCCGCGTGCTTGACGATCTTTCGGTGCAGGTTGATCCGGGTGCGGGAGATGACCGCCGCGCGGATGTCCGGCCGCCAGGTCGGGCGGGCAAGGGCGCGCCACGGCTGGCCGGGCTTCCAGCCCTCGCCTCGGGGGCGCTCGCGGAGCTTGCCCAGACCGCCCTTCACCGTCGCCTTGACCGCGGAGACGACGATCGCCAGCTCCGGGTCACGGTCGCGGTAGCCGTCCATCGCGGCGAGGAAGTCGGCCGCCTCCATGGCGGCGTCCACGCCGAGGTCGGCCATCGTGGCGAGGAAGGCGTCGCGCAGCCGCTGGTACCAGCCGTCCAGGTAACGGCCACTCTCGTAGCGGACGTACGCCTCGATCGGCGTGACGTCGTAGCCGAGCTCCACCGCGTAAGCGACGGTCGGCGTCGCGTACCAGGCCGGGCCCTGCGGTTGCTCGCCCTTCGGCGTGAACGGGCTGGGCAGCAGACTGGCGTCCAGGTCCGCCCACTTGTCCTTGCCGAGCCTCACCCTCGACAGGTCCACATGGGAGAGGTCGACCAGCCAGGAGCCGGGCAGCGTCGCATCGAACACCGGCGCCTTGAGGTGCGTCGGCGCGCCGAGGCCGTGACCAGGCCGTTGGCGCCGGCGGCGAAGGCCATGTTCACGTCGATGCCGACCAGGTGCCGCAGGGTGCACTCGGCATCCGTCATCGGCCGCGCCCAGTCGTACGCCTCCTCGAACAGCTTCTCCCCCGGGCCGCGAACGTGGAAGCGCGGCAGATCCTTGAGGAGCGGGTGTCCGTCGGGGGCCTCGCACGGCGCGCAGTCCACCGGGTCCTTGCCCAGGCTGCCGGGGTTGTGCTCGGAGTGCCGCTTGCCGTCGGCGTCCGGCTCCGAGGCGCGGGTCGGCGGGTGCAACGCGGTCATCAGCTCCAGGCCGGTCACGGCGGTCGATCCACGCGGGGTCATCACCCGCGACGCGTACACGCCCAGTAGAACGGGTCGAGGCAGACTACGCGCAGAATGCGTCCTTCACGGCAGTCACGATCTTCGCGCCCTGAGCATCCGTGAGCTGTCCGGCCGTTCCGCCGCTGAACCGGTAGTTGGCGTTGCTCGCTAGGGTCGCGTCGTCCTTCCCAGCCTTGACGTCGCGGCACACGTTGACGGAGCGTCGTACTGCGCGGTCCTCCTTGAGCACGAGTTCAGGCTTAATCGCACCGAGCGCGGCAATGAGTTGCTTCGTCTGTGCAGCGTCGGGCGACGGATCCGACTTGGGTGCAGCGGGTGCGGGTACTCCGGTGACACGATCGCGTCGGGCACTGTCACGTTGGCTGACCGGTGGGATGATCTTCTGGTTGGTCAGCCTGGGAGGGGTCGTCGGTGGGGAGTGCGTCGCTGTCGTACAAGGGGCACCGGTATCCGGTCGAGGTCATCTCCCACTGCGTGTGGCTGTACTACCGCTTCCCGCTGTCGTTTCGCGAGGTCGAGGAGCTGATGTTCGAGCGCGGCGTGAGCGTCTCCTATGAGACGGTGCGGCGGTGGTGTGGGAAGTTCGGGCAGACCTACGCCAACGCGCTGCGCCGCCGGCAGCCTCGGCCTGGGGACAAGTGGCATCTGGATGAAGTCTTCATCAAGATCAACGGAGAGCAGTGGTACCTGTGGCGGGCCGTCGACCAGGACGGCAACGTCCTGGACATCCTGGTGCAGAACCGCCGGGACAAGGCCGCGGCCAGGCGCTTCTTCCGCAGGCTGATAAAGAAGACCGGTGCGGTGCCGCGGGTGGTCGTCACCGACAAGCTCCGCTCCTACGGCGCGGCCCACCGCGAGATCATGCCCTCCGTCGAGCATCGCTCGCACAAGGGCCTGAACAACCGGGCGGAGAACAGCCACCAGCCAACCAGGCAGCGTGAACGCGCTATGAAGGGCTTCCACAGTACCGGCGCAGCCCAGCGGTTCCTGTCCGCATTCAGCGGCATCTCACCCCACTTCCGGCCCCGCCGCCATCTGATGCCCGCACACGACTACCGGGCCGAGATGACCGTCCGCTTCGCAATCTGGGAGCAGATCACCCAAGTCGTCGGCCTGTCCACCACGGCCTGAGCACAGCCCGGAACCGGGCTCCACCACACCGCGACACACCATCAGACACCTACCCACCCAACAACGTGACAGCGCCCCACCCGCCCCTCTGCGACCGTGCCCGGCCTGGCATCGGGTCCCTCGCCGTCGATCTCCAGGTATCGGACCGTCTCCACCGGAACTTTCGCGCCCTCGGGTGCGGCTCGCCGCACTGTGTTGACCCCGCCGTGCCGTACGTCGGCGGAGGTCAGTCGCTCGGCAACCTTGTCGATGGCGGGCGACGAGAACATGAGGATGTGCACCCCCTGGAAGCGGTCCAGGCGCGCGGCCAGGTTAGCGCTGGTCTCGCCGATCCGTTCCACGAGCAGGGGCAACACCTCGGCCGGCGCCTGCAGGGGAACGAGGTGTGTGTCGGCGGGCAGGCTCCCGGTGTCTCCTTCCTTCACCCATGTCGCGAGTTCGAGGAAGGAATACGGGAAATCCGCATGGGTGTTGGCGGCTCCGAAGGGTTCGGGCGCCGCACCCTCACGCCGGGACATCGCCGGACAGCTGGGCGGTGGCATGACGAACCCCAGCCGCTCGTACAGGCTGAGCGCCTGAGCCAGGATCTCGACGATGTGGCCCACGTGGTGGATGCGGGCAATGTCGGGTCCCATGGTCCTCTCCGGTCGTCGCGTCGCCCTCGTCGGTCAGACGCGTGGACCGAGGAACAGGCCGCCGCTCGCGTCGATGACCTGGCCGGTGATCCAGCGAGCGGCGTCGGATGCGAGGAAGGCGACCACATCGGCGACGTCGTTGGGCCCGCCTAGCCGGTCGAGTGCCGTCATAGCGGTGATCTGTTCGGCGAGGCCCGGCACGTCGAAGATGGCTCCGTTGGCCGCCGTCCTGGTGGCTCCGGGAGCGACAGCGTTCACCGTGATCCCCCGGGGCCCGAGTTGGTTGGCCAGGGTCCTGCTCATCGTCTCGACCGCGGCTTTCGTCATGGCGAAGGACGTCTGGGCCGAGTTGGCCATCCGGGTCGCCGCCGATGAGATCGTGATGATCCGGCCGCCGTCACGCAGCAGGGGCATTGCGTGCTCGATGATGAAATACGGCGCTCGCACGTTGACCGCGAACAGGCGGTCGAACTCCGCCCGGGTCGTCGCGCCGAGCGGGCCGGCAGGTGCAGCCGCGGCGTTGTTGACGAGGATGTCGAGCGGTCTACCCGACAAGCAGTCCTCGACACCGGCGAAGAGCGTCTCGACATCGCCGTCCACGCCCAGTTCAGCCCGGACGGCGCGGGCGGCCCCACCAGCCCGTTCTACCGCCTCGACCGTCGCCGCCGCCCCGCTCTCGTCCGTGCCGAAATGCACGATGACCATGCCCCCTTCCGCTGCGAGCCGGGCTGCGATCGCTTGGCCGATGCCACGCGACGCACCCGTCACCAAAGCCGTCCTGCCGACCTGACCGCTCACACCGTCCACCCCATCCGCACGTTAGTTACTAACATTGCGGTAGTGTCTACCATATGACGGAGCGAAAGCCTACCCTGAGGGAACGGCAGCGAGCCGGGACGCGGCGCGTGATCCAGGAGCATGCGGTGCGGTTGTTTACCGACCGCGGCTACGACGCGGTGACGGTGGCCGAAGTCGCTGAGGCTGCCGGTGTCTCGGCGATGACCGTGTACCGGCACTTCCCCACCAAGGAGGACCTCGTCCTCATCGACCAGCCCGCCCGGCTCATCGCCGAGAAGGTCGCCGCATCGCCCGTGACGCAGCCCGTGGTACGCCGCGTCGGTGGCGCACTCATCGATGCGGCCACGGTGTTGACCGGTGACGAGGGGGGCGAACCAGCAGTGAGCGAGCGGTTCCTGCTGGACTGCCTCCGGCTGATGGTCTCGACGCCCGCGCTGCGGGCCCGGCATCTGGACAGCCAGTACGCTCTCCAGCAGGCCATCGTCAACGCCCTCGGCCTGGACGACGCGACGACCCACGACGCCGCGTTCCGTGCCCAGGCCGCGACCAGCGCATGCCTGGCCACAATGCACACTGCATTGACGCGCTGGGCCGAGGACGACGGGCAAACGGAACTGCCCGACCTGATCGCGCGAGCACTCGCCGCGTCCTTCGGGGACGCCGTCGCCACCGGCCATGGGAATCAAGGCGGCCATAACCCGCCGTCAGGACAGGACTGACCCAAGCCGCGCCTGCTGCTCTCCCTCGCCGACGAGGCACAGGGCGAGGCCGCCGGCGTCCCGGAGAACGTCTGGAAGACCGGCGTCCAGCAGGCCATCATCGGCAAGCCCCACGACTTCCGCGTCGCCACCGTGATCGCCCCCAAGGGCGCGATGTGGATGCTGCTCAGCGCCCCGAAGATGCGTAACCCCAAGCAGCTCACACTGAGCCTGCTCCGCGGCTTCGTCGAGGTCGACCAGCTGATCCGCTCCGGCGCCCGCGAGAACCGCGTCGCCTGGGTCCGCCACGAGATGAACGTGGCGCCGCTCAGCAAGCGGAAGGCGAACAAGCTCCAGGCGCAGATCCTCGCCGACGGCGCCGAAGCCGAACGCATCACCACGGACCTCGCCCGCCGCCTGTGACCAGCATGCCGACCCCCGCACCGGCCGCCTACGCCGGAAGGAGCCCGGCATGAAGTACCGCGGACGCATGCGGACGTCGATGCTCAACGACCGGCAGATCATGCCCACCGACTTCCGTCGGTGGGCCGACTGCCGCCGTCAGTTCGCCCAGGGCAAGGACCGGCAGAAGGTCGACGAACTCAAGGCGTCCATCGAGGAGGACGGCCTCGAAAAGCCGATCCTCTTGTGCATCAACGAGCGGTGGCGCGACATCTACGTGTCCGACGGACACCACCGCGCCATCGCCGTCCTCGAGCTGGAGCTGCCCCGCTTCCCCTTCCACTGGCACTGGATCCGGTACGGCGTCCACATCGAGCACGAGCCCTTCCCCTACGAGCTGCTGGAGGCAGGGCGCGGCCGCCGGGCTGAAGCCGTAGGTCTTCCAGCAGAAGGGCCTCAGCCTCGCCGCCCGCCCGAACGATCTGTACGCGATCTCCGTGATTGCCCCGACAACACCATCCGCCGCCACGCGGCTGCGCCGCCGCCCACGGGAGGTCGGCGCGACGCTGGTGTGGGCATTCGTGGAGGTCGACCAGCTGTGCTGCAAAGGCGCCTGGCAGCACCGTATCGACCTGACCGGCACGAGATGGGCGTCGACGTCCTTGCCAAGCACAAGACCCGGGCCATGTACCGGATCGAGGCCGACTGGGAAGCCGAAGCCGGGGAGGCACCGGGCAGATCGTCGGCAAAGTCATCCGACGGAACCGGCAGGCCGAAGCCGCCGCCGAACGCGAATCCGCTGACAGCTACGGAAAGCGGGGCCTGACCGGCGGCTGATCCGACCACCCCCGATCGATAGCTCACCGTCTACCACGACCGGCTGAAACTCGTCTTCGGTGCGGGACTGGTCGAGGGCGAGGGCGGCTTCGCCCGTTAAGCACGACGGCATGTCTTGAAGCGGTGTGCAGTACCAGTGGTCCGGTCTGGGGAGCTTGGGCACCCTCCCACTCGCGGCGCCGTGGCATCTGCTGCACGGGCAACGTGATCATCGCTGGCGGTGCCGTCAACGGCACCCATGCGTGCATGGGGCTCGTGAGCGTCCGCGCCGACTGGAGTGTGGGCTGAGACGCCAGAACGGTTTTCCAGCCCACTCCGTACCGGCCGAGCAGCTGCTCACTGAGGACGCGGGACCGCCTGCCTCGTTGCCAGAGTGCATGGACGCGGTGGAGTGTCCGGGCGGCCACCGGGGTCCCCGCAGTCACGACGGGCAAAGACGCCGCGAAACGGATGCCTGGCCGCAAGCGAGGACTGGCCGTGGACGTCCTCGGCCTGGTCATCGCCGTCACCGTGCTGGCCGCGAGTGTCCACGACAACGCCGCCGGCATCGCTCTGCTCGACCAAGTCGCCGTCGCGGCCGGCGGCTCGGTCAGCAAGGCCCTGGTCGACCAGGGCTTCAAGAACCAGGTCGTCACGCACGGGGCCGCCCTCGGCATCGACGTCGAGATCGTCCGGCGCAACCCTGAGGAGCGGGGATTCGTTCCGCAGCCGAAACGGTGGCGGGTGGAGCAGACGTTCGGGACTCTGATACTGCACCGGCGCCTGGTCCGCGACTACGAACACCGCCCGGCCTCCTCCACCTCACGCGTCTACTGGGCCATGACCCACGTCATGGCCCGTCGGCTCACCGACGCGAGCACGCTCACCTGGCGCGATCCGCAGGTGGCCGGCGCGTGAACCTCAGCCCCCTCCTCCAGGCGCTCGACCTTCAGGAAGACGCCGCCCGGGCCCTGGCCGACGATCTCCGCACCCAGATCGACACCCTGCAGACCCAGCTCCGCGAGGCCCAACTACGTCTGGAACACCTCGCCATCACCCGCACGACCATCACCGGCCTCGCCGACCGAATCCCTGCCCAGAGCCCCGACCCATCAGGGAGTCTGGAGCTGCCCGAGCACCCGGACTACCCGCGCATCCTCGCCGTCTTCAACGACACCACCGGCCCACTGAGGGCCCGCGACATCTGCCAGGCCCTCGACTTCGAGCTCC
This sequence comes from Streptomyces sp. NPDC058678, assembly GCF_042714835.1. NCBI lineage: Bacteria > Bacillati > Actinomycetota > Actinomycetes > Kitasatosporales > Streptomycetaceae > Streptomyces > Streptomyces sp. NPDC058678. The sequence continues at coordinate 24,805 of NZ_JBHXSG010000074.1, read as the reverse complement.
TGCCGAAACACATCGAACGCACCCGAGCCAAGATGAAACGCCTGGTCACACTAGGAATCCTCACCGAGGCCGAGCCCGGCACCTTCAGCAAGAAGCAGTAACCAAGCCCGGAACGGACATCAACTCACGAACCGCCCACTAAGAGCCAATCTCGCCGACATCAAGGCCAATGGCCTGCCCGCCCTGTTCGACTGAGTCGGCGCGAACGCTGGCTTCAAGCGAGCCGGAGCGAATCGCGCGGGCTCGTATCGCTGCCACGTAGCCGCGAACCTCCTTGACGGAGGCCTCGCTGGTGACATCGATGGCGCTCTTTTGCCTCGACTCGCCCATGAAGACGATCGGTTGGCCGTAAACGGCTTCCAGGGTCCGACGCAGGGCGTCGACCTGCTCGATTGTCGGAGCGTCTTGCAGATCGATCTCGTCCACGCCTTGGCCGTACTCGCTGAGTGCCCGGCGGAGCTCTCGCAATTCCGCTTCCAGCTCACCGGCGCGCACCAAGTCGAGCTGGAGTGCCCCTGACGGGGTCTCGAACAAATCTGCGGGAAGTTCGACGGCCTTAGCCTTGCGTTCCCTGCGCTGCTTCAGCACCTCACCAGCCTGGCCGTAGAGGAACTTCACACCCTCGCTCAGCGCGGCTGCCCCGATAGCCACCAACGTGATTGGATCCGGCAAGATTCCGCTCCTTTCACCAGCAGATCCAGCAATTCTCCCCTGCCCGGGTCGAGCCCGGAGGGTTTCAACGCAAATGCGCCATCCAAGCTTCGGAAGAGCCTGTGGTACTGCCGTCAGGATTCCTCGCGGTGTGCGCTCCAGCGCACGACGAGGCCGATGAACCCGCGTGAGGCGACTACCAAGATGTGTCGCCCGGACCAGAAAGCGTGCCGGACCTCACCGCCGCAGTCGATTCTGAGCCGAACGCCGCTGCTGCTGTCCCACACGACCAATGTGTGACCGACGCCAAGCAAGATCCATGGCCGACCCTCCACGAGCAGCATGTCCAACGTGGCGCCCGCGACTCCTGTATCAATCTCGGCAGCGTCATCGCCGCCGGTCAGCCGCAGTACCCGAACGGTGGATCCCTCAAGGCGAAACGTCACCCAAACTTCGGTGTCCAGCTCATGGAGTCGCACGGAGTGCGGCCGCGGTTCGAAGAACGTCGACGTCTGCTCCTTGCTGAACGGTTGCTCGAACCTGCCCTCCACGACCCGGATCACGTCAAGGCGGCCGTCCGCCATCGTCATCGCCATCCACAACCCACGGTGTGAGTCCAGGAGTTGCAGCTCCATAACGGCAGCCGTCTGGGTCATGAGGGTGTCATCGAGGTATTCGTCGGCACCTTCGTCGCCCGAGGCCGACCAGATGACGAGGTGCACCTCGCGATCGGCACCGCCGTAGACCATCAACAGCCGATCACCCTTCAGTAGGAGAGCGATAGCGTTTTGCTCTGGCCATCGAAGGCCGCTGTCCCGGCATGCGACAGTCTCGCCGGAGGGGTCGACGATGGCGATGTTCCGGGTGCTGTCCACGATCGCGAAGCCGCCCGAACCCGCGAGGTCGGCGGCAGCCGCCCAAACCGGGCTGTCCCAGGAGATGACTACTTGGTCCTCGCCGGTGTCCGTGTCGATCACCAAGACGTCATTGCCGGAGCAACCGAGCAGTTGGGTGCCGCCGATCCAACTCGTGTGTCGTAGATCCACAGGCGGTTGCGGGCCCTCGTCGGTGCCACCCACCTCCTCCGTCTGCGGAACGAACCAAAGCCTCACCTGTTCGCTGTCAACCGATGCCAAGAGCAGCACGTTCGGGTACTGATGGATACCGAGGTAGGAGACCGACTTCGGCATACGCTCTAGCGTGGCGACGATCTTGCGATCGGACAGCGAATAGACGGTGGCGCAGCCGTGCTGGAGATGCACGCAGAGACGTTCGTCCCTGTCGAGTGCCGTGAGTGCCCCGTCCAACACCGAACCGGGCTCCGGGTACTCGAACAGCACTGTGTCGCTGCTGACGAGCAGGTCATGCCAGCTCAGCCTGCGAGCTGAGAGGTCGGCCGAGTCGAACTCGCTCAACAAGTGCGGCCGACCCTCGAGCATCGACATGCCGACGTAGTCGCGGTTCGATATGTCGTCGTCGACGGACACACGCTCCGCATCAACCGAGGGGCGGGACCAGTAGAGCACTGACCTCGTGGACTCCATCCTCATCAGCGGGTTGGACTCGGACTCGTCGCCCAGAAATGACATGTCGACCACCGCGACCACCGCAACGTCGTCACCGTGAAGAGCGCAATAGAGAGCGCTAACGCTCTCCTCATGACCGGGCAGCAGCTCATACTCAAGGCGACAAGTGGGGCCAATCCGCCATACCTGCAACGTGCCGGCCGAACCCGTGGGACGCCCGACATGAGCAGTCCCCGTCGCTATGTTCACGTATCCCCTGGCGCCTTCCGCACCGACCACCAACAATGGTGCTCCTGTGTCGTTCGCAACGAACTGGACGGCGTTCACTTGGCCGTCACCAGCCTCCCGGCAACTGGCGATCCTGCTGCGGGTGACGAGGTTCCACACCTGCACCGTCCCCTCGTCCGCGCCGACCGCTATCAGCGTGTCACCGCCGGACTGGAACAGGTCGATGGCGGTCACTGCCACGTCGGGCAGGTCCAGGGCCCACTGCAGAGCGCCGTTCGAACCGACGTCGACAATGGCGATTCGATGCCGGCGCGGCACGACCAGTGCCTCGCTCCCGGCGATAGAGCAGAATCTCGGCGGCCCGATTACATCACCGTCCACCGCAGCGACGACCGCGTGCTCGGGCTCCACCTGCCACTTGCTCCAACGCGGCCACCAACTTGACAGCTGCGCGGCGGCCAGCAGCCCGTCGGCCACGTCGGTGCACTCCGACTGCAGCGCGACCAGACGCAACAGCGAGGCCCGGGGGGCGAGATCGGTGTCGGACAACTGATGAAACGAGCGGCGCAGCACCATGACGGATTCGGAGGCCAGCGGTTTGAGCGTGAGGTCGGCGGCGTGCCTCAGCAGGAGGTCCTGAATCTGCTGGCGTGACGCAGAGAGCAGAAGGCTGCTATCGCTGACGAAGTCCGAGAATTCCTTCACCACGCCTCTGCCCAGGCTGGTCTCGGGCCTCAGCGCGTCGATGGACGCCCTGAAATGAAACGCCGTATGCGTTCTCGCGTACCGGTTGACGCATTCGCCCCACGCCCCGTGCCACTCCTCGGCGAGAGCGCGCGCGACTCGAGCATGCGCCTCGCCCGCGAGGATAGGAGCCTCGTCCGAGGTGGTGAGGAAGTCGGAGAACGACCAATGATAGATCTTCCAGGGCCGATGACGGCCAGTACCCGTCACGAAGCTGCCAAGGTCCTCGAGGACGTCGAGAACAGCCGACTGATCCAAACCGGTGATCGTAGCAAGCTGATCGGTGTCCAAGCCTTCCTCTCGCGCGACCGCCAACGCGGCCAGCACCGGGCGTATCTCGTGCCGCCATCGTTCGGTGCCGGATGAGGGCCCCGAGCGACGCAGGGTCTCGAGCATCCTCCGGTACAGATCTGTGAGACCGTCGCCTGACCCACCAGCCGCAGCATGGCGCGCATACAGGAAGTTGCCGTTGCTGGCGTGGGCGATGCTCTGCACATCCGTGGCCGTCGCGCCGTCCACCAGCCGTGGCGCTCGCGTGCGCAGATACTGCTCGACGTCGGCCATGCCCTCCGCGAGGTGATCGGAAAAGTTGATCAGGGCATCGTTCGCCCGAAGGTCGCGGGGGCTGTCCCTACTCGTTACGACCAGCCGAAGTGGACCGCCCCGCAACGGCCCGCGCAGCACGAGATTCTCGATGTTCAGTCCGGGACCCAGGTGGCGTGACTCGTCGAGTGCGTCGACCAACACGACCGGTTGGGCCCGCAGGGACAGGTTCGACAGGGGCCTGACCACGAGATCCTGAACGAGCTGGCGGCACGCCCCAGCGTCGAAGTCCCGGCCCACCAGCGACAGGCGCTCGATGTACACCCCGACCGACAGACCGGCGTTATGACCCGCGTACGCGTTTCCAAACAAGCTCATCCTGCTCTCGTGGAAAGCCGCCTGCGCGAGGTGTGCGGCCTGCGCATCGGCGAACCCTGAGACACTGTCGCGGAGCTGGTCACTCAGTCTGAGAACGAAGGAGGTCGGGTCGAGGGAAGCATCGTCAGTGGAGTCACAGAAGTGCGCGGCGCTCAATCGTGGCGGGCCCGGCTCGCCTTCACGGTCCCGGTTGAAGCTAGCCCAGTGCCGCGCCAACGCGCTCTTGCCGACGCCCGGTTGACCACAGATGAACAGCACCGCGCCGTCACTGTCGTACCACCGTTGAATCAGCGGCCAGATCCACCTTCGCCCGGCGAAGGACGCCGCTTCAGTCCCCGTCTCTATAGGTAAACCCACCCGGCCAGCCACCGCATCGTCAGCCATACATCATCTTGCACGATACGACAACGTCATGGATACACCTGCTGCATTCGCGCTGGTGACGGGTCGGACGAGGTGGGGTAGTCCGGCGGCCGGCCGCAGCTCTGGCGTTACAGCACGGGCGGAGGTGAGATTCCGTGAATCCGTAGGAGCACCGCCCCGTATGTGGAAGGGACTCCGGCAAGTGCGGACAGCCGCTGTCGTGGGCTGATGCACGCCAAGTCTGTTTCTGGCAGCGGCCTCCTCCAGGTTGAGTGAGGAAGCCGTGACGGGCGAGGCGTCCGAAGCGGCTGCGGTGACGTTCATGGCCGGATCGTCGACGGGCATGCCGAGGAGTTCGTGTAGTTCAAGGACCCGGATTGCCTGGTCGGAGTGCTGATTGAGAGCGTTCATGACGGGCCTGGTAGGTGGTGGCCTGTTCAGCAGGGATCGAGCTCGCCTCCGTCGCCGGTCGGCGCGAGTTCGGCGGCGGTCTTCCAGGCGGTTGCCAACTCCGTAGCATGGACAACGGTTTCGTCGTGGCGGTCCTGGAGACCGGTCAGGACTCAGTGATGGTCACGCGCCCGCCCGTAGGGTGTCGCGCCAGGCCGGGACGGGTGTGGTGAGGCAACGGGACATGTTCGCGATGCAAGCCCAGTAGACGCGTGAGGCGGTCCGGTCCACCAGCGCGCCGGTCCGGCGCAGCCACTTGCACAGCCCAGAACCGGCGCGCTGCGCCCCAAGGAAGACGGACGCCGCGCACGGCGACCCCAGCTCCCTCACAGCGTTGCTGCCACAGGTTCGCCCAGGCATGCGTGATGGCCTATATGCCGCTCCCACAACCGAGACGTCCTCCTTGCGCTTTGCCCCGTGCTCCACCAGCTCATCAGCAGGGCTATCAAGGACGTCGCGGAGGAGGCATCCACCGAACTGCGACCACCGGCGCACTCCCCGCACTCTCCGCCTAGGCGTTCTCACCGCAACTGCGGCAGCCTCACCCAACCTGCAGGACCGCAGGTCAAGCGGCTCGAGCAAGATCCAGAACCCGTCGCAATCCATCTGCGGCACTGCAGGTTAACGGCGAGCGGTCACTGCAACAACAGTGCGACCTCACAAAGCCCCGTGCATGGCGGCAACCGCTTCCGTGATCCGCACGTTGGTCGCGATCGCCGTTCCGTAGTTGACCAACTGCCACTTCGCCTTGTTGGCATGCTCGAAGGCCAGCACAACACGAGGCCGATTGGCCTCTTCCTCTGCCGCGCGCTGAGCAGCGTCCACCGTTCGCTGGTGGGCCAGGGTCTCCTCAGCAACAGCGGCGGTCTTCTCCGCAGCATCAGCCGAACGCTTGCCGTCACTTCTGGCCTTGAGGCTGATACCAATGGCTCCCAGTGACACAGCGAACGCAGCCCAAGCTGGTGCATCTCCCCAGTTCATGGGCGGACCTTACGACATCGCACTGACATCCAGCCGCCGCAACGGAATCGTGAGGACCCGGAGGATCGGGGGTTCCGCAGCAGGGTGCGCATGGGGAGCCGGCATGCCCGCGGCACACCGTCAGGAGCGGGCAGCAGTTTGTCCACGATCGGCAATGCGGTGCAGAGACCGCAGTCGCAGGCGGGCTGCATCCCTCTGGCCCGTACTACTGATCTACAGCGGCCTGGCTCGCACGTTCAGCGTGCCGCTTCCACGGGTAGCTGTCCCAACCCGCATCCAGGATCTCTGGGCTTGAGGCTGTAGTGCAGGATGCGCCAGGCATCGGCGACGGTGGCCCGGCCGGTGTAGTACGCCGACAGCAGCAGACCGGCCGGCACCACCCGGGGGCGTACCCCCTTGGGGCCAGGACGGTCCTTGAGGAGTTCTTCCAGTTCCTGGGGGATGCCGGAGCGGTCCAGGAGGGTCAGCAACTGGCCGACTTTGGAGTCGGGCACTTTCCGACGGTCAGCGGGTCCCGTTCACAGCAAGAGCGCCCGAGCCGGCCGAAGCCGACCCGGGCGTCCAACCAACACACGTGTACAGAGGCCTACTTGACGGCCCGGTAGGCCCGGTGGATCGTCTGCTTCAGGGTGTTGCCGACCGCGTCCGTGAGCGTCACGCGCAGAGAGACCGTGCCCGCCTTCGCCGGGTGGCGCAGGTCGAGGCGCTTGTCGTCGACCGCCTTCGCCGGGTGCCAGGTCCGGCCGTCGTCGTACGAGACGGAGAAGGCCAGCTTGCGGGCGGTGCGCGCGGTGGCCGCGCCCTCGACCGTGAACGGGACAGAGAAACGCGTACCCGCCTTGGCCGTGCTCTCCGTGGACAGCCGGGGCGTGAAGCGGACCACCGACAGTGGCAGCCGCTGCCCGGCACCGGTGACGTGCGCGGAGGTGAAGGTCCACTCGGCGGTGACCCGGGTGGAGACCGACGAGAGGGAGGTGGGGCGGGAGACGTCCGTCGTCAGGCGGTACGTGCGCTTGGCGGCGGGGAGTTCGTACGAGACGCCGGCCAGGTCCGTGTTCGCGGCGAAGATCTTCGTGCCGCCCGCGTAGAGGGTGCTCCCGGCCTTGCTGTAACGGGAGTCGCCCACGTGCCCGGCGCCGTCGGAGAAGAGCGGAAGGTACGCCATGAAGGTGTCACCGACGCGGACCGCGCCCGGACGGTCCTCGTTGCCGGTCAGCGGGCCCGTGAGATGCGGGCCGAAGACGCCGGTGTTGAAGCGCTCGGTGTACTGCTTGCCCGCGCTGTACGCCCGGGGGTTCGCGGTCCACTGGCCGGCGTCGTACACGGTTTCGCCGTCCGCGTCCGTGCCACTCGTCTGCCAGAGGGCGTACCGCCATTTCACGCCCGGCAGGACGTACTCGGTGAGGGTGGCGGGCAGGGAGAACTCGGTCGGGTGGAAGTCGAGCCAGAAGCCGTCCCCTGGTGTGAGGGGCGCGGCGACGAGCGACCCCTTCTTGCCCTTGGCGGGCGCACCGGCGGGGATGCTGACCTTGGCGAACTGCGAGCGCTTCAGGTTCGCGGTGAAGCCGGACAGATCGCCGGTACGGTTCATCGCCGGCCGGTAGTTCGTACTGCCGTGCGTCCAGGTGCCGTTGTACTGCGCGAACGCCTCGTTCGCGGGCAGCCGGGCGCCGAACTGCCCGACCCGCAGCTTGGCGAAGCTGCCCATGTCGTACGTGCTGACGCTCCGGTGCCCGTCGATGTCGAACCCGTAGTTGAGGGTGGCGGCGGTGTGCTTGGCCTTGGCGTCCGGCACGGTGATCCGGACCGGCTTGGCCTTGCGGGCGTCCATGACGAGGGTGGTGTCACGGGTGAGCGAGAACTTCGGGTTGAGGAGGAGGGCCAGGTCCCCGGACTCGGGGGTCGCGCCCGTGTCGATCCGGCCTTCGAGGTTGTACCGGTCCCTGGGCAGCCGTACGGTGAACTCGCCGTCCGTGTCGTCCGAGTAGTCGTTCCAGATCTTGTTGTCCAGCCCCTGCACCCCGGTCTGGGACCGCCCGGTGGGCTTCCCCTTGAGGTCGAGGTGCTTGACGGTCAGGTTGTACGACTCGACCTCGCGCTGTACGCCGACACCGGTCCGTACGGTGATGCTGGCGCCGTCCGTCGCGGTGACCGAGCCGCCGAAGCCGCCGTCGGCCGTGCCCGCGCCGCTGTCAGCGGTGACCTGGGCGGTCGCGGTGCCGCCCGCCGGGACGGTGAGCCGCTTCGGCGAGACCTCGAACATGCCCTCGGCGGCGGGCTTTCCGTCCTCGCCGTACACCTCGGTGGTGAGGTCGAGGATGAGGGGGCGGTCGCCGTCGTTGCGGTAGGTGACGGTCTTGGTGACCGGCTTGTCGTCGGTGTGCGGCCACTGCTGGGTGGGGAAGCCGAGGGTGGCCGGGCTGGTGGTGAGTTGCTGGCCGAGGGCGCGGACGATGTCCGTACGGCCCGTGCCCTGCGCGAACGCCGAGACGCCGGGGGTGGGCTTGGCGGACGCGGTGAGCGCGGCCTTGAGGCGCTCACCGGTCCAGTCGGGGTGACGCTGGGCGAGGATCGCGGCGGCGCCCGCGACATGCGGGGTCGCCATCGACGTACCGCTCATCGAAACGTAGCCGTCGGCGGCCGGGTCGCCCTCCGTGCCCTCGGCGGCCTTCGCGGCGACGATGTCGACGCCGGGGGCGGTGAGGTCGGGCTTGAGGGAACCGTCCGCTGTCGGGCCGCGGCTGGAGAACTCGGCCATGGCGTCGGTGCGGTCCACCGCGCCGACGGTGAGCGCGGCGGCGGCGCTGCCCGGCGATCCGACGGTTCCGGCGCTCGGGCCCTCGTTGCCTGCGGCGATCACGAAGAGGGCGCCGGAGGAGGCGGACAGCTCGTTCACCGCCTGTTCGAGGGGGTCGTCACCGGGGCTGTCGGGGCCGCCCAGGCTGAGGTTGACCACCTCGGCACCCTGCGCGACGGCCCACTGCGCGCCGGCGATGACCCCGGACTCCTCGCCGTAGCCGCCGTCGTCGAGCACCTTGCCGCTGATCAGCCGGGCGCCCGGCGCGACCCCCTTGTACGTGCCCCCGGAGTGCGCGCCGGACCCCGCGACCGTGGACGCCACATGCGTGCCGTGACCCACCCGGTCGACCGTGTCCGCCGCCTCGGAGAAGTTCTTCGCCGCGTCGATACGGCCCTTCAGATCCGGGTGCGTGCCGTCAACTCCGGTGTCCAGCACGGCGACCTTGACGCCCGTGCCGTCGTACCCCGCCGCCCAGGCCTCGGGGGCACCGATCTGCGCGGTGCTCCGGTCGAGGGCCGCCTCGACCTTCCCATCGAGCCAGATCCTCTCGACCCGGTCGGCGGCGGCCGACCTCTCCCGCGCCGTCCCCCCGCTGCCGGTGAGCGTCTCCCACAGGTCGGCGCCCTCGGACTTACGGGCCTTCAGCGCGTCCCCGTTGACGCTGGGCAGGTCCCGGCTGACCCGGGCTCCGGCGGCGGACAGGGTGCTCGGCGCGAGGGTGCGGCCCTTGGCGTACGTCACGATCAGCGGGAGGTCGGGGCGGGCCGCGTCGTCGTAACCCCACTTGACCAGCTGCGTCACGTCGAACAGCCGCCGGTCGGCGGTGCCGTTCGCGAGGAGCCGCTCGGCGTCACGCGGGACGACGTAGGTGCGGTCGGCGCTCCGCGCTATTCGGAAGGCGGTGCCTTCCCGACCCTTGCCGGGCCGCACACCGGTGACCTGTCCGGTGGCGTCCAGCGTGACCCGGTCACCGGTGACGAGGGTGACTGTCCTGGCCTTGCCGAGGGCGCGGGCCGTACCTGCCGTACCGCCGGCGGACTGTGCGGCCCCGGATTCCGGGGCACCGAGCAGGGCCGAGGCAAGGGCGGCGGCGACGAGCACGGCGAGAGCGGAAGCCTCACTCGCTCGCCTCTTACGGTGATTCAAGGCATGCCTTTCTCTCCGGACCTTCGGGCATGGCGGAGCAGCCCGGCGGACGGGACAAAGAAACAGAGGGAGAAAGAGGCGCCTCTTCGCAAAGGGGCGCGGGGCGTACGAACTCAGACGAGCCGCTTACGACCCCCGACGAAGAGGAACGCCACGACACCGGCGGTCAGGGCGAACAGAATCGACGCCCCGAACCACTGCATGGCGTTCATCTGCGACATCGGGAGGTAATCCACCGACCAGCCCACGGCATCGGCCTTGTCCAGGCACACCTGCCGTGCCGCGTCGGTCTGCGACCCCGAACAGGTGCCCCAGCCCACCAGATCCCCGCTGCCGGTGACATACGACTGATCGATTTCGTAGGCGCCGTGGGGGAGCGACGGGGACACGTTCTCGCCTGTGACACCCTTGTTCGTCGTGACCGTGACGACGTTGCCGAGCGAAAGCAGGAAGTAGCCCCAGACAAGCTGGAGGACGACGGTGAAACCGAAGGTGACCACCATGGCCGTCAGCGTGCGCCGCAGCACCACACCGATCGCCACCCCGCCGAAGACGGAGAAGAGGGTGAGGGCGACAGGCACTGGGCCCGTCGTGTTGAACGCGGCGCCCGAGGTCCAGTCCATGACCGTGGCCTCGGACTTGACGGGGTTCCACCACCAGCCGAACACCGCCGACAACACGCCCGTGCTCACCACGACCACCAGTCCGGCCAGCGCCAGCTTCGTGGCGAGCCAGCGGGTCCGGCTCATGGACTGGGCGGCGACCAGCTTGGCGGTGCCGTTCTCCAGGTCGCCCGCGATGAGCGGGGCGCCGAGGAAGACACCGAGCAGGATGGGTATCGCCTGGAGACCCGTGGAGACGAAGGAGAACGCGTCGTTGTACTGCTGGAACCTGCCGCCCGCCTCGTCGAGGCTCTTGCCGGGATAGCCGTAACCGTCGAGGAAGTCGACCAGCTGGCCGCGCTGGTAGACGATCCAGGCCACGGAGAGCGCGGTGGCGGCGAGGATCGTCCAGAACGCGGCCCGGTGCTGGCGCCAGACCAGCCAGGTCATACCGCTGAGTCGGGGGCGCCGGTTGGCCTCCGTGGTGGTCGCGTTCAAGGTCCCGTCGGTGGTCCCGTTCATGGTCCCGTTCTTGCCGTCGCTCGTGGAGCCGGTCGAGGTGCTGGTCGAGCTGCGGGTGAAGGTGCTCATGCCGCCACCGCCCCGGTGCCGAACCCCTGGCCGTGGACCTGGGCGGTGGGGGTGATCAGCGGTGGTGCGTCGGGTGAGCGGAGATAGGCGAGCAGGAGTTCCTCCATGTTCGGGGCGTTTATGTCCCAGGGGCCGGTGACCGGGCCCTCGGGGCGGATGAGCGCGGTGAACTGCCGTCCGCTGGTCCGGGACTCGACGAGGGTGTGGCGCCCGAGGGCGAGGGCGGGAGGCATGCCGTCACCCTGCTTTGCGCCCGTGACCAGGGTGTGCACGGACATCAGCTCGTCCACGTCACCGGCGAGGCGCACTCCGCCGCCGGAGACGACAACGAGGTAGTCGCACACGTTCTCCAGTTCGGCCAGGACGTGGGTGGACATCAGCACGGTGGTTCCGCGCTCGGCGGCCTCGGCGAGGAGGGTGCCCATGATCTCGTGGCGCACGACCGGGTCGAGGTCCGACATCGGCTCGTCGAGCATCAGCAGGTCGGGGCTCTTTCCGAAGGCGAGGGCGATGGCGACGCGGGTGCGCTGGCCTCCGGAGAGGGTGCTGATCTTCGCGTCGAAGGGCACGTTGCCCGCGCGGATGATGCCCTCGGCGGCGCGCTGGTCCCAGCCGGGGTTCAGCTCCCGGCCCAGACGCAGGGTCTCCGCCACGGTGAAGCGGCGGAACAGGGGCTTCTCCTGGGCGAGGAACGCTGTGCGCCGACCGGACTCCACCGAGCCCGGAGCCTCACCGAACAGGCTGATCGAGCCGTTCGTCGGCTGCAGGACATGGGCCGCGATGCTCAGCAGCGTGGTCTTGCCCGCCCCGTTGGGTCCCACCAGGCCGCAGATCCGTCCCGCCGGGAGCCGGAAGGAGCAGTCCCGCAACGCCCAGCCCCGCCGGTAGCGCATCCCCAGCCCGTACGCCTCGATCGCCGGTTCCCCCGCGTACATACCTTCACTCACCTGTGCTCCTGGTTGTCGTGGCCCCCGTGGACCCCGTTGTCGTGGACCCTGTTGCCGCCACGTTCCCGGCGGCGTACTGCTTCTCCATCGCCGACGCGACCAGCGCGGCCACGTCCTCCTGCTCCAGACCGGCCCCGGCCGCCTTCAACATCCACGCCACCAGCTCCGCGTACAGCGGCGAGTCGGTGCCCGTCTCGGGGCGGCCCAGCGTGCGGCGTACGAAGGTGCCCTGGCCCGGTCGCGGTTCGACCAGGCCCTCGCGCTCCAGCTCGCGGTACGCCTTGAGGGTGGTGTTCGGGTTGACCGTGCTGGTCTCGGCGACCTCCTTGGCGGTGGGCAGCCGGTCACCCGGCACGAGTACGCCCAGCCGGAGGGCCTGCTTGGTCTGCTGCACGATCTGCTGGAAGGCGGGGACCCCGCTCCGCCTGTCGATGCGGTACTCCACGATCACCACCACCATTCCACTACTTGATTAGTGGAATGATGATGGAGGGGTGCGAGGACGGTTGTCAATGCCGACCGGGGACGAGGAGAAGCGGGTGGGAGGTGCGCTGGCCGTCTTTTTTGGGACATCAGCAGACAGGGAACAAGGAACCCGCTGCCAGTCATCGACTGGTACAGCAACAAGGCCTACCAGTGCCCGCACTGCCGCCATGACACGGTCGCGAGCCCCTCCCGATGGGAGGTGTACACCTGCTGCAACTGCGCCACCCGTTTCGCCCGCTTCCCCCGGCTGCAACGCTTCCTGCGCCATGTCGGCGTGACCTGCGAGTTCTGCACGGAGCGCCACCCCGTCCTCGTCGACGGCGAGCCCTTCGGGTTCCTGCGCCGCCGCCACAACGGCGTCGGGATGCACTCGGAGCATCAGTTCGAGGCGTGGCTGTACGACACGGACGAGTTCGCCGACCACCGCGACGGTGTGCGCTACCGCAGCACCCGCGCCAGCCGCGCGGAGGCCATGGCCGCCTCGCCCACTGGCGCAGCATGTTCGGCCCCATCGAGGACGACCTCAGCCCCATCCTCGCCGTCGTCGCCGACGAGCCGTTCAACAAGTACGGACCGGACGTGACCGGGGAGCAGCGCGACGCGTTGCTCGACGACACGCTGGAGGTCTACGGCATCGGCGCCCTGCGCGCCTATGCCCCGCCGCACCCCCGGCGCGGGCAGTTCTACGTCGACACCGCCACCTTCACCTGGGGCCTGATCGCCCCGTCGGGCCTGGAGGGCATCTACACCAGGGCGGCACCGAAGTCCCTGGCCGCGTACGCGCCGCAGCTCTGACCTACCGCGCGCGGACGCGCGCACCTCCCCGTTTGCGCAGGTCAGGGGTGGGTTCACACCCTCCCAACTTACACTATTATTAGTAGTGAGCCGAGGGGCGCCGTCACCACCCCCACTTCATTCACCAGGTGACGGCCCCCTTCCCCACTCCCAGCCCCAGGAGTTGCCATGCTTCGAACGCTGCGCCGCGCCCTGCGACCGTCACGTCTCCGAATTCCCGCCCGCCGGTTCGCCGCCGGGATCGCGGAACTGCCGCCCACCGCGCGCGAAGCGCTCGGCACCGACGTCACGGCTGGGGAGGCCATCGCCTACAACCGCGTCCGCGTCGCCACCTCGACCGCCGTCGCCCTCTACCGCAGCGGATACACGCTGCCGATGACCGACGACGACCTGGACGACGCGGTGCTCGCCCTGGACTTCCCCTACTCGGTCCCGAGCGCGGAGACCCGCGCGTCCATCCGCGCCGCGCTCGCCGTCCTGGACGCCGACTACACCGTCACCGTCACTCGCTGACCAGCCGCCCGCCCCGGCCGTGGGCCGCCCCGACCAGGGCGGCCCACACGGAAGGAGCCCGGTGTTCCTCGTCGTACCCGACCCCGCTCACGGACTCGTTGCCGCCCCGCAGTCCTCCGACGACCCCACGCCCGCCACCGAACAGTCCCTTGCCGCCCAGGGGTTCGCCTGGAACAACGAAATCGAGGCGTACACCCGCCAGGCCGACCACGACCCCGCGGCCGTGGACGACACCGCCGGCATACTGCGCGAGCTGGGCCACTACGTCTTCTCCGCCCACAGGCCGCTGCCCAGGGGCTGACCGCCGCCCGGCCGGCCTCTGCCGCCTCCCGCCCCTTGCGCAGATGGAGTTCCGCCATGCCCCGACGCCGCACCCCGCCGCAGCAGCCCGTCCGGTACGCCGCCGCCGAGCATGATGGAGGCCACCAGGTCGTGGACCAGCTCCACGGGTACGCGCTCAGCAGCCACGCCACCGCCTCGGCCGCCGAGGACACGGTACGCGAGCTGACCGCCAACCCGACGGCCGCGATCGAAGCCGTCGAGGAACTCGACGCCGCCCAGCGGGGCCCGGCCGCCACCGAGCGTCGGATCCTGCGCCGGTACGGGTACGGCTTCAGCCTGCGCCAGGACGAAATGCTCTCCCTGCGCGGGGAGTTCAGCCACGACCGGCTGGAGACCCTGATCTCCGGCGGCCATCTGGCCATGGTGTTCAGCCCGGCCGGTCAGCCGTACTACACCACGCCCGAGCGGTACGCCCAGCTGTCGCCCCGCTGGATACGCGACGGCGACGAGTCGTTCCCGGCCGCCGATGTCGCCCGCCTCGAACGCCCCCGCCCCGCCCTGGAGTTGCTGCCTGCGCGCAAGCGGTACGAGCCGTGTGAGCTGCACGGGATCACTCTGTGGCGGTGCCTGATCTGCGGGCCGCGCGAGCGCTTCGAGTGCCAGTGGGGAGAGTGCACCGCCAACCGCGTCACGGCCTACTGCGAGCGCTGCGTACGCATGGACCCCCGGCGAACCTTCCCGCTACCGCCCCGCCGAGAGCATGACTGGCCGTAAAACCGCAGGTCAGGGGTGGGTTCACCTCACCCCAAAAGACACTATTATTGATGTTGTTGGTCCTGCGGAACACCCCGTACGGCGGGGCCACCACCCCGCCGTACGGGCCCCTCACCGCCACGCCACGAAAGGACACCGGCGATGAAACACGAGGAACTGGCCGCGCTGCTGGCCGAGCCGACCACGCCCCTGATGCGCGCCGCGCTCCGCGGTCTTCCGCCCAAGACCCTGGAGACGCTGGCCACCGTTGCCGACCCGGCGGCGGAGCAGGGATGGCGACAGGTCGTCGCCGACCGGGTCCGGGCCTTCGCCGACGAGCAGCCGGGCGACGGACCGCAGGCCGTGACCGCGTACTTCACGACGACGGAGCAGCGGACGGGCAGCGGGATGTCCGTGGGCTGGAGCCCGTTCATCGCGGCTCTCGCGCCCACCGAGGAGATGCCGGACCTCCGGCACACCGAGACCACGGCACGCATGGTGCCGGTCGACGAAGCGGCGAGGGCCGAGGAGGACTTCGCGGACCCGAAGCTGTCCGAAGCGCTCCACCGGCTCGCGGCCCTCGACCCGCCCGAGCACGCGGACGTTCTGCGCGTCCACCTGCCGACCTCCCGTGTCACCCGCGTGAAGCCCTGACCGCCCATGCCTGCGGGCGTCCCTGCGCAGGGGCGCCCGCGCGGAGGTGCACCGTGCCCGTTCCGATCCTCTGCCACGTCTGCCATGGCGGCCGCTACCAGCCCGAGAACCCGGGCACCTACCGCTGCCGCTCCTGCGGCAGCCCGGCGACGGAGTCGACGTTCCCCGTCCAGAGCGACGAACGGCTCGTCGTTCTCGCGGGAGTACTCCAGATCCTCACCGTGCCGGACGGCCACCAGGTGATCACTCCCGACCGGCGCTGCTACGCCCCTCACCTGGGAGCCAGCCTGAGTCTCGCGCTGCGGGTCAACCGGACGCACCCTGTGTTCCGGCAGGCCGAGGACGTCGGCACCGCCGAGGACCTGCTGTCCGCCCTGGACGCCGACGAGCAAGGCCCCTGGGTGCTGACTCCCGCGCAACTGGGGTTTCTCACCCGGGCCATGGACGTCCGCAGCGCACTGCTGCCGTCGGCGTCGAGGCAGTACCCGGACTTCGATGGGGAGATCCGGGCCGCCCGCACACGCAGTCGGCACCCGTGCGCCACGTGAGCGCCTTGGCTTCCCGACCGCCGCCACCGCGCCCGTCCGCTCCGGCCGGCCGCGCCCGCCCCCGCGTCGCCCGCACGCCGAACCGGCCCCTGGGCCAGGGAGGTTGAACCATGTCCGTGTCCCACTCCGTGTACGCCGTCTACGGCGTCGTGGTCGCGCCGCCCCGGGAGCGGGAAGCGCTGGAAGAGCTGAGGGAAGCCCAGGCACACCGCCCTGCCAGCGGGAACCCTGCCGACGTGCGCGTGCAGTTGTTCACGGTCGGCGACGACGAGCACGTCGTTCTCGGGGCAGGCTACGAGCAGCTCGGACCCAACACATACCGGGCAGTGCCCTCTCTCCCGGTCGGCGCCGGGTGGGACGACGCCTTGCTTGAGCAGGTGAGGAACCTGGGGCTCACGGTCTGGTCCGGTCCGTGCTGGCACGTCGTGCACGACCTGAGCTGAAGTCGGGACTCGTCGGCTGAGTCCGCCGTTGCGGAGTACCGCAGACACCCCCCAGGATCAGCGTTTTTGCAGTTCAGGGGGTATCTAGCCTCCACCCATAAACACACTATTATTGTATTTGAAGCGGGGGGCGACACCCCAACCGCCCCAATTCGCCGAACAGGCAAGGAGAAGGAGAGCCCCATGGCCACCGCCGTCTCGACCCAGCCCACCGAACCCGCCACGCACGAGGAGGAAGACGCGCCGCAGATCGTCCTGCTCGACCCGGCGCTCGTGGTGCGTGACGAGTGCAACGCCCGCGAGGAGGACACCGAACCGGACGAGGACCTGATCAACTCGGTCAGGGAGATCGGTGTCGAGGAAACCATCAGCGTCCGGCCCCGGCCCGACGGCACCTACGGCGCGTTCAAGGGCTGGCGGCGCGCGCAGGCGCAGCAGATCGCCAACGCCACCGCCCAGGAGGACGGCCGCCCGGTCCGCAGGATCAAGGCGCACGTTCGGGAAGACCTGGTCGGCAAGGACGGCTGGACCCGATTCCTGTCCCTGGTCGAGAACAAGCACCGCGAGGGGATGACCGCGCGCGACATCCTGAAGTCGCAGGAGCTGTCCCTGATCGACATGAGCGACGTCGAGCGTCGCCAGGCCAGCAAGGCTCTCGGCGTCGGCCGCAACGCCGTCAAGCAGGCCAAGGCGGCGCAGAAGCTTGACGACGCCATCCTTCGCCGGGCTACGGCCGGAGGCATGGACCTGGAGCAGACCGCCCAGCTCGCCGAGGTCGAGCACGTGCCCGGCGCGGAGCGCCGTCTGCTGCGAGCGCTGGAGCGCGACCACGAGGAGGGCAACGGCGGGCGCGGCCACTGGGACCAGGAGATGGCGCTGCTCAAGGCCGAGCGGACCGACGCCGACGCCCGGACGAAGGCCGAAGAAGACCTCAAGGCGGCGGACATCCCGTTGCTGGGGCAGCCGGGGTACGGGCAGAAGGACCCGTCCAAGCCCCTGGCCGAGCTGACTACCGGACTGGGCAATCCGCTCACCGAGGACAACCACAAGAGCTGCCCCGGCCACAGCGCCCGCCTGGACGACGAGCACCGGCCCGTGTGGCACTGCGCCGACCCGGCCGCCTACGGCCACAAGGTCCGGCCGCAGCCGAAGAAGCCCAAGACCCAGGAGGACGAGCAGAAGGCCGAGGATCGCGCCCGGACCGTGGCGTGCAACCGGGCCTGGAAGGCCGCTGCCGGACCGAGGCAGGAGTTCGTCAAGCGGCTGGTACGCGGCAAGACCCTGCCCGACGAGGCCCGGCTGTTCGCCCAGCAGATCATGCTGGACCTGCCCCGCTTCTACGGAAAGTGGGCCGACAAGCAGCGCACCCAGACCGTGGCCCTGCTGCTCGGAGCCAAGGACCCCGAGAACGACTCCGCCTCCGAGACCGCCGCCCACTTTCCCAAGAACCGCCTGGCCAACGTGGTGTTCGCCCAGGTCGCCGCCGCGTTCGAGGACGCCATCCGCGAGCCCAAGCAGTTCGACACCGCCCGGATGACGCACGTCTACCTGTGGGAGTCCCCCGACCGGCTCCAGGCCGCCTACCTGCTGCTCCTGGAAGCCCTCGGCCAGGCCGACGACGGCAGCTACCAGCTGTCCGAGGTCGAGAACCAGGCGGTCGCCCGCCACCGGCCCGACGCCGCCGCCTGACCGAACCTCCCCCGCAAGCCCGGCCGGGCACGCCCGTGCCCGGCCGGTCCCCCCACCCCGCGTCACAGAGAGGCGAACCAGCATGACCGTCACCATGGACGAAGTCCTCCACTTCATCGGCCAACTGCCGGATGCGATCAAGGTCTCGAAGGTCCAGGAGGCCTCCGCGCGGCGGCTCCGCGCGATCGACAAGGAAGCGTTCGCCGGACTCGTGGCCGGACGCCGGGCCCGCATCAACGACTCGCTGCGCCCGGCTCTGCTGCGCGGTCTCACCGGCACCGTGCAGGAGCGCAACCGCACCGGCACCCGGGCGGGCTTCCTGCTGGACGAGGAGTCCACCCGCATCCTGCGCCGCGACCCGCGCAACGGCGAGCCGGGCAAGCCCAAGTACCGCATCCCCGAGGACGTGACGCGCTTCCGGATCCCGGGCAGCGGCATCCCCGTCGCCTGCCTGGAGGTGATCGAGGACGCCTGACCGGGT
>NZ_JBHXSG010000074.1:0-6201 GCF_042714835.1 Streptomyces sp. NPDC058678 | reverse complement strand
TTCCCGGTTGCATGCCGTTTGGTTTCGGAGTAGGAATTAGGGGTTCTCAGGCCGCCCCCCGGGCATCTGGGCGGCGCCCGCCCTCCGCCGATCAACCGGCCTGGCCTCCCAGCCCGGCCCGCACGTGAAAGGCCGTCATGACCGACCAGCAGCAGGCCCCGTCCCCCGACCCGGATGCTGTTGGTTAATTCGGGGCCGTCTACTTCGCCCCGCTGGTCTTCAGACCAGCGGGGCGAAGTGCTGCGAAGTGGCTGGTGCGGGTGCGGGCTCGTCGGGTGCCGGTGAGGTGGGCGTCGATGCGGGCGAGGTTGATCGCTGCTCCGGTGAGCTGGTGCTGGAGGCTGGTCTTGGCAAGCCCGCGGTAGCGGGATCTGCGCAGGCCGCAGCGGTTCACGGCCTGAGAAATAGCACCTTCGACACCGGCGCGGAGCTTGTAGCGTTCCTTCCACGCGTCGGTCTCCTGCTCGGCCCGGCGCTGGTGCAGGACCTCATGAATGTCCCGGTCCTGGATGGTTACTGTAGTTTGCGGCGTGGTCCGCGGGTGCAGGAGTTCTTGACCTGGCAGGACCCGCAGTCGGTCTTCGAGAACTGCACCCGGATCTCGACCTTGTCCCGCACGGGTTCCCTCGCCCAGCGGGTGCTGTTCTTCCCGCCGGGGCAGGTCACCGTCTGGCAGTCCCAGTCGATGCTGAACGCGCCGACGGGAAAGGTCTCTGAGGCTTGGGCCCGGTTCTGCCAGCCGGTGCCGGGCATCATCGGCCCCACCAGCTCCACGTTGTGGTCGCGTCGGGCAGCCACGATGTGGCGGGCGGTGACGTAGCCGGTGTCGACCAGGTGCTCGCCGGGAAGCAGCCGGCGCTCGGCGAGAGCGGCGTGGACAGCCGGGACCAGGTCGAAGTCACTGACCGTGGCATCGGTCGTGGCGACGTTCGTGATCAGGTCCGGCGTGTCGGCCCCGCAGGTCTCGGTGAGGTGGACTTTGTATCCGTCCCACATCGTGTCGCGCTTGACGCTGCCGCGCGCTTCGACGTCATAGGGGGTGACCAGGCGAATCGCGCCCGGCGGTCGGTCTTTTGGGTCCCGCCGCCGCACCTCGCCCTCGACCAGGTGGAAGTGCTGCACCCACATCTGCCTCAGGCTCTCCACCTCCGGCACCGCCCGCAGTGCGGCGGGCACACCGGCCGAGGTGACGGCCTCAAGCAGCCGCATCCCGTCGTTTCCGATCCGTCGGCCGACCTCGTCCCGCTTGGCCGGGGTCTTGGGGAAGCGCGAGTCCTCGGCCCGGGTGGCGTAGTGCCTGAACCAGTCCGGCTCAGCGACCTCGGCCAGCCAGTCGGGAACGGCGACAGCGAGCGCGTTCAGGGCCGCGCGCAGGGTTTCGGCGACCATCTCCAGCCATCCCAGCTCCCGCGCCGCCGACAGCACATGCGTGGAGTCGGTCCGGGCCTTGCCCCTGCCGGTGAGCAACCCCTTGTCCCGGGCCGCGGCAAGAATGCGGTCCAGCACCCGCCGTCCGGCATCCGCGTGAACCAGCCGGTCCCTGAACTCCGACAGCACCGAGAAGTCGAAGCCCGGATCATCCAGCCGGAGCCCGAGGGCGTACTTGAAGTCGATCCGGGCCCGTACCGCCTCCGCGGCCTGCCGGTCGGTCAGCCCTTCCACGAACTGCAACACCAGCACCAGCGCAAGGCGTCCCGGCGACCAGGCGGGCTTGCCCCGCACCGGGAACAGGTCCGCGAACTCCTCGTCCGTGAACAGCGGCCCCAGCTCATCACGAACCCGGATCGCCAGACTCCCCTTCGGGAACGCGGCCCGAGCCACCCGCACCGTCTCCGCCGGGATCTCCCCAGACCCCTTCGGCTGCATCGACATCCGCACCCACCCCATACGACAACGTCGGCCTTCAAAACCACAACCGGGTCTTGAAGGCCGACGTCACGCAGGCCCCGAATTGACCAACAGCATCCGACCCGGACGGCGAGGCCCTCGACCGCCCCTGACCCTCGCCGTGCTGCGCCATCTGGTCCGCAAGGACTGGAAGGGCTTGCCCGGAGACACGCTCGTCGTGCTGTCCCGGGACGCCGAGGGCAACCTCTTCTCTCCGTTCTCCACCTACAGCTTCTCCCGGTACGCGCCGACCCACAGCGACCTCGTCGGCGACGTCTTCCCGCTGCCGGAGGAGCTCAAGGCGGACCAGTCTCTGCGCGAGCTGTACGCGGACGGCATCCCCGACACCGCTCTCCCCGCGCTGGTGCTCTACCCGCTCGGCTGAGCGAACGCCTGCGGGCGGGGCGGCCCCCGTCGGCCGCCCCGCCCGCGGGCCGTCAACTCCCCCTTTCCCGAGGCCTCTTTCTTGCCACGATCCTCAACGAAAGCGACGTGTCACCGCCATGTCCGCCCCACCACAAGCCCTCCGGGAAGGACCGCAGGCCCCGGTGCTGGTCATCAGCGACAGCACCGACGACGATCCGGTCGGCCTGCGGACGAGCCCGGTCCCCCGCCTGCACCTGCCATCGCCGTTGTTCAGCGCCGAGGAGTACCAGCGCGCTCCGCTCGTGCTCCTGGACGACCGCAGCTACGCCGACTTCACGCTCCGCCACGTGCCGCACCGCCGGGGACTGATCGTCGTCCTGGTCGACCCCGACGACGGCACCATCTACCCCCGGGCCGCCGCCATCGGTGCCGAGGCCGTCATCCGGGCCGGAGACAACCTCAACTGGCTGCATCTGCGCCTGCACGACGCCACCGAATGCCGCTACGCCCACTGGGAAGCGCTCCTGGCCGGCGGTCCCGCCGACCCTCCCCCACCGGCCAGCAGCTGACATCGGGCAGCACGAGCCCCCGTGGCACGCCCCCGCGATCCGAAGGAACTCACCCCATGCACGCCATACCCCAACGCTGTGCCCGCCGGCCGCTGGCGGGCGGGCTGGTGGTGCCGTACGTGACCCTGATCCACGACGGTCACGCGGCCTTCGGTGTCCTCGACGCCGACAAGGCCCACGCCGCCTTCCGGCGACGCCTGTGCCAGATCTGCGAACACCCGCTGGACGAACGGTGCTTCCTGCTCGTCCGCCCGGCCGACGTCCTCAAGGGCTGCTCCCCGGAACCGGCGCTGCACCCCGAGTGCCTGCCGTACACCGCCGACCACTGCCCGATGCTGAACGGCATCGCCACGCACTACCGCCGCAGCCCGGTCCTGGTCAGCCACCCCGCCGGACGGCCCTGCACCGATCCGTCCTGCCCCTGCCCGGCCCGCACGACGGACGAGGGTCACGCCGCCCGCAGCGGCAGCCCTGCCGACCGGTACGAGGCCTGGATGATCCACACCCGGAACTACCAGCTGGTCTCGCTGCCCGAGCGGCCCGATGTGTCCTCCGGCATCAGCCTCGACGTGCCTGTCCTGCGCAAACGCGTGCTGCGCACCGCGACCCTCACCCCCGAACAGCAACACCTGATGGACCTCTTCAACGGCCTCATGAACGGGGCCTGACCGCCCCGTTCCGCACGGAAGGAAACCGCCATGCTGATCAAACCGGACCCGGCCACGCTCGCAGGCGAGGCCATCATCGACCTGGCCGACCTGATGGACGGCCTCCAGGAGCGCACCGGCGAATGGCCGGGTGCGGACACCGTCGACATCGTCGAAGGGTGGCTGAGCCGCTTCAGCTTCGCCGTCACCGACAACCTCACCACGCAGGCAGCCGGCCGGGCATGGGTGCTGCGTCAGTGGAACCGGCACAGCGATGACGTGACCCTCTGGTCCGACGAGGCTTCCGCCCTGGCCTCGCTCGCGCAGGAGGTACGCAGTTCCTGGGACGACGTGGCGGGCACCGACGGTTTCCCGTACCGGCCTCCCTCCGACGACCAGACGGCCGTGGACCTCTACTACGGGCCGGAGAACAACCGCGGCAACGCGGGTTACACGCTGTACCCCGCCGACATCTCCCGTCACGTGCGCACGCCCCTCAGCCTCAGCCTCTCGGACGCCGAGGCCTGCGCGGAGGCGAACAGCTCGGCGGTCTTCCACCCGATGGAGGGCCCCGACGACGAAGGCCTGCCCTGCATCGAGATCGCGGGCATCCTCGTGTTCGCCTACCTCGACGCCGACCGCGGAGCCGTACGGGTCTCCGTTCATCTGGACACCACCGACGAGCAGTTGGTCCGGGCCGACGGCACGGTCCCGTTGCAGGTGGAGATCGAGGACGCCACGGTGTTCGACAACCTCACCCCCCCCCGCCGGCCCCGGCGCAGCCGACCGGGTGGAAGGCCCGCTTCCGGCGTCTCACCCGCCGGACCGCACTCCCCGGCGGCGGGAAGTGCCGACAGGGGGGTTGACCCTCCCCCAGAAAACACTATTATTTGATGTAGGAGGTGTTCGCATGGCCCCGTCCGTCACGCACGTGACCGGCACCGTCGCCGGTGGCTTGGAAGTCCGCTTCACCCAAGACGGCATTGCTGTCTGCCGGTTCCGCCTCACCGAGACCCCCACGCAGTGGGATGCCGCCGCGCAGAAGTGGCGTGACCTGGACCCGATTCCCTACATCTGCACCGCCTGGCGGGACCTGGCCAGCAACGCCGCTGAATCGCTCGTCGACGGGGTCAACGTCCTGGTCAAGGGGCGCATCACCGCGATCATGGACAACTCCATCTATCTGAGCGTCGACGACCTCGGCATCAGCCTGCGCAAGCGCATCGCCTACACCGAGACCAGCCTGCCCAGTCCGATCGCCGCCCGCCCGGTCACCGTTCCCCCGGCGCCTCAGCCCGCCGCCGCATCCCGCCCGGACACCGGAGGACCGGGCAACCCGCCCGCCTGGTGGGAGGAGAAGCGGGCCTCCCGCTGGTCCTAGCCCGGTCCTCTTCACCGCAGCCGCCGACGGCACTCCCCTTCCCGTCGGCCGCTGACCACTTCCCCCTTCGCCCGCCCCGGCGCGGCACCGGTTCGCCTGCCGGTGCCGCGCCCTGCCCGAAAGGCCGGCCGTCATGCCCGCACACGCCCTGTCCGAACGAGCCTCACGCGCCGCGCTCGCCGCCCACTTCGCCCCCGGCAGGCGGTGAAGGTGCTCATGGCCGCCGCCCTGGTCGTCACCCACACCACTACCCTGGACACGCTCGCGCTCCCGCTATGGGCCCAGGTCCCATGCGGCGTCGCGGCCGGATTCGGCATCGGGGTGGTCGCCGCGATCATGGGCGTCGCCGGAGGCGAGCTGCTGATCCCGACGATCGTGCTGCTGTTCGGAGAAGACATCAAGACCGCCGGAAGCCTCTCCCTGCTGGTCTCCCTGCCGACCATGCTGGTCGCGTTCGCCCGCTACAGCCGCGACGGCAGCTTCTCCGTCCTCGGCGCCAACATCCGCTTCACCACGATCATGGCCGCAGGCTCCGTCACCGGCGCGGTGCTCGGCGGATTGTCCGCGCCGAGGTGTTCGGCGGGCTTGAACGACGTGTACGAGGCAGCGACGTTGCAAGGGCGAGGGCCGCGAAGGCGAGGACCGCGGCTACCGTCCGGACGGCGTGGGCGATCTGCCAGCGGTCCCGTACGTTGGTCCAGTTGGAGGGCGGGGACTGGGCGTTCCAGTGGAGTTGATCGGAGTTGATGGGCAGGTTGACGGTGAGCGTGAGGCCGAGAACGAGGACCAGAAGGGCGAGTGCGGCCACGGTCGGCCATCGGGTGTTTGTTCGGTAGGTCTGGTAAGCCAGTACCGCTGTGGCGATCAGCGCCGGCAGGAGTGTGGCGACGGCGAGTTTGTCGAGGGAGTCGAGTTCGACCAGCCGGACCTGGGTGTAGACGGTGCTGTCGAAGCCGCGCAGCGAGAGTTCCAGGACGAGGACTGACGTGAGGAATCCGGCGAACAGTCCCGCGCATACGAGGCTGACGAAACGGGCGCACTTCGTCATGATCACGCTCTTTCGTGATGGGTGACCCGGGCGGCGAAGGGGCGGGCGGGACGGCCGAGGCGTCTTCTTGACTTTGTTGGTGGCCGTCGCGGGTCGTCGCTTGTTTCCTCTGTCGCAGCCCGGGTCGTGTGCGAGGCTGGTTATGGGTCAGTTCGCGATTCCTACGACCTGCTCGATGGTGTCCGGCTGGTTCACCATGGCGAGCATGTGGTGGGCGACGTCGGCGCGTGGCACGGAGAACCCGCCCCGGATGTTGCGGTTCCACGCGGTCCGGTACGTGCCGGTCAGGGGCTTGTCGGTGAG
>NZ_JBHXSG010000073.1:0-40566 GCF_042714835.1 Streptomyces sp. NPDC058678 | reverse complement strand
TGGTTCTCACGCACGAGCCGAGTGGTCAGCTTGTGGAGCACATCCCGGCGCCGGTCGGCGATCCTCGCATGGATCCTGGCGACCTTACGCCGGGCTTTCGCCCGGTTGGCGCCGTCGCCCCTGGCCTTGCGGGACAGCTTGCGCTGGGCCTTGGCGAGTCGGGTGCGGTCGCGGCGTTCGTGCCTGGGGTTGGCGATCTTCTCCCCGGTGGAGAGGGTCAGCAGGTGGTCCAGGCCGACATCGACCCCGACTGCCGCATCAGTGGAGGGAAGCGGCTTCACGGCCGGATCCTCGCACAGCATCGAGACGAACCAGCGTCCGGCCGCGTCCTGCGACACCGTCACGGTGGACGGCTCGGCGCCTTCGGGCAGCGGCCGGGACCACACGATGTCCAGCGGCTCCGCCATCTTCGCCAACGTCAGCTGGCCGTCGCGGAAGCGGAATCCGCTGGTCGTGTACTCCGCCGACTTCCGCGACTTCTTCCGCGACTTGAAACGCGGATACCTCGCGCGCTTACCGAAGAAGTTGGCGAACGCGCTCTGCAAGTGCCGCAGCGTCTGCTGGAGCGGCACCGACGACACGTCATTGAGGAACGCCAACTCCTCGGTCTTCTTCCACGCCGTCAGCATCGCCGACGTAGCGTTGTAGTTGACCCGCACCTGCCGCGCCCACGCCTCAGTACGCGCGGCGAGCGCCAGGTTGTAGACCTTCCGCACGCAACCGAACGTGCGCGACAGCTCCGCTGCCTGCGCATCACTCGGATAGAAGCGGTACTTGAACGCCCGCTTCACATGGTTCGCGGCCACGCGCACAAACTAGCCACACCCGCAAGTAGAGATCAAACCTGCCCGTCAGGGCACTGCGATCCGCCCTGGCGGCAAAGCCCAGCTCGGGGATCCAGAACGAACTTCAGGACGCCGCAGCTGCATCAAGAAGGCGACGAGTTCGTCCTCCGACGCTTCACGCTTCCCATGCCGCACCAGCCGCCACGAAGACGGGGGCGAATTCCAGGACTGCACCTCAATCAGCCTGAAGGAACTTGTCGAGAGGCTGGCCATAGCCGCCGCCCGCCTGACCACACGGGCGCCGGACAGGTGCATCTGTCGATCCTCGCCCGGAGGCCCTTCATATGGTCTCGTTGATGATAAGGGGTGAGCAGTGCCAAGCTGGCGGAGCCTCAATCCGGCCGAAAAATTCTTCCCTCTGGTACATCCGCCCATACGCCACAGCCCACCCGGCCCGCTTCCGCGTGCCGCCGCACCTTCGGGAGAAACCCATGGCCGATGCCCCGCAGCCACATGCCGTGCAGGGGCAGGGTGAGCTGGACCTGGGCCCCGCTAAGAAGCCGCAGTAGCAACAGGAGATTCTGCGGAAGAAAGGGGCGGCGTCCCGGGTGCGCGGGATGATGCTCGGCCTGGCGCTGGGGGACACACTGGGCACCACCCGGGGCAAGTTGCCGGCCGACGGCCCGCTGCGGGCCGGTGTCAGCACCCAGTTGGCCTGCTTCACCGCCGAGGGCACGATCCGCGCGTGGGTGCGCGGCAACCACAAGGGCAGCTGTCATCCGCCCTCGGTGGTATGGCACGCCTACGGCCGGTGGGCTGCTCTGCAAGGGATCGAGATCGAGCGGATGCGGCAGCGCTGGGCTCACGGTGACGATGTGTGGCCTGACGGCTGGCTTGCCCGGGTGCCCGTACTGGCCGAGCGGCGCGGTTCAGCGCCAGCAACCGTGGCGGCACTGGCCAAGACCGAGCCGGGAAGCCTGGGCAGGCCGACGACCAGCCGCGGCTGCCATGCGCTCACCCGCACACTTCCCGTCGCCGTGGTCGGCGCGGCACACGGTTCCAAGCAGTCAGTCAGGTTGGCCCGGGAGATCGCCGCCCTCACCCACGGCGACCCAGCCGCGCAGTCCGCGGCAGCCCACGCGGCGGTGCTGGTCACCCACTGCCTGATAAGCACCCTGGAGATGCAGTGTTCCCAGTCCGGTGAGCGGTCGCAGGTGCGGCAGGCCATGATGGACGGCCTCGACGCCCTTGCTGATGCCGACCCCGGCCTGACCGGCGCCGAGCACAAGAAGCTCATCAGGGCACTGCTTCAGGCCGACGACCAGGGCGCGGAAGTGGGACGGCTCGCGAAGCTCGCGCCCGACGCCACCGCGCTGTCGGCACTGCTCGGCGGCCTGTATGTCGCCGGCTCTTTCCCCGGCCGAGACCAGGTAGGTGCCGCACTGCGTTTCGCCGCCATGGCGCCGGACGGCGACTCGGTCGCCTGCGTGGCCGGCGCGCTGCTCGGAGCGGCACACGGCGTCGAGGCGCTGCCCGTTGACCTCATCAGCCGCCACGAACTTGCCTGGGTCCTCGATACCCTCGCCCGCGACCTCATTGCCCAGCTCACCGACTCGCCCAGCGGCAGCGAGTACACCCCAGGCTGGGACGACCATTGGTGGGACCGCTACCCCGGCTGGTGACCCGCCCGCTCCGGTGTCCACACGTCGCCGGGGCCAGCCTGGGGTCGGCAAAGTCCGGGAAGGGGTCTCCCGCGAAGTCGTGAGAAGACTGGTACTGCGCGGTGCCGGCGGCGATCGGTCGAGGTACCCGGGCCATCGCCGAGTCGGTTCAGCTGAAGTCGGTGAGGACGTCGGAGACGGCGCCGGGGCGTCCGGGCCTCAGGAGCTTCTCGAAGATTGTCAGGACCAGTTCGTCGGTCTCGTCCAAGACACAGTGGTCGTCGCGGCTGACGTGGCCGTCCTGGGGGCGGAAGCCGTGTTTGACGAATGACGCGATCAGGGTGCCGTCCCGCGTAGCGTCGGCGCCCTGTCCCCCGGTGTGAAGGAACGCGTAGCGCCGACCGTAGACGAGGGCACGACCGGCTTTCTCCCGACGGCGACCGTTGGCGGCACCGTTGCTGACGAAGGCCTGCTGGTCGGGTGGACGCAGCGTGATCTGGGTGGGTTCACGAACAGGCAGAGACGGCCCGTTCGTCTCGAAGGCTCGGCTCATGACCGAGTTCTGCCGCTTGGCGAACCAGCCCGTGAAGTGCTGCACGGGCTGCGTGGCGACGTAGGCCCGGACTCGGCCGTCGGGGTCGACCACGTTGACGCCGACGCGGGCCTCATCGGCCTCAATGCGCCAACCGCCGCGGGTGGGCCGACGCCAGAGGGGGATGTCCGTCATGGTCACAGCCTCTCAGACGGCCGGGATTCGCGGGCCACGACGCTGCTCCCGGAACCGCTTCAGCGCCGCGAGAAAGCCAAACCACTGATCAGCGACCCCAACTCCCCTCCACGAACTTGCGTGGCGCAGGACATCAGGCCGCGCCCGGTGGCTCAGAGATCGGTCCCTGGCCTCACTCGGCGCGCTGTCCGACGCGCAGCACGCTCAGATATCGGCGTGATGCGCGATCGCCCATCCGCGTACGGATGCGCTCGGCGATGGCGTCGAGCAGAGGCTCACGGACGTCCCGGTCGAGCATGCGATACAGCGACTGTGAACGAAGGAGATCGGCAAAGCCGTCCCCGTCGAACCACTGAACGGTTGGATACCAGCGCACGATCGTTGGGCCGAACAATCCTCCGGGATCGTCGACCAGTCCCCAACCCTCGTCGGTGGCGCGCACCTCGTCCTCCATTGGCGGATGACCCCAGTCGGGGTTCCCGGGGCAGAACCGCTCATGGAGATCGGCGGTCTCGGCATACACCTCCGGCTCTCCAGGCAGGCGGACAACGACGTGGCCGAGCAGCGCCATCCAACCCCCGGGAGAGAGCACGTCGTACGCTCGCTGCCAGCCAATCGACGGGTCGACCCAGTGCCACGACGACGCAGCCACGAGAACATCGAAGCGCCGGCCGCGATCGTCCCACTCCTCAAACGTCGACGTCTCAACTTCGACGTTGCGGAGGGAGGCGATCCGGTGGCGAGCGAGTGCGGCCATGTCTACGCCCGGCTCGATGGCGGTCACGGAGCATCCGAACGCTGCCAGCGAGCGCGTCGCCTGACCGGTACCGCAGCCCACCTCCAGCACCGACGCCTTTTCGTCCATGCCGGTGACGGCGACAAGGTCCGCAAACAGTTCGTCGGGGTACCCCGGCCGGACCCGGTCGTAAAGCTCCGGCACCTCGTTGAACACCCGGCCGAGGTCGTGTGGATTCGGGCGCATCTTCGGGTCGTCAGTCACGAACGCACAATCTATGAGGCTCGTCCGTGGAGACGCCACTCGTTTGCCGAAGCAGCCGCTGACGCGCTGCCGCGGTTGCTCAGAGAAGGTCGAGTAGAGCTCGGTCGTCAACTGGCCGCCGCGGCTCCGAGCAGTAGCCCGCACCAGAACTCACGCTCGTGCAGGTGAGGGAAAGCGTTGAGCTCGATCGCCTCCAGCGGCTGCATTGACGGCACGAAGCAGCGGCTTCCGATCGGATCCGGTGATCACCGCGCGGCTGGTGCCAGCCCTGTGACCATGCTCGTCCGTGAGAGATGCGGACTCGGAGGACGTGCTGTTCGCGCAGGTGGATGGCTTGGTGATCGAGGAAGTCGAGCTCGGCGAGGGCCGCGTCCGGGTCGTTGCCCGGGCTGTCGCCGCGCAGGCGGTCTGCCCGCACTGCGGTGAGGTGTCCGGGCGCGTCCACAGCGGCTACGAGCGTCGGCTCGCCGACATGGCGGTGGGCGGCAGACCTGTGGTGATCCGTCGCCCGCCTGACGCTCACCGCCGCACTGACGGCGGCACGGGCGCGGTGGCACGGGCTCGGCAGGGGCTTTGCTGCTGTACGGGGTGATGTGCGATCTCACCTTGCGGGGTCATCCGCTCGACAGGGGGGACAGTCATGCCGGGCCGGAGGCCAGCGGCCCTTGCCGGACCGCGAAGAAGAACTGAGAGCAGCTCTCACCCGAAACCAGGACGACGACCATGCCGTGGGAGAAGGCCGCAGCGTCCGGCATCGGCGGCAGCTCCTCGTTGTATCGGGAGACGACCGCTGCCAGTCGTATGCGTCGCTGACCCACTCACGGCCCTTCCCACTGATGAGGGTCGGGTGGGTGACCCGCGCATCGGCACTCACCTGCGGATCCAGCCGCACCTCGTCGTACGGGCATAGAAGCGTCAGGTCAGATGTGCAACGCCGTTCTCGTCCGCGGTCGCCTCTCACGTCTCCGACGGCCGCGGCTGCTCCGGCGGAACCGAGCTCTCTGCAACCGCCATCCACTGGTCCAGGTCGGCCTGGGTGAACTCTGCCCACGGTGGGATTCCGGGGAGCTGGCGGAGGAGGTCGTAGGCCTCGGGGATCTGGGTTCCGCGGAGGACCGGGCAGTGACAGCCGGCGATGACCTCGGCGTTCAGGTGTTGGAAGTCGGTGACGACCGTCCCGAACTTTTGGGCGTCCAGCAGGGCGACCCAGGGAGAGACCAGGCTTCCGCCGAAGAACTGGCCGTCGCGGAATTCGTCTGGGGACAGCGCCGCCATGTCGGGCATGGGGGTCGGCACGTTCGTGGCGAAGGTATCGACGGCCCACAGGACGTTGGTCTTCGGGTCGAAAAGAGCGCGGGTTGTGGGGTTGTCGTACAGGGGCGGTCGTTTGGCGACCAAGGTCCGGTCGCCCGCGTCGATCGTGTCGCCGTCGGTCATGAAGCGGCACCGGTTGATGGGTGTCTCCCACTCCTCGGCCATGCGGCCGATGGAGAACCATGTCGTCAGCAAGGTCGCGTTCGGGCATTCGGCGAGGACCGGCAGGAGGTTGCCTGCGTGGTCGCGGTCGTCGTGGGTGAGGAAGATCCACCGAACGTCCAGTGGATCCACGACGGACCAGGCTGCCTCCAGCCACTGGGAGCGTACTGCGGGCGCCCCGGTGTCCACGAGGACCGGCTCGGCTCCCCGGATCACCATCGAGTTCATCGGGAAGTGGCCGACCGGCGGGGCCTCAAGGGCCCACGGGATGACGAACGTCTCCTTGGCTATCTTGTACGGCTGCAGAAGGTTGAACGTTTCCATGGTTGTCATCGCTGCTCTCCCTAGGACGGAGTCGCCGCAGCGTCATGATTCCAGTGCAGCCCCATGCCGGGCTGTCGTCAAACGCAGAACTCCTGGCGGTCGGCTTCGGTGAACGACGATTGCTGCGCGGTCGGCGTTGTCAGGCTCCAACTCTGGCGCTCGCGCTCATGCTTCTTGTATGCGCGCTCCCCTTGGCGCGCGGACGCCGACCGCGCGGGACATGCAGTGGGAGCCTGCGCGCTTGAGCGTCAGCCAGATCTTGAACGTGGTCGTTCCCTCTGGGAATCACGGTCGGGGTGACGGCGGTGGCGTGGTGTTCGCCCTTGCCGACGTCCAAGCCGAGGAAGGCGCCGATCTCGCTGACGTCGATCACAGGCGTCCTAAGATCGTTCCCGCCCGGCCGTCCCACGGCATCGATCGCCACATCCACATTACGAAGAGCCTCCCGGCCTGCGACGAAGCCGGTGGTCATGCCTCGAATCAGCGGTCCGTCGATGCCTCCGGAGCCGGTGACACCACCCAGCAGTCGGTGGCCGACCGCCTGGGGCGGCTGTACCGGTGGATCGCCGGACGGCTGCCCGGTGAGGAGGGCGCGGCCCTGGTTGAGGAGGCGGGCCGTTCTCCGGCTGCACAGGCTCTGCTGCGACGACGGCTGGTACTGGCTCTGGGTGAGGATCCTGCAGGCGTTGAGGAGGTGCGGGTGCTGCTGTCGCCGCACACGAGTGGCGCGGCTGGAGGAGGCTGCTGAGCGTCCGGGCGGGGCAGCGCTGCTGCACCGCCGCGTCCAGTTGCCGCCTCACCCGCTCCGGCAGCGGCTGCCCCAGCGCCCAGGCGATCACCGTCTCAGCCACCGTGTGCAGCTTGGTGTTGGTGTGCTGGGACACCGCACACAGCACCTCGAATCCGTCTGCCGGCGCGAGCCGGTGAATCGCGGTGAGGACACCGATGCCTGCTCCACCGTCGCGTGGGAGTCGACGGCGTGCCGCAGCTGCGCGTTCTCCTGCTCCAGGCGGGCGCCGTGGCGTCGTCACGTGTGCCGTCGGGCGAGGACCACGCTACGCGGGAAGTCGTCATGGGCTGGTCTCCATGCAGGAGCAAGGCTTTCTGTGACGGGTGGCCGCCGCGTCCTCGCTCACTTTCACGGGCCGGACAGGCGAGGAACGGGCAGCCAAGGCGGGGCCGCAGCCGACTCTGGGATGACTGCGGTACCCGCCCCGTGCAGCCCGGTGACGCGGGAGGAAGAACATGCCTCGGGCCGACCGTGCCAGTGCCCCACCCACCGGCCACCAGGCTGCGCCGATCGGGTGGGCCGTAGCGGACCCGCGTGTCACGTACTGGGCGCTTCCTGCGGCCACCGTGCGTGGAACTCGACTGAACGACAGCCGCCTTCCGGCCCGACGGTGAGGTGAACGCGTGGAGAAACTGGGTTAAGTGCCCGCAAGAGCAGTGGAGAAACCAGGGAAATCGACCGTGTGTTCTTGCATTCGCCGGGCACAAGGAGCGACGGAGGTTGATAACTATGGTTCCCCTGCTTCTCGTTCTTCTGCTGGCTCTGATCCTTTTCGGCGCGGGCTTCGCGCTGAAGGCACTGTGGTGGATCGCCGTCATCGTGCTGGTCGTCTGGCTGCTCGGCTTCGTCATGCGCTCCGCCGACACGGGCGGCCGCAAGGGCCGCTGGTATCGCTGGTAACCCGCCAACCTGCACCATGCTTGGGCCCCGGATGTATCCGGGGCCCAAGCATGTCCCGGATCAGGACATCCCTCCGGGAGAACCTCGGGTGCGTGGCTTGGTGATCGACGACGCGGTGCGGGCCGGGAGCGCTGAGGCTTCCCGGCCCGCTGGCGCTGGTGATGCTGCTCAGGTGTTGGTTACCGCGGCGAACCGGGTGGCGACGTCTTCCCAGTTGACCAGGTCCCACAGCTTGGTGACGTAGTCGGGGCGGACGTTCTTGTACTGCAGGTAGTAGGCGTGCTCCCAGGCGTCGAAGACCAGCAACGGGGTGCTGCCCTGGCCGACGTTGCCGTGGTGGTCGTAGACCTGCTCCACGATCAGGCGCTTACCGAGGGGCTCCCAGGCGAGCACACCCCAGCCGGAGCCCTGGACGGACGCGGTCGCCACGGTGAGCTGCTTCTTGAAGGCTTCGAAGCCGCCGAGGTGCTCATCGATGGCGTCGGCGAGGGCACCGTCGGGACGGTCGCCGCCGTCCGGGGAGAGGTTTTGCCAGAAGATCGAGTGCAGGACGTGGCCGGAGAGGTTGAAGGCAAAGGTCTTCTCCAGGCCGACCAGTGAGGCGGGTGTGATCTGGTCCTTGTCGCGGACCTCGGCGATCTGTTCAAGGGTGTCGTTGGCGCCCTTGACGTAGGCGGCGTGGTGCTTGGCGTGGTGCAGTTCCAGGATCTGCCCGGTGATGGCCGGCTCCAGAGCGGCGTAGTCGTAGGGCAGGTCGGGAAGCGCATAGGTGCCCATCAGGCACGTCCCCTTTCCGGGTGAGTGATCGTCCGGGGACAGCCTATGCCTCTATTGCGAATGACTTGCAACAACCAAAGTAATGCATCACTATGATCTATGGCGGGGTCGGCCCGTCAGTCTTCGGTGTCTGAGCGCCCCCGTCCGTCCGGCGTGTCCTTCCCGGAGAGTGATCGTCTTCTCACCCGGCGTCCGCCGGTGCCGGCCGACCCCGCTCTGGCATCAACGACCTCAGCTGCTCAGCCAAGCCGGTGGCAGATGCCGGGTTCTCGGCCAGCTGGGGGTGCCGCCCTTGCGGGCCAGACGACGGGGTCAGGAGGGTGATGGCCGCCCAGGTGATCAGGGTCGCGGAGTGCTGGATGAACGGGCCCG
Source organism: Streptomyces sp. NPDC058678 (assembly GCF_042714835.1). Lineage (NCBI taxonomy): Bacteria > Bacillati > Actinomycetota > Actinomycetes > Kitasatosporales > Streptomycetaceae > Streptomyces > Streptomyces sp. NPDC058678. Next base: position 31,754 of record NZ_JBHXSG010000073.1, on the reverse strand, counting down.
GCCGCAGGCGGGCACCGTGGACGGGCTGGACCTTCTCCGGCGGGTGGGGCCCCCTGCATAAGGCCCCCGCCCGGGAGGAGCGGAGGCCTGCGCGCTGGAGCGCCGGCAGACTTGAACTGTCGGCGACGCACGCGCACAGGCGACGGGTATCGGCCGTGGTAACGCAGGGCGCCCTTGAGCTCCACCAGGGCCGCGGTCGGCGATAGAGCCTGCACGACTGGGGACTGACAGCTCGGCGAGCGGCTCCAGGACCTGCCGGTAGAGCTGCTCCGGCAGCGGGTCCGGGCAGCGCACATGCGTGCTCTGACCTGCCGGTGTTTCGTCGTCACGACACTCACCTCGCGCACCCCACGTGCAGCCGTGCCGCCGTCGACGTGAAGGTGCTGGGGCCGGGCGCCACGGCTGTGTGTCCTAAAGAGGGGGCAGCTCCTCGCCTTTCGCCCTGGTCCTACGAACGCCATTCAAGACACTCCCGGCTCCTACCAGGTGAGGGCTGCGTGGCGGAGGGTGTCGCGGACGCGGACGACGCGGACGACGTCGGGGTTGGCTCCAGCGCCGGGGCGCTGGACGAGGAAGAGACTGTTGAGCGGTGGTTCGTCTGGGTCGGGGAGGAGGGCCAGGCTGCCGGCGGCGAGGTGGTCCTGGCACAGGGAGCGGGGCAGGACGCTGTAGCCGGAGCCGGCGGCGACCACGGAGACGACGCCGTACAGGTTGGGCACGGTGATGGCGGCCTGGGTGGTGAGCTGCTTGCCGAGGACCTGCTGGTGGGCGGGTATGGATCCTGAACCAGGAGACGCAGATCGGCCGGCCCGCCGCGGCGCTGGCCCGCGAGCGGCCGAACCCGATGCTCAACGGCGACCAGGCGTGGCTGGACGGCCTGGTCCACGCCGCGTCCGGGAAGGCGGGCCGATGAGCGTCCCGCGCACCGTGGGCGTCCTGGGCACCGGGATGATGGGGGCCGCGATGGCCCGCAACCTCGCTCGTGCAGGGCACACTGTCCGTGCCTGGAACCGCACCTGTGACACGGCCGAGCCCCTCGCCGCCGACGGCCTGGAGATCGCCGCATGCTTCTCCTCCCTCAGCCATCGCACTGCCCGACGTCGCGCCGCTGCTCCAGCAGCCGGGCGTTCGCACTGGTTGGCGGATGTTCACGGAGTTGGTGAGTCCAGCCCGAGCGATCACACGACCTGCTGTGGTCGCACTGAGCGCTCGAGTTGGCCGACAACCGTTTGGTGTGGTGCGCCAGCGCCTCTGCGTTCTCTAGTTCTGAAGGCTGACGTCACGAGGGAACGTGGTAGATGCTTACGGGCCAAGGGCAGGCGGTATGCCCAGGTGCCGAGGGCGCCGACGAACGGTAGAACGTAAGGGTGAGGGACGAGAACACCCCAGAGGAGGATGCACGGCCGCAGCGTGTGGCGCGGCCGGGGATCGACTACCAGGCGCTGTTCAAGGTCACTCCCAGCCCCTGTATGGTGCTGGGCCCGGATCTGGTGCTCGCCGACGTCAATGAGGCGGCATGTCGCGTGACCGGCCGTACTCGGGAGGATCTGCTCGGGCGGTACCTCTTCGAGGCCTTCCCTGAAAATCCGGCGGACCCGGATGCTGACGGGGTGCGGAATCTGAACGCCTCCCTGCACCGGGTCCTGCGCTCGAAGGAGCCGGACACGATGGCGCCGATGAAGTACGACATTCCCGTGGCCGACCGGCCCGGCGTGTTCGAGGAGCGATGGTGGTCCGCGATCAACACCCCGGTGCTCGGGCCGGATGGGCAGGTGGAGTGGATCATCCACCGGGGGGAGGACGTGACCTCGTTCATCCTCTCCCACCCTCGCCAGCGAGGAGACAAGGCGCCCAACAATGTGGAAGCCATGGAGGTCGAACTGTACGCGCGGGCGCGCGAGCTCAAGCGGCTGAACGAGGAACTGCGTCAAGCCCACGCCCGGGAACGCCAGGTCGCCGTCACCTTGCAGGAGGCCATGCTCCACTCGCCCCACCTGGCCCGCCACCGGGACACCGCGGTGCGCTACTTGCCCGCCGCCGGGTCACTGAACGTGTGCGGCGACTGGTACGAGGTGGTCGACCTGCCCGAGAACAGATTCGCCGTCGCGGTCGGCGACGTTGTCGGCCACGGTCTGGAGGCCGCCGCCGTCATGGGCATGCTCCGCAGCGCGTTGTCCGCCGTGGTCCGGGCCGTCGACGGGCCCGCGAGAGCCCTGGACGTCCTGGGCCTGTACGCACGGTACGTAGAGGGTGCGCTGGCCACCACCGTCGTCCAAGCCGTCGTCGACCCCCACGCTCGCCGCATCCTCTACAGCAGTGCCGGCCACCCGCCCCCCGTCCTCCTCCACCCAGACGGCACCTGCGATCTTCTCGACCAGGCCACCGACCCTCCGCTGGGGGCACGTCCCAAACCCGTCCCCCGCCTCCAAGCCGACCTGCCCTACACCCCTGGTGACACCTTCGTGCTCTACACCGACGGTCTCATCGAACGCCGCGGCGAGGACATCGATGCCAGTCTGCAACGCCTCACCGACGCGCTCGCCCGCCATGCCCGCCACAACCCCGAACGTCTCGCCGACGCCTTGCTCGCGCACCTCGGCGTCAGCAGCGGCGCCCGCGACGACATCGCCCTGATCGTCCTCCGCCTATGACCCGCGCGCCGCCAAGCGAGTCGTTCACGGCAGCCATGCCCACGGAGTTGGAGGCAGCGACGCTGTGCATCGGCTCCGGCGGAGCTGCGGTACACGCGGAAGCACATTGTCGACACCGGCCGGGTTGTCGAGGTCGCGCACCCGATCGTGCGCCGCGGCGACACCACAGTCGTCGACTTCCGCATCGAGCCCGACGACTGAAGTCGCTGGTCGTCAGGCTTACGGGATCTCGTAAGCCGGGCATGACGAAACGCCCCCGTGCACGGGGGCGTAGTTGTCACCCGTGCACGGGGCTGCGCGGTCGGGATCTCGCCCGCGCAGGCCGGCATGCTGTGAACCTCATGACGTGTGCCGTGATCAAACACGCACTTACAGTTGTCACTGGCCGTAACACCCACCGTCCTGGCCACGGGAACCGCGTCCGCTGCGCCACCTCCCACGGCCGACGACGAACCTGCCACCGTGGCCCCTTCCCTTTCGGCCGTTTGCGACTCCAAGGTGCTGAACCGTCACCTCTGCCTCAAGGGGACTGCTGAGCGGCTCCGTATCGAGCCCGGCGACTGAGGGGTCTGCGTAGCCCTGGAATTCGCAAGGAAAGCGGGGCCGCTGCTCGCTGTCACGCCAAGCTGGTGATCCTGATCAGGTACCGCTGTCTAGCGCGCACGCAGAGGTGGTGCCGCCCGTTGTTGGCCGCAGCAGCGCGCGACACCACCAGGGGTATTCCGGCCGCAGATCCGACGCAGGAAGGAACCGGCAAACCCCAGGTACAAAGCATCGCCGACGGAACAACCAGGCGAGTCAATGACTCGCCTCCAAACGTGTGAAAACCTCGCAGCACAGACGAAGACCCCCTCCCGCCCGAAGCCGAAACGGGGCGTATTTCGTCATGGGTACTGGCGGCGGCTCGGGGCGAGGCCGGCGGGGAGCAGGCCACCGTTGCCGTTGCCGGGCTCCGGATTGGGGGCGCCGTCCTTGCGGCAGACGAAGGCGTCGGGGTCGTAACTCGGGGCCTGCGGGCTGTAGCCGCCGGGGCAGGCCCGGTCGGGCGGCCCCGGCCCCTGCTCGCCGGTGTCGCCCTTCTCCCCGCGCTCGCCGACCGGACCGGACGGCCGACGGGCCCCACAGGTCCGATGACGGTTTCACCATCCCGTCCGTGGGCGCCCGATGCGCCGGGCACCCCGCCCGGGTGGTCCGGTCGGGCCCGTCGGCCCAGTGACGGATGCACCGGGTCGCCCGGCTGCCGGGCGACCCGGTGACCGGACAAGCCGTTGGAGCCGTGCCGGTCGGCACCGCCTGCCTGATCCAGGCGCTCTTCTACCTCCGGGATGCCATCGAGTCCGTCCTGGAAGGTTCTCTCGTTCAGCAAGAACGCCTTTGATACCGATCTCGAATTTTGGCTCTGGCCGGATTGCGTCTGCCCAGCGCGGGAGCTGCCTCAGTTGGCCGAGGTTCTACGCTGAAGAGGTGATGACGTTGGAGGGGGCCTCGTGCCGCGCCCGAGCGCCCGCGTGGTGCTGGTGGACGACGCCGATCGGCTACTGCTGTTCTCCGCACGGAACAAGGCGAGGGGTTCTCTTCGTTGGTTCACCCCCGGAGGCGGTGTGAAGCCAGGCGAGAGCCACGAGCAGGCAGCCTTGCGGGAGTTGCGGGAGGAAACCGGACTGACGAACGTCTCGTTGGGCCCGGAGATATGGCGAGGGCGTCCATGGGCGACGGTCCGGGAAGGCGTCGCCTACGAGGTTCGGCAGCGTTACTACGTCGCCCGGGTGCCCGCGTTTGACGTCGATACCTCGGCTTTCGAGGACATCGAGAGGGCCGCGATCAGCGGGCACCGCTGGTGGACCGCCGCAGAGTTGGCCGCGACGTCCGATGTGTTGCGACCGGCGGAGTTGCCAGAACTGCTGGCTTCCTTGCTGATGGATGGCCCACCGGCCCAGCCGATCACCGTGGACGGCTGAGCCTTGCTGGGCTGCCCGTGATCACGGCTGTGTGAGGAGCCGGGTGCGAAGGAGCTGAAACGAGGCCCGGCCATACATGGCTCTCTTGATGGTTTTCACCCGGTTTACGTGGCCCTCGACCACCCCGGAACTCCAGGACAGGGTGAGGCCGGCGGTGACGGCGTCGAGGTCCTGGCGGAGGGAGCCCGCGAAGCTGGCCATGGGTTTCGGAGCGTCCTGCTCGGCTTGGCGAATCCACTGCATCAGCAGGGCTCCGCGGCGGTGGCGAACCAGGTCGGTGAAGCATCGTGCGAGGTCGCAGGCTCGGGTGATGTCGGGGCAGACAAGCCGGACCTGAAGCAGCCGCTCTTCCTGGCTTGGGGTGAGAGTGTCACGGGGCCGCATGATCCATGAGGTGATCTTGCGCGGGCTGGGTATGTCGGCGCGGACGGGTTCGGCGGTGCCAGCTCGCAGAGCGGCGAGGTGCTTGCGGACAACCTGGATGCTTCTCCGGTATCCGCGTTCGCGGATCTCCAGAACAGGCGCTTTCCGTCGACCTGGCCGAGCACCTCGGTGCGGTGAAGCGGGCGTTGAGATAGGGCTTGAACGGTTCCAGGACGCCGTTGGGCCGGGGATTCACACTCCGGTCAGAGCCCGAATTTTCCCCAGTGCTGCTCTTCGCCCCAGTTGGTTCACGGAGTAAACCAACTGGGGAATGTGGGGAGCGGACAGCATCAGAAGGACTCACCGATCACGCGATCGGCGAGTCCTTCTGCGCGGGGGTAGTCAGTGGGAGGAGACGAAGCCCTCCGACTGGTCGAGATGGAAAGGAGAGCCGGAGCTCTCGGGAGTCCATCCGTTGGCGCGAGCGGTTCGAATGCTGTCAGCAACGTCGGAAGGCAGGACAGGATTGGCCTGTGTGCCGAACCAGTTGCTTGGGTGTGGCTGGTTGGTCGTGATCACCAGTGTGGTGCCGGGAGTCTCGGCGTGTTCGACCGCATAGGTGAGGGGCGAGCAGACCAGCCCCTGGTCGTAGGTGGGCCTTCCGCGAAGCCTCCATCGGTAGGTGGTGCCGTCGACGGTGATGCGCCGCGACCCCTTCTTCACCAGTGCCATGCCCACGTCCTTTCTCAGGCGAGGGTAGTGAATGGCCACTGGCCATGTCCCACGGGTTTCCTGCGCCCGGGTTCAGCCTCTGCGCATCGGAATGACGCCAGAGCTTGCGGCGGGGGTGGTCGGACGGGCGGCCTCGGGGGTGGCAAGCACGGCGACGATGGTGACCGGCTTGTCGCAGTGAGGGCAGTTGCGGGTTGCGGTCGGTGTCGTGCAGGGGGTTCGGGCGATGGCGGCCCGGTCGGTTCTGTCTCAAGGGTGTCGTTGGCGTCGTCGCGCTCGCGTCGTCGGCGGCGAGCTGCTTCAGCTTTGCAGCGTGGTGCCCAGTAGGTATGGCGGGCAGCTGCCTGTGGGTTGACCTGGAACTGGGGCCAGCAGATCGGGCGGTCGCGGAGTTCAGCCAGCATGTCCGGTCACTCCGTTGCGGAGGTTGTCCGAGTGGGCCTGGTGCGATCGCAGGGGCGGTAGGACGGGCCGTCAATGAGGGCTTCACAGGGCTGCGGGAAGTCTCCCAGCACACCCACATGAAGCTGACCCAGGTCGCTGAACAGGTCCTCAAACACGGTCAGGGCGCGGCGCTGCCCGATGTCGTTCTCGGTGAACTGCACGCAGCGCTGGCCTGCCACGCTGCCTCCCCGTCTGACGGGGGGCGGCCCGCTTCGTCCTACAGGCACCGGCGTCCGGCCATGGCGCCGCCGGGGTCGTCCAGGAGGGTGATGCGGGCGGTGATGCGCTTGCCCGACTTGCTGCCGCTGCGCTTCGAAGCTCTGCGCGACGGCCATGACGATCTCCAGACCGTGCTGGCCGACCCGTCCCGCGTCGGCGCCCTGGGCCACCGGCAGGACCGGATCGCAGTCCCACACCACCACCTCGACCGTGTCGCCGACGATGCGCCGGTCCATCAGCGACGCGCCTCCGGGCAGGGCCGGCATCAGCAGAGCCGCCGCTCTGGCTCGGCGGGTGCCAAGGGCGAGGTCGGTGGGCTGGCCCTGATCGCGCATCGGGGTCGTGACGCCGGTTTCGGCGCGGCCGTAGCGGGTGACGTGGCGGGTCTCGTCGTGGTTGGAGAGGACCCAGGTGGCGGGGGCGCCGACGCTCGCCAAACCGGCACCGGCCTGGCCAATCAGGGCTGGAAAGACTCCGGGGACGCCGCCCGGTTCGCCGACGGCCGCTTCGCCGAAGCCCCCCTCGCTCTTGCCGAAGTACAGGGCTACGCCTACGAAGCGGCCCTCGCCGGGGCGGCACTCCTCGACGCCTTCGGACTGCCCGACGGCGAACGCTGGCGGACCTTCGCGGCGGGCCTCGCCGACCGGTTCCGCGGCCGGTTCTGGGTCTCTGACCAGCACGGCCCATACCCAGCCATGGCACTCGATGGCTCGGGCCTCCCCGTCGACTCCGTCACAAGCAACATGGGCCACCTCCTGTCCACCGGCATCCTCAATGCCGATGAGACCGCCGCCGTCGCCGCCCGGCTCACCGCCCCCGACATGTCCGACGCCTACGGGCTGCGCACGATGTCGTCGACGTCCGGCGGCTACGGCCCCCTGCGCTACCACTGCGGCACCGTCTGGCCCCACGACACCGCCATCGCCGTCACCGGCCTCGCCCGCAGCGGCCACCCCGACGCCGCCGCCCGGCTCATCGAGGGCATCCTTGCCGCGGCACCGGCCTTCGACTACCGACTGCCTGAACTGTGGGGCGGCGACGCCCGCACGGACACCCCCGCACCGGTCCCCTACCCGGCCGCCTGCCGCCCACAAGCCTGGTCGGCCGCAGCAGCCATCGCCCTCATGACCGCGATGACCGGCCTGGAGCCCGACGTACCCGCAGGCCGCCTCCACCTCCGGCCCACGGGCCCACTCCCCGTCGGCGCGCTCACCGTCACCGGGCTCACCGTCGCGGGAGAACGACTCGACATCACCATCGCCTCCGACGGCCGGATCGACTCGGTATCAGCCCCTGCGGGACTGACCGTCGAGGAACACACGGCCTCACGAGCCTGAAGATCACCCCGGCCATCGAATGACATCGCCCGGTACCGCTCAACCATGCCCTTCCCGCTGAACACAGCTGGTGGGAACTGAGCCGGCGGGGGAAGTCGGCGTCGCCGTCACCCCCGATGCCTCCGGCCGGTGGCCCCCCGGCACGCCGATACCCCGCCCGCCCCGACCTCCCACCGGGCGAGTGCGTCGCGTCGCGGGCCTGACCCACGGTCCGGGGTATCGAGCTGGTGCCCTGAGCCCGAGGCAATCCCGGCCTCCTCGGCGGGGCCAGGATTGCCTCCGGACGGGCGAAAACGTAGGTTGAGCACCGTTTCTTGTTTGATGGTTGAAAGGTGCCACCAGGTGGGCCGACGAGAGAAACCAGTCGACCCCGGTGCCGGTCCGGTCCAGCGCCTCGCGCATGACCTGCGCCTGCTGAGGGAGAAGGCCGGGAAGCCGCCGTACCGGGAGATGGCGGAGCGGGCGGGCTACTCCACGACCGCGCTGTCGCAGGCCGCGGCCGGCGACCAGCTGCCGACTCTGGCGGTGGTGCGCGCCTACGCGGAGTCGCTCGACGCCGACCCGGACGAGTGGGAGGCCCGTTGGCGGGAGGCGGACACCGAGCTGCGTGCTCCCACGGCCGACGAGCGGGCTCCGTACCGTGGGCTGGCCCGCTTCGAACCGGCTGACAGCGACCTGTTCTTCGGCCGGGAGGCACTGGGACGCGAACTCCTGGATCTGGCGCAGGCGCACCGGTTCGCGGCGGTGTTCGGGCCGTCCGGCAGCGGCAAGTCCTCGCTGCTGAGGGCCGGCCTCGTCCCGCAGCTGCGGGAGAGCGAGGGCGCCGGCCGCCCGGCGGTGATCCGGGTGCTCACTCCCGGCGAGCGACCCGGCCGCACACACGGGCAAGCACTCGTTCCACAGGACGGTGAGCTGGACACCTGGGTGATCGTCGACCAGTTCGAGGAGCTGTTCACACTCTGCCACGACCGCGAGGAGCGGGACCGCTTCCTGGACCTGTTGCTCAGGGCGCGTGAGCCGGGCAGCCGCCTGCGCGTGGTGGTCGCGGTGCGCGGCGACTTCTACGGCCACTGCGCCGCCCACCGGGAGCTGGCCGAGGCGGTCAGCCGCGCCAATCTGCTGGTCGGGCCCATGAACGGGGGCGAGCTGCGCGAGGTGATCACCGGCCCGGCCACCGCGGCGGGGCTGAACGTGGAGCGGGTGCTGACCGCGCGGATCATCGAGGAGGTCGGCGACCGGCCGGGCGCGCTGCCGATGCTCTCGCACTGCCTGCTGGAGACGTGGCGCCGGCGCCGGGGCCGTACGCTGACGCTGACCGGCTACGAGGAGACGGGCGGCGTGCGGGGGGCGATCGCCGCCACTGCGGAAGAGGTGTACGGCGGCCTGTCCACGCAGCAGGCACGGACCGCCCGCCGCATCCTGCTGCGGCTGATCTCACCCGGCGGCTCCGCTTACGAGCAGGGACCGGCCCTCCCCTCGGGCACCCCCGACACGCGCCGCCCGGCATCCCGCGCCGAACTGGCCGGACCGGATGCACAGGACGTACTGGAACGTCTTGCCGCCGCGCGCCTGATCACTCTGGACGGCGACAGCGTCGAGCTGGCCCATGAGGCACTGATCACGAGCTGGCCTCGGCTGGCCGGCTGGATCGAGGAGAGCCGGGAACGGCTGCACGTGCAGCGGCTGCTCGGCGAGGCCGCCCGTGCCTGGGACGGGCTGGGCCGCGATCCCGGCGCCTTGTACCGGGGCACCCGACTGGCCCGGGCCGAGGAAATGTTCGCCGACAAGGGGGCGAGGGCCGAACGGAAGGCCGAGGACGACGACCTGGCCCAGCTGGAGCGGGCGTTTCTCACCGCTTCCCTGGATGCCCGGCATGCCGAGCGGGACGTCAGGGCACGCGCCGCCCGTCGTACGCGCGCGCTCACGGTGGGCGTGTCCGTCCTCCTCGTGTGCGCGCTGGCGGCCGGTCTGCTCGCCTGGCAACGCGACCGGGCCGGCGCGCAGGAGTCCGCGAAGGCCGCAGCCCGCCGCCTGGCCACGATCGCCGACAGCCTGCGTTCCAGCGACCCCCGCACCGCCTCCCTGCTCGGCGTCGCGGCGTGGCAGCTCGCTCCGCTGACCGAGTCGCGCTCTGCGCTGCTGGCGGCGCTGGCCCAACCGGAAAGGGACGCCTTCACCGACCCCCAGACGGGCAGAGACGTCCGGCGCTTCCTCACCGACCGAGGCCGGACCCTCGTCAGCGTCGCGAACAGCGCGGTGAATGTGTGGAGCGTTGCCGATCACCGGCGTACCGCGACCTACCACCTGCCCAGCGGTATGGAGGTAACGGCCGCTGGTGCCGACTCCCGCTTTCTCGATCTCACCGGGCCGGACGGTGAAGTGCTGTGGGATCACGCCGCCGGGAAGCCCGCCGCCGAACTGGGCGACACGACTCTCATGGACACCTCGGACGACGGATCCGCGTACGTCACCGGCCCGGCGGGCGAGGGAGGCACGGTGCGGGTACTGCGGACCGAGGGCACGAGGACCGCCTTCTCGGCCGGCGTCCCGGACGGCCTGTCCATGACGGCCGTCAGCCCGGACGGCCGGCTGCTGGCGCTGTGCCCTGCCGGGGCCCCGCCGCAGGTGTGGGACACCGTCAAGCACCGGCGGCTGACGGGAGACTGGGACAAGGCCGACGGCATCGTCTGCGGCACCGGCACCGGCGCGGACGGCGGATCCCGCCTCCTGCGGTTCAGCGCGGACGGCCGGCGACTGGCCGTCGCCTACGGAACGGCCACCGCGGTCTGGGACGTGGGCAGCGGACGCACGGTCGCCGACTTCCAAAGCGGTGGGATCTCCGGGTTCACGCGAGCCGCCCTCTCCCCCGACGGGCGGTTCCTGGCCACGGCCGACGACCAGCAGATCGCCGTGTGGCGACTGGACAACGGGGGCACCATCGCCTACCAGCGACCGTTGTCCGGCGCTGAAGTGAGAGGCCTGACCTGGGACCCGGGCAAGCAACGCGTCCTGCGCTTTCTGGACGGCGCCACCGTCCACAGCTACGACCTCACCGACCGCCTCGGCGCTCGATGGCAGGACACCGAGACCGACGCAACCGCCCTGAGTCCCGACGGCACATCCCTGGCCACCGTCGCCCGGTCCGGCGGCGGCTACAGGTTCGAGCTGCGCTCCACCCTCCCCCACTCTCGGCTTAGCTCGAGCGGGGGGACCCCCATGGGCCGGGTGCTCGGCCGGGCCACTCTCGGCTCCCTGCCCTCGCCGGACAGCACAACAAGCCCGTTGCTGTCCTTCAGTCCGGACGGCCGGTCGCTCGCCGTCGCCGACACCACCTCCTCGCAGGGCTCCCTGCGGCTGCGGTTCACCCTGTGGGACGTGCCGACGCACAAGGTGCGCACGTCCTTCGAGACCTCCGGCGCCGCTGACCGTCCCCTGGCCGGTCTCGCCGCGGGTCCCGGAGGGCGGACTCTGCTGGCCCTGCGCGAAAGCGGGGCCGAGGTGTGGGACACCGCACGCGGCCGCAGGTCACGGATCCTTCACGGCATGTCCGAGACGGCCCTGGCGGTCCGGCCGGACGGGCGGCTGCTGGTCGGCTACGACGACGAGTACGGGAACCTGCCGTCCGGCAAGGTCACCGGGCGTGCCCTCGCCGACGGCCGGGAGGTCACCGCGCTCGCCTTCAGCCCCGACGGCAAGCGGCTGGCAGTCGGTGACAAGACCGGGCACGTCACCCTCTGGGACGGCGACGCCCGGCGTCGCACAGGCGGGTTGACCGGCACTGCCGACACGGTGTCGCGGGGTCAGCCCGAGTCCGTCACCGCGCTCGCCTTCTCCGCCGACGGCCGCACCCTCGCCGTGGGCGGGAGCGCCGGCACGCTACGGCTGTGGGACACCGAGGGCCAGCAGCTGCTCGGCGGCGATCTGCCGACGTCCGGTGACGAGATCCGCTCGCTCTCCTTCGCCGGCGACGGGGGCACGGTCTACGCATCAGGCCCGGACGTGCCGCTCCAAGCCTTGTCCATAGCACCGGAGCAGGCCGTCCGCACCGTCTGCGAGCGAGCGGGCGGCGGGCTCACCCGGGCCCAGTGGCGCAGCTACGTCCCCGACGCCCCGTACCGCGAGGTGTGCCCCGTTCCTCGCTGAAGAAGCCGCCATCGGGGGCGCGGAGGATTGTTCAGAGTGACCCCGAGGGTCGCTGAAAAACGCTCCTGACCTGGAGCATCGAGAGCACGACGGCCGTTCGCGCACTTCTGCGCCGGACGGCCGACCGGCGTCCGTTCCGCGACGCCCGGCACGTCCTCTCTCCCCCAGGTGCTCCGCATGCGTTCTCACGCCCTCCTCCCCTCGACTCTTCTCCTGCTCGGTTCGCTCTTCCTGACCGCGGCCTGCGCCAACGGGTCCGGACTCCCGGACCCCGCCCCTGAGCCGGTGCAGGCCGGACCGTCCTCCTCCACCTCCCGGACGGTCGACCCATCGAAGATCAAGGGCCTGGAGATCGTCAACGACAGCAGCGAGCAGAGCTCCTGCCCGTTCGCCATCAGCTACCCGGATGTGCCCGGAGCGGAGGCGATGACGGCCGCGATGAAGAAGGACGTCGACCGGCTCGTGGCCTCCTTCCGCTCCAACAGGTGCGGCACCGGCTCGCTTTCGGCCGGCGAGCTCAACGTCAGCCACCGGTTCCTGGTTGCCTCCGGTGACGTGCTCGGAGTCCTGCTCACCACAGTGGACGGCAGTGGGGCCGGCAACGGGCAGTCGACCAGCACGTACTGGTACGACGGGGAGGACGGCGCCTACCGTCACGCGCTCGGTCTCATCGCAGACGGTTCACGGGACGCCTTCACCGCCGCCCTGAAGAAGCAGCTCAGGGGTCGCGAGGGGGTGGACCCCACCTACCTCGACGACGCTTTCGCCGACACCACCCACCGCGCCGATCTACTCGACGACCTGTCCTTCACCGCCGACGGCGGTCTCCGAGTGCAGCTCGACTCAGGCACGGTGGGAGCCTCTGCAGCCGGGTCCTACGTCGTGTCCCTCGACAAGGCGACGATCACCCCCTGGCTGTCCTCCTTCGGCCGACGCGCCCAGAAGCAGACCGAGCAGCCCAGCAGTGGCCTCGACCTGGGCGCCCCCAGCACACCCAGCGCGGCCGTGCCCACCCACACCGCCTCCGCCGACGACGACACCGACTGCAAGAGGGTCAAGTGCATCGCCCTGACCTTCGACGACGGCCCTGCCGCCCCGGAGACCGCGACCCTGTTGAACCACCTCGCCCGTTACAGGGCGCGCGCCACCTTCTTCACCGTCGGCCAGAACGTGGCCGCCCATCCCGAACTCGTACGCGCCGAGGCCAAGGCCGGCCACGAAGTCGGCAACCACTCCTGGAACCACCCCGACCTCACCAAGCTCACCCCCGAGCAGGTCGCCTACCAGCTGGGCCGCACCAGCACCGCGATCAAGGCCGCCACCGGCAAGGCCCCCACTCTCTTCCGGCCGCCGTACGGCGCGGTCAACGCCAAGGTGAAGGCCTCCACCACACTGTCGCCCGTGCTGTGGGACGTCGACACCGAGGACTGGAAGTACCGGGACAGCGCCAAGGTCGCTCAGGCAGTCATCTCCAAGGCCCGACGCAACAGCGTCGTCCTGATGCACGACATCCACCCGACGTCCGTCGCCGCCGTCCCGGAGCTCCTTCGCACCCTCACCACCGAGGGCTTCCACTTCGTCACGGTGAGCCACCTGCGCGCCACGCTGTGATCAGAGAGCTGACTCGAGCCCGGACCGAAGAACCCGCCAAGGTCACTGACACGCGCAGGTCCACCTCGGCGGCCCGCTGCCACGGGCGGTGGGCCGCCTTCACCGTCACGTCATTCCGCAGCGCTCGCGGAGGCGCTCAACACCGTCGCCTTCCAGGTCGTTGAGATACGCCGTGCGTCCGGTCATGGCCATCGTCAGGGCCAAGGTACTGCCGGACACGAGTGCCCCGGATCCGGTCTTGAACGGGCCGTCATTTGCGACGAGTCGTAGGTCACCGATGCGCCCCTTGGCAAGGACCACCAGATCCGACCCTTGGTAGTACTCAGCGACACGTGTGACCGCCTCAGTTGGGTAGTCACGACGAATGTCCAGCGGTCGCCGGATGTCCTCCGCATGCACGATCGTCTCGCCGAGCATGGCCACGGCAGGGAGGGGAGGCTTGGTCCTGCTGGGGACAACACGCCGGAACCGCTCAAGCGTCTCGGCCGGGGTTGCACCGAGCTGTTCGGCTAACCGCATTGCTACCTGTTTGTCGAAGTCGAATCGGCAGCGGATCACACCCGCCAGCCAGCGCACAGCATTGAGGCTCGCCCCCGCAGTGAGGTGCGCCAGCACCTCACGCACCATCAACCCGGTGCACAGCGACGGGGTCTCCCACTGATCGTCAGGCAAATCTGCAAGATCGGCTACCAGCGCCGCTCGCTCAGTACGGATCAGTGGCCAGACCTCGGCCCCCGTTCTGCGATCTGCTACCAGGTCCGAACCAGTCATACGGGCGAGTCTCCTGTCACGAGTCGTGCCTTGCATGGCGCCTGGACCGGAACACGTGGTCGTCCGGCCCGGGGGTTCGAAGAAGAGACCCTCCCACTGGAGCAAAGTCATCGCTCACGGGGTGACTATTCCTCAAGGCGTCCGAACCAGGACCTCGCAGGCATCAGAGTGGACATGCTGAGCCGGCATCAGGTCCTGACGCTGATTCCCGGGTTCTGGCTCACTTTCCGTGGAGCATGCACGCAGAGTGACGGGTCTCTGGTGAGTGGCCCTGAGGAAGTTGCCCGGAACTAGCCCGTACCGGGTGCAGTGCGGCTGACAGTTCGGCCTGTGGAAGAAGTGGTGCTCCGGCTGCCTCCGCCGGCCGGAGACCCTCACCGAGACCGAGTTCCTTCGCCTCAAGGTAGTTCTGGTCCAATGCCCTGAACTCGATGCTCTCACCGGCCACGTCCGCTCCTTCGGCCAGCTGTTCAGTACAGGTCAGACCACGTCATCAAGGAGCCCGAAGCCCTCCGGAAACCCTTCCAGGAACTCCCGCCGCGCAGGGTCGGACTCCGCTTCGGTCATCGTCCCGAGCAGGTCGATCAATTCACCCCGCTGCTCGCTCGACAGCTTGCTGACCAGGTGGGCGACACCCTCCAGGACCTTGACGGCGTCGTCCGGATCCATCTGCTCATCTTCACTGCCCTCAATGAACCACAGGACGTCGACCAAGGCCTCGCCGAGGGCGTGGGTCAGAGACGAGTACACGGGCATCAAGGCGGACTCCCAGCAGGTCACGGTGGCAGAGTCCGACCATCCCACCACACACCACTGACATCACACTCAGTCAGCGCTCCACGGAAAGTGAGCCAGAACCCGGGAAATGACGGCACTGTCGTCAGTGAGGGCGCTCGCGCCGACCACGGGGGACGACCGGCGCCTCCCGGGAATCAGGCACGGTAGCCTCGGGCCATGCCCGAGAGTTCGGTGGCGCACTTCTACGACGCACTGGCCGACGACTACCACCTGATCTACTCAGACTGGGACGCAAGCATCCGTCAGCAGGGGGACGCCCTGGACGCCCTGATCTGCCAGGATCGTGCGGCGGTGCTCGACTGTTCCTGCGGCATCGGCACGCAGGCCATCGGCCTGGCGCTGCGCGGACACCGCGTCACCGGGACCGACCTCAGCCCCCGTGCTGCCGCCCGCGCTGCCCGTGAGGCCGCCCGCCGGAGCCTGAATCTGCGCACGGCCGCCGCCGACATGCGACGCCTCCCGTTTCCTGATGGCCGGTTCGACACCGTCGTCTGCGCCGACAACTCGCTGCCTCACCTGCTGACTGAGCAGGATGTGCACGCCGCCCTGGCCGAGATGCGCCGCGTGCTGCGTCCCGCCGGCCTGCTACTGGTCAGCACACGTCCCTACGACGCCCTGCTGCGCGACCGCCCGCCTTCGACGCCTCCACAAGTCCACCGGACCACCGACGGCAGGGAACGAACCGTCACCTTTCAGCTCTGGCACTGGCACGATGACGGCGAGCACTACGACTTGGAGCACTTCCAACTCCTTCCGGCAGGCGGAGAATGGCGCGTCCAGGTCCGCCGGACCACCTACTGGGCACTCGGCCAGGGCCGGCTGGCCGGCCTTGCGGTCGAGGCCGGGTTTGTCGACCCCGTGTGGCGGATGCCGCAGGCGACCGGCTTCTTCCAGCCGATGCTCGTGGCCCGCGCTGGTGAGTAGGTGATGGTTCCGCCGCCCGGCCCGCCCGCTCCACTACACCGCTGTCAGCGACGAGATCTCCGGCCAGGATGCGCAGCAGGGTGCTCTTACCGGCGCCGTTGTCACCGACGCGGCCCACGAGTTGCCCCGCAGGAAGGTCAAGCGACACCCCGCGCAGAACAGGACACCGTCGGTAGTTTCTCCGCACACCTCGCACGCGCAGTACTGGTTGAGCGAGCTCATCACTGCACCCTCCACATGGCTGCGCACCGCGGCCCAGATGTTCTCAACCTCTGTGTCCGACCGAACGCAGTCACGTCCTCGGCCTCCAACGACGCGCATGTGGCAAGGCCGGGGCTGGCGTGGTGGAGGTCGCGGCCGCAGATGATGAGACCGCGTTCGCGGTCCCGGCGTTGCTCGCCGCACGCTGGGGCATCGCACCGGCGGACCGTACGACCCAGGAGCCCGGGGCATTGCGAGGTGCCAGCTGGCGGGAAGGCGACAGGTCAGCTCAGACGGTGACCTGGCAGAAGCGGGCAACAGGCGGACAAGCGCTGTTCTTCGAGGCCTGCATCCACGAAGTTCGTGCTCATGTCCTACCAGCAGGAAAGGGGACGTGGCTGTCCGGGGGCGCGTCAGGTGAAAGCGGCTGCCGGAAGCTCTGCCTCCGTCTCCTCACAGGGGAGGTAGATGCCGAGCTCGCCCTCCAGGAACCGCAGGAACGCGACATCGCCCAACTCGGCACCGTCGTCCACGAAGCCGAGCGCCACCTCGGCTGGGACGCCGTTCGAAAGGTGCGGCAGGCCAGGCTCGAAGGACGTCACCACATTGCCGCGGCAGGCATAGTCGACGCGGCTGAAGCTCTTTGCGTTGCGATGGACGCAGAACGCCCGCCCCCGCTCGGACAGCGCCGCGAGGTACGTACCCGTATGGCAGTGGAATTCCTCCAGCGCATACGCCCAGCCCGCCACCGAGCCCGCTCGGACGATGGTGTCCGGCGGGGCGGGCAGAAAGCCGGCGCTTGTCAGCTGGGCAACTGCCGCTTCATCTTCCCAGTCCAGGAAGTCGAGGTCACTGATGTGGTCCTCCTCATCCCGCAGCAGCAGCTCGTACGCTGCGGAGCGGGTGAGCAGGACCATGTGGCGCTCCTCGGCGCCGACGCGGCGCAGCAGCTCGTGCGGCGAGAGGCCCTCACTGAGTGTGAGCGTGAAGCTGGTGCTGTAGGCATCGGCTATCCAGCCCAGCCCGCTTTCCGTAGGTCCCCGGTTCATCAATCCGCCCTCCCCGCACGGTGGCCGCCGCGATGCCGGCCCTTGAGAGCAGAATCTAACGCTCATTACCGACACCCACATGCGGTAGGACAGCCCAGAGTCCGGAGGCCATTGGGCAACTAGCGGAACCTGCCAACGCTGTGCTGGCCCTACGGGCGCGCTCACCTCTTACTCAACGGAGTAAGCAACAACAATCACTAGATACAGAATCGCGTCGTTTCCGGAGATTGGGGCCGGCGGGAGGCGCGCCGCGGGGGCGATCAGCCGATGACCAGCCGTGGTCGGGGCTGGCGTGACCGGTACGCGCGGTGCCATACAGGCCGGTGCCGCACCGGACAGGGAGCGGATCCGGGGATGATCGGCGTGGACGCGGGCAGCGGAGACCGGCTGGCGCTGGCATGCAGACGCAGTACCGGATGGCCACCACCGAGCAGATGCACCAGGTGATCGCCCCCAAGGTGCGCATCGAGCAAGGGTGGCGTACGCGCTGTACGAGTCCCTCGGGCTCCAGCGCGTCCGGGGCCGAGGCATCGCCCTGCGAGCCGGCGCCCTCCGATCCGACCATCGGGCCACCCGGCAGCTCACCCTCGACGAAGGCGACGACAAACCGCTGGCGATCGAACCCGTCGCCGACCGCGCCCGGGCCCGGACCCGGGCACAACGTGCAGGATCGGCCCGTTCATCGAGTGCACACACGACCCAGGAGGGGGAGGACCAAGGGCCCGGCTTCATCGCCGGCGCGCTGGTTCACCCGACACCCCGCACGCAGCGGCCTATCTCCACGGTCACAGCTCGGCGACACCAGCAACGCCTGGCTGCGCTGCGAGACGGACGCGGCCCTCAGTGTCTGGCAGCGGCCTGCACGGGCGGGAGACAGAACCCAACGGGCGAGCCGTCACTTGCCGTACCGGAAACTCGACCCTTTCCATACTGGAAACCAGCCGCTACTCTTTCCGTCATGGAAACTGACGGGGTACGACTGACGCCAGAGCAAGCCCGTTCCGCCCTGGCCGACACCGAGCACATCCGGGCCTCCGCCGCGGCACTGTCGGCCACACCGTGGCCGACCTGGTTCTTCATCACGCTTACGCTCTACCTCGCCGCGCTCCCGATCACCTACGGAGGCGTCATGGCCGATTCGGACTGGCTGCTGCCGGGCCCCGTCTGGATGGGCATCATGCTGGCGATCACCGCGGTGTACGGGGCACTCTTCGCTGTGGCGGCCAAGACTTGGCGTAACAAAACCGGGGTGGCACTGCGGTTGGACGTGCTGCCGAAGCGGGCGACCGTGCCGCTCATGGTCGGCCTGCCCGCGCTTCTGGTGGGGGCTGCGTTCGCCTTCCGCGTCACCGGATGGCCGGCGTGGCTGATCGCGGCCTCACTGATCAGTGCCGCCGTGTCCGTCGGCTTCCACCTTGCCTTCGTCCGGTTGCACCGGAAGACCGCGTGAGCGCCGAAGCCCGCGGCCTGCTGGAGGGCTTCGACACCACCATCCACGCCCCGAACCGGCTGCGCATCTGCGCCCTGCTAGACACCGCGGGCGAGGCGGAGTTCGGCTTGGTCCAAAAACAACTCGACCTCTCCGCCTCCGTGTTGAGCAAGCACGTCACCGTGCTGATGGACGCCGGCTACGTCGAGCAGCGCAAAGCCGTCCGCGACACCCGCCAGCGCGTGTGGCTCCGCCTGACCCGGCGAGGTCGGGATGCCTACCAAGGGCACCTCGCGGCGCTGCGGGCGATAGTAGGGCCGTCGGATCCGGTTCCCTGATCATGATCGGAGCCGTGATGGAAAGCCGGCCTCCCACCGGAACGCGGGAGGCTTGGCTGCCGCGTTCCGCCAAGGTCTTCAGCAGGCGTAGGTCTTTCTGTCCGCTGCGGTGTCCCAGTTGCAGGACCTGATGGTGCCGACGGCGGCGTTGGTGTCGGCGCTGCCGGGCTTCTTCAGCCGCAGGTCGGGGTTCCTGTCGGAGCTGGTGTTGAGGCACCGCAGGTGGCGTCGGCCTGCCCGGCATGCACTCAGCGCACGGCGCTATGGCGTGGCGTCGTGGGCGCGGCCGGCCGGGCGGCGGATATCCAGATCAGGTGGCCTCGGCGATGGCGGCTGGGAGTGGGAGACACAGGTCGGTGGCCAGTAAATTCGGGTGACATGCCTCGATCCCGTCGGCATCATCTGTCAGTTGTTCTGCACGTCCGACTTCGGGGGTACACCACGTCCATCCACCAAGAACTACGAGCCTGGTCGCTGCCCTGGTCCGAGGCCGACCCTCGTCGAAACGCCTTCGAGTGGGACGACGACGAGGAGGCCCGGACTACGGCGCTGGTCGCCCGGATGACACCTCCTGCCGATGTCGATCGGATGGAGAACTTCCGCTTCATGCGGGAGGTGAGCGCGCTCCTGGCGTCGCGCTACGGCCGCTGGTCCTGCGGCTGGGACTGGTCGATCCACAACGGTGGGCCTGTTGGCGCTTGGTGCTGCGACGCGCATTCGGTCGGAGAGGCGGAGGAGACCGCCGCACGGGTGGTGGCCTCGTTGCTGGAATGGCGTGACTGGCTGGAGGAGATGGCCGAGCGGTTCGAGCAACTCGCCCCGCTGCCCGACGCGGATGCTGAGGACCGCAGCTGGCATCTGGAACGCGCGGTGACCCGCTTGGTCACCACGGTCGTGGACCGCACCCACGCCGAGTCGTCCTGGTACGGGCTCTGCGACACAACGCTGACCTGGTTCCTCTCTTCCACCGGTCTGGGACCGGAGGCGGCGGAGAAGGCGGTGGAAGCCGCGATCGGCGGCCGGTTCAAGAGCTGGGCCGAGCCCGCCCCGACCCTGGTCGACGCGGTGGGCGAGGACCTGGCGGTCCGCCTCACCGGTCGCGGGTTCTACCGTGAGCGATGACGCACTGGCCCGGTGGTGCCAAGTCAGGGAGCAGGTCGACTGGTCCTCGGTTGCGGCCACGAGCCCTGCGCCCGTGCGGGCGGCCGTCGACGGACTCGCCGCCTGGTTCGACGGCCCGGTCCGCCACCGCAACCGGGACCGCGCCGAGCGGCTGCTCACCGCGATGACCCTCTCCCGTGCCGCGGCCTCACAGGGAGAACCGCTCACCCTGCCCCTACTCGACGACTGGCAGAAGTTGGTCCTCGGCATACCCGATGTGTGCCTGCGGCAGGGCGACGCCTTCGCCAAGGGCGGCCGGGAACGGTACGGGCTGACGCCGCATACCTGGCGGGACTTCGCCGCCTGCCTGCGCCAGAGCGCAGACCCGTCGGTGCCGTTGCCTGCCCGGGCGGCCAGGGCATATCTGGACATCGCCTTCTTCCACCCTTACCCGGACGGCAACGCCCGCCTGGCACTGCTGGCCCTCGCCCACGTCCTGGAGGCGGAGGGAGTCCGCCTGGACGAAGTGGGGCCGCTGCAGACCACCCGCTACGCGGACGACCCGGTCGGCGCCCTTGACCTCGCGGCGCTGGTCTCGGTCCTGATCCGCACCACCCATCGTCGCGCAACCGCGCAGTGACAGAAGTCGTCCCGGCCCCGCCTCCTCCCCCGGCTGGGGTCCCAAGGACGCGGCGGAGATCGCCCGGTTCGCGAGAGGGAACTCGAACTCGCCGGGCTGATCGTCACCCACGCATTCTGGAGCGGACTCACCCCGACCGACGTCCCCGCGGCACGTGACGCGCTCAAACACCACCACGAGCAGCCGGCCGACGCCTCCGTCTGACGGCGGGCCGCCACTCTGTCGGCGGCCGGGCGCGGCGACCGCTCCGAAGCCCACCCGTCGAGCGCGCCCCGGTCCCCCCTCTGCTGCGCCAGCGCCCCCCATCGCCTTCCTCATCCTCAACTCCGGCCAGGGCATTGCACCGGGGCGCACCCACCGTCGTGCCCTTGCGTTCGCCCCTGCGGGAGGCGAAGAAGTTTTTGTAGGCGGCCTCCACGTCACGCAGGGACTGCTGGAGCACCACCGAGGAGACCTCGCCCAGCCAGGATCGTGCAGCGGTCTGTTTCGCGGCGGTGATCAGCGTTTTGGACATGCGGCTGCGGCGCAGGCACCGCACCACGACCGCGGACCCGGCCGCGGCGAAGGATCCGGACCTGATCGGCCGCGACTTCACCGCGAGTGAGCCGAACACGAAGTACGTCGGCGACATCACCCATCTCCCGCTGGAGGGCGGGAAGTTCCTCTACCTGGCCACCGTGATCGACCTCGTCTCGCGCCGTCTGGCCGGCTGGGCGATCGCGGATCACATGCGCACCGGTCTCGTCACCGACGCCCTGGCCGCCGCCGAACGCACCCGACGCACCCTCACCGGAGCGGTCATGCACACCGACCACGGAGCCCAGTACACCAGCTGGGCCTTCGCTGAAGCGTGCCGCCGGGCCGGCGTCAGCCAGTCGATGGGCGCGATCGGCTCCAGCGCGGACAGAGCATTGCCCGCCGTCCGGCCTTGTCCGTCGCTTGTCCGTCGGCGCCGACGGTGTCGGCCGCCCGCAGGACTGCGAGTCGACGATCACCGCCGTCGACGCGGCGCTACAGGCGTACACTGCTGGGCAAATAGCCCTTAATTGCCTAAGCTTCATAATTCGGGCAAAATGTAGCCATAACTGTCGGATTCGACATCCGATCCGCCCAGGAGATCCCGCAGCGAGTGGCAGTCGGCAGTCCTGGGAGGACGCGGGCGGATCGCACAGGCGCCAGGAGGAAGATCTTTCGATGACCCGGCCCGATGACCCGCGCACCGCGGCGGCCCGGGTGTTCGCCGAGGGGGGCGCGTTCGGCGAGCTTCTGGCAGGGATCGACTGGGCGGCGACACCGCTCGGGCCCCCCATCTCGTGGCCGGGTCCCCTGGTGGACACCCTGCGCCTCATGCTCACCTCTGAGCATGGGATGGCTCTGTACTGGGGGGCTGAATTCGCCACGCTGTACAACCTGGGCTCCACACCCATTGTCGGCACCAAACACCCCTGGGCGCTCGGCCGGCCCTACAAGGAAGTGTTCCCCGAGGTCTGGGCCCACCCCGTGAGCTCCCACTTCCACTATGTGACCGGCACCCGCAAGTCCCTGCTGGTCCCGGATGAACTGCTCATCATGGAGCGCCACGGCTTTTTGGAGCAGTGCTACTTCGACTCCGCCTTCCAGCCCGTGCTGCTGGACGACGGCACCGCCGGCGGCGTGCTGCAGATCCTCACCGAGACCACCGGCCGGGTACTTGGCGAACGCCGTCTGCGCTTGCTGAGCGAGACCGGCGCGCGCACCGCCGGGCTGACCGCCCCGGGCGAGGTCGCCCGCGTGGTCGCCGAGGTGGCGGGCTCCTACCCCGAGGAAATCCCGTTTCTGGGCCTGTACCTGGCTTCCGAGCGGGGGATGCAGCGGCCGGCGGCCCAGACCGTCTCGCTGAGTGCGGCCGACGGGTCGCAGGTGGCGGCCCGGCTGGCGCAGGTGATCGCCGACGGGGCCCCGGCCACGCTGCCGGCCGCCGCGTTCACCGGCGGCAGCACGGCCGGGCAGCACGCCGCGGCCTCCCGGCTCCCGGTCGAGCAGGCGCTGGCCCTGCCGCTGCACTGCGCGGGCAAGGTGGAGGGCGTCCTGGTGGTGGGCGTCAACCCCTGCTTCCCTCCGGCCGGGGCCTACCACGACTTCCTGGAGGTCCTCGCCTCCGCCGTGGCCGGGGCGCTGTCGGCCGCGCTCGCGCACGAAGAGCAACGTCGGCGGGCGGAGGCGCTGGCCGATCTGGACCGGGCCAAGACCACCTTCTTCGCCAACGTCAGCCACGAGTTCCGCACCCCGCTCACCCTGCTCCTGGGCCCGCTCCAGCAGGCTCTGGTCGACGAGGACCGGCCCGAGCGGCGCGAGCAGCTGGAGCTGGCCGAGCGCGGTGCCCTGCGCCTGCTGAAGCAGGTCAACACCCTCCTGGACGTCGCCAGGGCCGAGGCAGGGCAGATGCGCCCGGCCCTTGAGCCGGTCGACCTCGCCGGTGCCACGGCCGAGCTGGCCGGGGTGTTCCGCTCCGCCTTCGAAGCGGCCGACCTGACGCTGGAGGTGGACTGCCCGCCGCTGCCCAAGCCGGTGTCCCTGGACCGGGAGATGTGGGAGAAGATCATCCTCAACCTGCTCAGCAACGCCCTGAAGTTCACCTTCACCGGCGGCGCTCGGGTGCAGGTGGCCGCGGCCGGCGACCGGGCCCGGCTGACGGTGACCGACACCGGCACCGGCATCCCCGCGGACGAGCTGCCGCGCCTGTTCGAGCGCTTCCACCGGGTCCGCGGCGCCCGCTCCCGCTCCCACGAGGGCAGCGGTCTCGGCCTGGTGCTGGTGAAGGACCTGGTGGAAGCGCACCGCGGCACCGTCGGCGTGGACAGCCGGCTCGGCCTGGGCACCACCGTCACCGTGGACCTCCCCTGCGCCGCCGCCCCCCGGCCCCGCCCGGCCCCGCCCGGGGCTGTCGCCGCATCCCCCGGGGAAACCCCCAGGGAAGGCGGAGACGGCCGGCCCGGCCGCGCCGCAGCCTATGTCGACGAGGCGCTGGGCTGGCTGACGGCCGACCCCGTCCCCGCGTCGGCCACCCCCGCGGCACCCACCCCGCACGCCCCCGCGAACCACGATGCCCCCCACGTCCCCGACCCGCACGAAACCGACCGCCCCCACCGGGCCCGCCTGCTGGTCGTCGACGACAACGCCGACATGCGCGCCTACCTCACCCAGCTCCTGCAGCCCGACTACGACGTGCTGCTCGCCGCCGACGGCAGGGCCGCCCTGGAGATGGCCCTGGCACAGCCGGTGGAGCTGGTGCTCAGCGACGTGATGATGCCCCGCATGGACGGCTTCGAGCTGGTCCGGGCGCTGCGCGCCGACCCGCGCACCGCCCGCCTGCCCGTCGTCCTGCTCACCGCCCGCGCCGGCGAGGAGGAATCCGTGCAGGGCCGGCACGCAGGCGCCGACGACTACCTGGCCAAACCCTTCTCCGCGCGCCAGCTGCTGGCGCGCGTCCGCACCGGGTTGGAACTGTCCCGGCTGCGCGAACAGGTCCTGACCGAGACACGCAACCAGCTGGCCTTGCTGGCCTCCCTGGCCGACGCAGGCCTGCGGCTGTCCGCCACCCTCGACCCGGACCAGATCCTGCAGACCGCCGGCCAGATCCTGCTGCCCGACTTCGCCGACCAGATCAGCATCCACCTCACCACCGCGGCACCCGCCCCGGCGCAGTCACCCCCGGCATACATCGCCGGCACCCCCCTTCTTGCCCGCGAGGCTCTGGCCAGCGCCGCCACCCACGCGATCAACGGCACCGCCCCAGCCCCATCCGACCCGCACCCGGTGCCCGCCGCCGTGCTGGCCCTGCCGCTGCACGCCCACGACCAGACGCTGGGGGCCCTGGTACTAATCCGGCACACCGGCGGCTACTCCGCGGTCGAACACAAGTATCTGGAGAACCTCGCCCACCGCCTGGCCCTGGCCTACGACAACGCCACCATGTACCACAACGAGCGCCGCCTCGCCCTGACCCTGCAGCGCGCCCTGCTGCCCAGCCGTCTGCCCCAGGTACCCGGCGTGCGCCTGGCCACCCACTACCGGGCCAGCAACCGCGGCGCCGAGGTCGGCGGCGACTGGTACGACGTGCTCGCCCTGCCCGACGGCGCCGTGGGACTGGCCATCGGCGACGTCATGGGCCACGACGTGGAAGCCGCCACCCTGATGGGCCAACTCCGCTCCGCCCTGCACAGCCTCGCGCTGGAGGGCGCCGGCCCGGCCCAGGTGCTGACCAGGCTGGACGCCTACGTGCAGTCGCTCCCCACCGAACGCTTCGCCACCTGCCTCTACGCGGTCTACGACCCCCACCATCACCGCCTGCGCTACGCCGCCAGCGGGCACCTGCCGCCCCTGCTGATAGCCGCCGACACCGCCTACCTGGAGCTGCCCCCGGCGCTGCCGCTGGGACTGGGCAGCACCCCAGTCGACCGCGAGGTGGCGTTCCCGCCCGGCACCAGCCTGCTGCTCTACACGGACGGTTTGGTGGAGAACCGGGCGCTGTCCCTCAACGACGGCCTGGCTGCCCTGCTCCAGACCTGCGGCGCGCTGCCCGCCGCCGCCCGCCCCGACCCCCAGCAGATCGCCGAACGGGCCCTGGAAATGCTCAACACCCCCGACCGGGTCGACGACGACGCCGCCCTGCTCGCAGCCACCGCCGAACCCTCGTGTCGAACCGGCGACCCGCAGACCGACCGAAGTGCCGAACAACCAACCGCTCCTGCTCGCAGTCACTGCTGAGCAAGCTGCGGATTTGCCGCAGCTTGACGAGTTAGGGCCCTGAGGTGTCCGGATAGCCCCCCTCACTAGGCCTGCGTCCGCGTTGCTTCGGCAAGTTGGCCACTGCACTGCGTCGCGAAGGTGCAGATCCGGTTCGCAAGGGCCGCCCATGGTCTCTTCACTGGAGGATCGGGTGCTGCTCGTGGCGGCGTCCACGTTCGCGCTGGGCGAGGAGAGGCTGGTCGGCTCGGATCGCACAATCAGCTTCAACTCGGCGCGCTACTCGACCCCTCCGGGCTGTACCGGTGCAAGGGTGTGGGGCCGGGCGTTCGGTGAGGAACTCTCCGTCTCTGCCCGCACCAACTCCGAGGACCTGTTGTCGGCTGTACACCTTTAGCTCGACGGAGATCGCCTTCCCATCGGCCCCGGAGCGAGCCGCTGGCTCAAGGAAGCCGCACCCGCCAGCGCCATCCGCATCCGCATCCGCATCCGCATCCGCGCCAAGCAAGCGGCCGGGAGCCGGTCGAGTTCCGTCAGCAGTGGCGGCACCTGCCGGTGGTTGAAGGCCGCGTCGCCATAGGGGTCCAGGGCCCCCGAGCATCGGAAACTCCGTCGGGTCCGATCCGCGAATGCAACGGTCCACTCCACACCACCGTGCATGCGGGCAACACGTGCTCGTCGCGGGCTCTGACCTGCTTTTGTGGGAGGTGTTGTGTGCGACTTTCCAGTCGAGCAGTTCCTCACCCGTGCGGCGGCGGTGGAGCATGACCAGGCTGGTGCCCGGATTGTGGCTGGTGTGATCACGGCGTGCGAGCCGTCCTGGATAGCTCGCCGTCACAACAGCTTGGTCTTGATAACCTGTGGCGATGGACGAGGCGTTGGACGAGGGGCCGTTCTTTCACGGCACAAAGGCCGAGCTGCGGGTCGGAGATCACCTCACCGCCGGTTTCCGTTCCAACTACCGGCCCGAAGTCGTGATGAACCACATCTACTTCACCGCGTTGCGTGACGGCGCGGGACTCGCCGCCGAACTCGCCGCCGGCGACGGGGCTCCGCGAGTGTATGTCGTCGAACCGACCGGGGAGTTTGAGAACGATCCAAACGTCACCGACAAGAAGTTCCCCGGCAATCCCACCCGCTCCTATCGCAGCAGGGAACCGCTCCGGATCGTTGGGGAGGTCACCGACTGGACGCGACAGACACCCGAAGCTCTCCAGATGTGGCGAGACCGGCTGGCCGCAATCCGTCTGGATGAACGCGCCGAAATCATCAACTAACCTCGATCTTTCGTGATTGGCCGTCAGCTCTTGCTGGCGACCGATCTGCGTTCGGCAGTGTTCTTCGGTCGTGACGGTGGCCCGACTGTCGCGTCGGCTGGGCCGCCGGGTTCCACCTGACGAGCGGCAGCGACCCCTGTTGGTGGCCGTGGAGGCCCGGGTGGCGCACGGCGGTGTCCGGGCCGTCGCCCAGGCCGCTGCGGTGAGCGAGACGACAGTACGCAAGGGTGAGTTCGAACTCGAGGCGGGTGAGGAGCCTCTGGGGCGGGTGCGTCGTCCGGGCGGGGGCCGCAAGAGGGTCGCGGATCTGAACCCAAGGCTGCGGCCGGCACTGAGTTGTGCGTGGTGACCCGATGTCGCCGTTGCGGTGGACGGTGAAGTCCACGCGCACGCTTACGCGGGAGCTGACACGGGCCGGGCACCGCGTCAGTGCCGACACCGTCGCCGACCTGTTGAGGGCAAGCTTCAGCCTGCAGGCCAACGCCAAGACGAATGAGGGCAGCCAGCACCCGGACCGGATGCTCAGCCAATCCGAAAAGGTCAGTAGCTGTGACCGCGCTTCGGTGACGATCAAGGCCAGCGCATCGGTGGTCCGTACTTCGTCGAGGCGTTCCTTCACGCCACCATGGTCGGGACCAATTGAGTCGTCGGTTGATTTCTTGAGGGGCACAGGGCGCGTATGGACATTCGGCAGCTGGAGTACTTCCTTGCGATTGTTGATCACGGGGGGTTCAACCGTGCGGCCTCGGCTCTGTACGTGTCGCAGCCGTCGCTGTCGCAGGCCGTGCGGGCACTGGAGCGTGATCTCGATTCCGAGCTGTTCAATCGCATCGGGCGTAGGGCAGTCCTGACGGAGGCCGGAAGGGCCCTGATCGAGCCTGCCCGGGAGGCCGTGCGGAGTCTGGAGACGGCGCGGGCGAGTGTCACGGCGGTACATGAGCTGCGTGAGGGGCGCCTGGATGTGGCGTCGATGCCATCGCAGGCGGTGGAGCCGCTGACGACCTTGGTGAGTGCCTTCAGCCACCGGTATCCCGGCGTCTCGGTGGTCATCAAAGCGGCGTTCACGTCGCGTGATGTGATCGACATGGTGCGCACGGGTGCCGTGGAGTTGGGGCTCCTGGCGTCCGCCGGTCCGGTCTCCGACAAGGAGGTCGTCTCACATGCGCTGGGGCGGCAGCGTTTTGTGCTGGTGGTCCCGGCCGACGGCCCGTTCGCCGATCGGACGGCGGTGGAGTGGCGGGAGCTTGCGGGACAGCGGCTGATCGTCGGGCAGCGGGGTACCGGGATGCGCGCCTACGTCGACGGGGTGCGGGAGCAGGGCATCGAGTTCACCGTAGCCGCCGAGACCGAGCACCGCGTGTCGCTCATGCCCCTGGTACTGGCCGGGGTCGGGCTCGCGGTGGTCACGGATTCCTGGCGGGACGTCGCCCGGCGACTGGGCGCCCGCGTCCTGGACATCGAACCGGAGACCACCCTGGACATCGCCCTGGTCAGCCGCCGCGGCGGCCTGTCGCCCGCAGCCGCCGCATTCGTCACGGCCGCAACCTCGGTCGCCGACAGCTGATAGGCACCGCTTATAAGGGAGATCCGCTTTGTGTCTTGGACGCCCCACGGCCCGCCTTGCTGCAATTGGCGGCATGACAACGGACCACCGCATTGCGCTAATCCCCGGCGACGGCATCGGCGCCGAGGTACTGCCCCCAGCACAGCAGGTGCCCGCGTCACCCAACACCTGAAAGCCGGCCTGCACCAGGGCAGACCTCACCCGTTGACGCGGTCATCGCGTCGTCAATCCCGACGATCGGGACGGAGACCAGGCGTCGGGCCACGTCGATGGCCGGACCGAGCGAGGAGCAGGCGGACTTCTGACCACAGCGTCAGTGGCGCAGGCCGACACCACGATCTGCCAGCCCTTCGGTTCAACGACCATCCAGGGCCGCTACGTGGTCCAGAACAATCGCTGGGGCACCAACGCCACCCAGTGCATCGCCGTCACCGACTCGGGGTTCAGGATCGCCCAGGCTGACGGATCCGTCCCGACGAACGGCGCTCCGAAGTCCTACCCGTCCGTCTACAACGGCTGCCACTACACCAACTGCTCGCCCGGCACCAACCTTCCCGCTCAACTCAGCACCATCTCCAACGCGCCCACGAGAATCTCCTACAACTATGTCAACGACGCGGCGTACAACGCCTCGTACGACATCTGGCTCGACCCCACGCCCCGAACCGACGGCGTGAACCGGACCGAGATCATGATCTGGTTCAACAAGGTCGGACCCATCCAGCCCATCGGCTCCCCGGTCGGCACCGCCACCGTGGCCGGGCGCGAGTGGCAGCTGTGGGCCGGCAGCAACGGCTCAAACGACGTGCTGTCGTTCGTCGCACCGTCGGCGATCACCAGTTGGTCCTTCGACGTCATGGACTTCGTCCGGCAGACCGTGTCCCGGGGACTCGCGCAGAACAACTGGTACATGACGAGTGTTCAGGCCGGGTTCGAGCCCTGGCAGAACGGTGCGGGCCTGGCCGTGAACTCGTTCTCCTCCACCGTCAACACGGGCTCCTCCGGTGACCCGGGCGGCCCCGGGGACCCTGGAGGCTCCTCGGCCTGCAAGGTGGCGTACGCGACGAACGTCTGGCAGGACGGCTTCACCGCCGACGTCACCATCACCAACACCGGCTCCTCCCCCGTCAGCGGCTGGAAGCTCGCTTTCACCCTCCCCTCCGGGCAGCGGATCACCAATGCCTGGAACGCGAACCTGTCCGGGTCGTCAGGAGCTGTCACAGTGAGCAACGCGGCCCACAACGGAGAGGTGGCGGCCGGCGGCCAGGCGGCCTTCGGGTTCCAGGGCACCTCCAGCGGCATCTTCGCCAAGCCCTCCGGCTTCAGCCTGAACGGCACCGCCTGCACCACCGTGTGACACACGCTCACCTTCCGCTTGTGGTCCGCGCCGACCGCGGTCAATGGCTGGTTCGGAGGGACTCACTGTGGGCGGCGGGGTCAGTGCCGGGCGAACTGGACCCCCGTCGACTGCACTGCCTCCGGCCGCAAAGCGATCCCGCTGATGGTCAGTTGCTCTCCGTAGATGTCGGTGAGCCTGATCGCACCGCCGCACCCGCTGCCGTCGGGAGAGAGAAAATAGTTGTAGTCGGTGCGGGCCAGTTGGCGCCAGCCGCCGCCGGTGCGGACCTCCAGCCGAGCGAGCGGGTTGCGGTGGCCGATCGCCTGAACGCCGCACCAGTAGGGGCTGGATCCGTTCTTGTAGCGGATCGAGATCGTGCCCGACGCGTCGGGGCTCAACAGGCTCCAGGTGATCGCGATCCGGCCGGTCGAGACGGGAGCCAGTTTGGCGAAGGCCTGTTCGCTGAGGTCGAGTTGCCCTGGCGCACAGGGCAAAGGGCATTCGTTGGTGATCCGGACCGTGACGGAGGCACCGTTCGCCGCGCGGACGAGCACGTGGGCCCCACAGGCCGCGGACGTCTCGTAGTCGGTGGTGTTCATCGCCGCGATCATCATGTCGCTGCTCGGGCCGTACGAGCAGGCGCCGTCCCCGACCCCGGCCTTGTAGACGGTGGCGACTCCCTGGTAGGTGCGCTTGGGCTGGATCCGTCCGGCCAGCGATGACGTGGCAGGAGCCGTCCGCGAGGAGGCCGATGACGGGGCCGCCGACGTGGTTGCAGAAGCCTTCGGGGTCGTAGCGCTGGCCGAGAGGGTCGGGGAGGAGGCGGACGGGGAGGGTGTGGAGGACTTCTGCCTTGGCGGTGTCGGTGGGAGAGTTTCCTCGGAGTCGGCGACGGCCGTGGCCGAGGACCGCCCGGCATCCCCCTTGGGGTCGGATTGCATCGTCATGACCAGGCAGACGAGAAGACCGGTGACAGCCAGCCCCGCGGTGGTGCCAACCATCAGCCGACGTCTGTGCCTGCGCTGCCGCGCGGCCTGGCGTGTCTCTTGCATGTTCGTCCGTTCGGAAGAGCGTGTCGGTGTTGCAACTACTCAGTTGCCGCAGGTGGCGAAAAGGTTGCCGCCGATTTTTCGATCGAGTCGGATTCCCGGACATGAGGCGCCGGACGGAAGTGCGGGGCACGGTCTCTGTGACGGCCACCCCCTCGGACGGCAGCGCGTGGCAGGGGGATCGACGTGAGTGATGGGGCCCCTCAGCCGACGGGACCCCGGCCAGACGCGGCCGTGCCCCCACCCAAATCCCTGTCGCACCGAAGAACCGGCTGGACCTACAGCGCCGCCTTAGGTCGAACCACCTTCCCGACATCGCGCACGCCCAACGCTGGATCTTCCACACCCTGACCGGATCACCCCCGCATCACGCGCACCAGCCATCGCGCCCGCCACCCCGGCCCGACGCCAGCAGTACAAGCGATTTCGCTGGCGCATCCTGCCCGCCGAGGCCGACCTGCTCACCCACACCGCACGCACGATCCTCGAAGAACACGGCATCGACGAACCCGTCCAGTGGGCCCCACGACTGGACGCCGCCAGCCTGCAAGAACTCCAGCTACCGGGACCTGACCCCGACAGCATTACCGCTGCCCAGCTCCACCAGCCCGTACCCGTCGGCGACTTCTCCATCGCCCAGGTTGCGCAGGCTCTGAACACCACCACGGCGAATGCCATCTATCTGCTGTCCCGGCACCCGGCCGATTGGAGTCCGCCCCGATTTCGCCGTACTCAGCACACGGCCACCCGTAACGGGCAATGGCGCACCTGGTACGAACAAGACCGCCTGTCGCTCCAGGACATCGCGGACCGGGAAGGAACGAGCCTCGCCACCGTGCGCCTGGCACTACTCAAGAACGACGTTCCACTCCGCCCCGCCGGCTCCTGTCCCGGCCGCCCGCGAAAAAGATGAGGCATCCCTCCGTCTCCGTTCGTGCGCTGATGTGTGGCCACTGCTGTCTGGGTGGTGAGGACAGGACGCAGAGCGTCGGGGGGGGGGGGGCCCGGGGTGCAGGGCCCCCCACCCCGGTTTTTTGTGTTGGGGTAAAACGTGGGTGGGGGGGGGGGGGGGGGGTAGGGGCGGGGGGAAC
>NZ_JBHXSG010000072.1:0-41196 GCF_042714835.1 Streptomyces sp. NPDC058678 | reverse complement strand
CAGGTGCGGACCGTGTCCGGAGTGATCCGCAGCCGGCGTGACACCTCCATGATCGAGTGCCCGTCGGCGCACTCCAGCACGATCCTTGAGCGCTGGGCCAGCGCCTGAGCCGTGGTGCGACGGCGACGAACCCAGCCCTCCAGCACGGCCCGCTGGGCATCAGTCAACGACAACGGCGGAATCTTCGGACCCGGACGACTCATACCCAACCAACGACGAACCTTCGACTCAGGTCACTAGGCGGAGGAGGCGGTACCCCTTCGCACGACGGCGAACACGGCGGCCGCCAGGCCCAGTACGCCCACCACCAGACCGGCGATGCCGAGCCCGCGCGCGGTGGAGTCGCTCGCCGAGGCCACCGTGGACCGGGAACTCACGGGTGCCGCCTCCGACGTACCGTCACCCGCCGTGAGCTTGAGCACCGGTGCCGGGTTCTCCGGCTCCTCCGCGCCCTGCTCGGCCTCCTCGATCCACCGGACGACCTTCCCGTCGGAGTACGTCTGCAAGGTCTTGAAGGTCAACTGTGCGGTGTTGTCGGGCAGTTGACCGAAGGCGACGTCGAAGTCCTCGTAGTGGCCCGGCTTGATCGCCCCGCCGGTCCAGGTGATCTCGGAGACGGCGTCGGTGATGGTGCCGTCGTCCGTCTTGACCGGCGTCTTCAGCTTCGTGTCGGTCACCTTGGCGCTCCAGCCGTCGTGCGGGGAGACGAGTGCGCCGAGGACGGGGTGGTCGGTGGGGAGGAAGAGCTGCACCTTCGTGGTACTCAAGGAGTCGTCCTCGTCGGGGACGCGGAAGCTCAGGACGCCGTCGGTGGCGCCCTTGGCGTAGCTCTCGGGGTGGACGGTGACGTGCGCGGAGGCGGCGCCCGCGGCGGCCAGGACTCCGGCGGCGGCGAGGAGGGTGACGGCGCCGGCGCGGCGCAGCGTGGCGGGTGTGCAGGACATGGGGCGGTAGGCCATGGCTCGGTAGGCCATCGGGCGGTAGGACATGGGTGGGTGGATCTCCGTACTGGGAAAGGGTGTCGGGGGTCAGATCGCGTACGGAATCCCCAGGGGCGGGCCGCGTCGCCGCACCGCGTGCCGCAGCAGGATCCGGCGCAGCGCTCCCGGTCCGTCGCCTGCTCGTCGCACGGCCTCCGGACGGGCCGGTACGGCCCACCCGCCCCTCAGCAGCTGCCACCAGGCGACGAGCCCCGGCACGAGCGCGGCGGCCCGGCGCAACAGCGACCACAACGCGGCCTCGCCGCGACGCAGCCACCAGGTCAGCAGGAGGGCGGCCGCGACGTGGGCCAGGGTGGCGTGGGGCGTCAGGGCGTGTGACTGCTGCATACGCATGCCGTGCACGGCCACGACCGCATGCGGCCGCGCGGCCCCGAACGCGAAGTGCAACCCGCCCTGCGCCATGAGCGTCGCAGCGCCGATGGGCACCAACGACCGCTCCCGCCCGCCCAGCAGGCATCCGCCTACGAACACCGGCACGAACCCCGCGATTTGCACCCACACCGGCGGCGCCATCCCGGTCGCCAGCGCGTGTCCCCCGGCGGCCAGCAGCACGCACAGCGCCGCGAACACCGCCGCACGCAGCCCTCGCACCGCAGGGGACGCCCTCATGCCGCCCGATCCTGCCACTCACCCCGGGGCGCCCGGCCCGCGCCCGGCCATTCCGCGACGGTTTTTGCACGGGCATGACCGGACGATTCCCGGCCACGTGCCGCCGACCCCGCCGGCCAGCCCAGGCGGCCGACCCCGCGGTGACGGAGCAGCACCCCAGGGCCGGTCACGACGTCGAGCGGCGGGCCGCCGGCGTCACCACCGGGCCCGGCGCGCCCGGACACCGACCTGTACGGGCAGCGGTGACACCGCGCCCCGGGTGCTGCTCACGGTCGTCGGCCGGCGTCGCCCACCGGCGTCACATCCCGGCGGCGTCCACCACGGCACCGAGGTCGACGAACTTGAAGCCGGTCGCCGTTCGCGTACCGCCCTCGCCGTCCGGCACGGCGGGGGTCTCCCGACCGTCCTGGACGACGAGCAGGCCGCGCGGGTAGCGGTCGCCGAGCGGGGCGTTCAGGACGGCGGCGCCGTCGCACTCCTCCACGCCGTCGAGCGCGTCGGTCGCGGCGCCGATCCGGAAGCCGCCCTCGTACTCGTTGTCCTCGCTCACCTCGCGGTCGTACAGGGCGAAGGTGTTGTCGCCCTGGCTGGAGGCGAGCAGATAGCCGTCGCCGTCCCGCTCCTGGAAGAGCGTCAGGCCCTCGACGTCGGCCGACAGACGCCTGCCGCCGTATCCGGGGTCGGCACCCGGAGCACACTCCTCGGTCTCCTCGTCATACGTCCCGGGGACGCCGTACTCCTTCACCTTGTCCACCAGCACCGGCTTGCCGGTGAGGTCGGCGCGGAGCCGCCAGATGCCGACGTCCTCCTGGCCCGCGTAGAGCGTGCCGGTGGCCGGGTCGACGACCATGCCCTCGACCTGCGGGAGTTCGCCGGGCTCCAGGCAGGGGCTCCAGGCCGTGCCGTTCGGCAGACGGAAGGTGGAGGGGAGGCCGAGGGTGCGGATCTTGCGGTAGCCGACCGTGCCGTTCGCGGCCGGGACGAGTTCGAGCAGGGCGAGGCGGGTGCGTTCGCGTTGACTCACCAACGCGTAGGCACGGCCGGTCGTCCTGTCCGTCCAGGTGGCCAGGCCGTACGCCGTGCGCTGGTCGTTGATCTCGGTCTGGTCGGCGGAGAAGACCGGGGCGGCGGCCGGGTCCGTGACGTCGGTCAGCGGACCGCCCGGCCGTGACGGATCGACGCGGTAGACGCGCAGTCGGTCGCCGCCACGGTCGCTCACCACCGCCACGTCGGCCCGCCCGGCCGACGTACGCAGGCCGGAGACGAGGTCGACGTTGTTGAAGCGGCCCGGGGCGTCGTCCTCGGCGGGCGGCTGCGGGGCGGGCAGCGACTGCACGAGGCGGGCGTCGAGGCCGTAGACCCGCAGACCGCCTTCCTTGGCGGTGGCGATGACGAGGCTGCGCCCGGGGTCGGCGGGGTTGCGCCAGATCGCCGGGTCGTCGGCGTCGGAGTTGCCGCCGGCCTCGTCGTCGTGGAGGGCGGCGGTCTCGCCGGTGGCGGTGACCACCGGCAGGTCGGCGGCCCCCGCGGGGGAGACCGCGAGGAGGGTCGTCAGCACGGTGCCCGAGGCGAGAAGTGCGGCTCTTCGCGCGGTGCGGGGCGTTCTCACAGGCGCTTCCTTACCGTCGATGTGTCAAGGACATGTCGATGGTGCGGGAGAGAGTTTGCCACCAGGAGACGGCGACCTGTCGGGCCGCCATGGCGCGTACGACCGTAGGACGGCCGCCGTTCGCCGGGGTGTCGACGGCCCGGCGTTCGCCCGCCACCCACAGGACACCAAACTTGTACCATTCCTTTTCTTGAACCATTCGTGTTTATGAGGGTAGGTTGGCGGCATGACTGCGCCCCAGCCCCCCGCCACTGCCGAGGAACTGCGTGGTGCCGGCCTGCGGGTGACGGCCGCCCGTGTCGCGCTGCTCGAGACCGTCCGGGGCGGCGACCACCTCGGCGTCGAGGCGATCGCCTCCGGGGTGCGCGACCGTGTCGGTCACATATCGCTTCAAGCCGTGTACGAAGCCCTGCACGCGCTCACCGCCGCGGGGCTCGTACGCCGCATCGAGCCACCGGGCAGCCCCGCCCGGTTCGAGGGCCGCGTCGGCGACAACCACCACCACCTCGTGTGCCGGTCGTGCGGCGTCGTCGCCGACGTCGACTGCGCGGTCGGCCATGCCCCCTGCCTGACCGCGTCCGTCGACCACGGCTTCTCGGTCGACGAGGCCGAGGTCATCTACTGGGGCCTGTGCCCCTCCTGCTCCACCGCCCCCAGCTCCTGAGCTCTTGATCCACCCCGTTCGGAAGGATTCCCTATGACCGAGAACCATGACGCGATTGTCACGGACCCGAAGCCGGAGGAGGCCGGAGGCTGCCCGGTCGCGCACGGGCGCGCCCCGCACCCGACCCAGGGCGGCGGAAACCGCCAGTGGTGGCCGGAGCGCCTCAACCTGAAGATCCTTGCCAAGGACCCGGTCGTCGCGAACCCCCTCGGTGAGTCGTTCGACTACGCCGAGGCGTTCCAGAACCTCGACCTGGCGGCCGTGAAACGGGACATCGCCGAGGTGCTGACCACCTCGCAGGACTGGTGGCCCGCCGACTTCGGCAACTACGGCCCGCTGATGATCCGCATGGCCTGGCACAGCGCCGGCACCTACCGCATCAGCGACGGCCGCGGCGGTGGCGGC
Source organism: Streptomyces sp. NPDC058678 (assembly GCF_042714835.1). Classification (NCBI taxonomy): domain Bacteria; kingdom Bacillati; phylum Actinomycetota; class Actinomycetes; order Kitasatosporales; family Streptomycetaceae; genus Streptomyces; species Streptomyces sp. NPDC058678. Next base: position 36,908 of record NZ_JBHXSG010000072.1, on the reverse strand, counting down.
CGTGGCCAGCAGCGCTTCGCGCCGCTGAACAGCTGGCCGGACAACGGCAACCTCGACAAGGCCCGCCGTCTGCTGTGGCCGGTCAAGAAGAAGTACGGCCAGTCCATCTCCTGGGCCGACCTCATGATCCTCACGGGCAATGTCGCGCTGGAGACGATGGGCTTCGAGACCTTCGGCTTCGCCGGCGGCCGCGCCGACGTCTGGGAGGCCGACGAGGACGTCTACTGGGGTCCCGAGACCACCTGGCTCGACGACCAGCGCTACACCGGCGACCGTGAGCTGGAGAACCCGCTCGGCGCCGTCCAGATGGGCCTCATCTACGTCAACCCGGAGGGCCCCAACGGCAACCCGGACCCGCTGGCCGCGGCGCGCGACATCCGCGAGACGTTCCGCCGCATGGCGATGAACGACGAGGAGACCGTCGCCCTCATCGCCGGTGGCCACACCTTCGGCAAGACCCACGGTGCCGGCCCCGCCGACCACGTGGGCAACGACCCCGAGGCCGCCTCCCTGGAGGAGCAGGGCCTGGGCTGGAAGTCCACCTACGGCACCGGCAAGGGCGGCGACGCCATCACGTCCGGTCTCGAGGTCACCTGGACCACCAAGCCCACCCAGTGGAGCAACGACTTCTTCGACATCCTCTTCGGCTACGAGTGGGAGCTGTCCGAGTCCCCGGCCGGCGCCAAGCAGTGGGTGGCCAAGGACGCCGAGGCGATCATCCCGGACGCGCACGACCCGTCGAAGAAGCGTCTGCCCACGATGCTCACCACCGACCTCTCGCTGCGCTTCGACCCGATCTACGGTGAGATCTCCAAGCGCTTCCACGAGAACCCGGCCGAGTTCGCGGACGCCTTCGCCCGCGCCTGGTTCAAGCTGACCCACCGCGACCTGGGCCCGAAGTCCCTGTACCTCGGCCCGGAGGTCCCCGGGGAGACGCTGCTGTGGCAGGACCCGCTGCCGCAGGCCGAGGGCGAGGTCATCGACGCCGCCGACGTGACGGCACTGAAGGCCAAGCTTCTCGCGTCCGGGCTGACCGTCTCGCAGCTGGTGTCCACCGCGTGGGCCTCGGCGTCCACGTTCCGTGGCAGCGACAAGCGCGGCGGTGCCAACGGCGCCCGCATCCGCCTTGAGCCGCAGCGCGGCTGGGAGGCCAACGACCCCGACCAGCTCGCCCAGGTCCTGCGCGTCCTGGAGGGCGTCCAGGCCGAGTTCAACGCCGGCGCCAAGAAGGTCTCCCTGGCCGACCTGATCGTCCTCGGCGGTGCCGCCGCGGTCGAGAAGGCCGCCAAGGACGCCGGCTTCGACGTGGAGGTCCCCTTCACGCCGGGCCGCGTGGACGCCACCGAGGAGCACACCGACGCGGAGTCCTTCGCCGCGCTGGAGCCGGTCGCGGACGGGTTCCGCAACTACCTCGGCAAGGGCACCCGCCTGCCGGCCGAGTACCTGCTGCTCGACAAGGCGAACCTGCTCACCCTGAGCGCCCCCGAGCTGACCGTCCTCGTCGGCGGCCTGCGCGTCCTGGGCGCCAACCAGGGGCAGTCCGCGCACGGCGTCCTCACCGACACCCCCGGGACCCTGACGAACGACTTCTTCGTCAACCTCCTGGACCTGGGTACGACGTGGAGCTCGACCTCGGAGGACCAGACCACGTTCGAGGGCCGCGACCCCGCCACCGGCGAGGTCAAGTGGACCGGCACCCGCGCCGACCTCGTCTTCGGCTCGAACTCCGAGCTGCGCGCCCTCGCTGAGGTCTACGCGAGCGACGACGCGAAGGAGAAGTTCGTGAAGGACTTCGTCTCCGCGTGGGACAAGGTCATGAACCTGGACCGGTTCGACCTCGTCTGATCGTGAACGATGCCCGGGCCGGCCCACAGGGGGCGGCCCGGGCATCGCCATGTGCGCCAACGGTCAGCGTCGCCATGTGCGCCACACGGTCCTTCGGCCGGAAGGCCGGAACCCCGCCACGGACGGATGAGTCTCGGTGGCTCGGTGGCTCGGGGCTCGGTGGCTGAGTGGCCAGCGAGTTCGCCGGTGAGCTTGCCGTCGGTGACACCGAGGGCGGCTGAAATCGTGGAATTGAGCCGGACGCATCACCATGGCCCCGGATCATCCGATCCGGGGCCATAGCTGGGCACACTTTTCGTCACAGAGCGGCAGTGTGGACGCTCGCGCCCGCTCCAAGCCCCTCGGTCGAGGCGACGGCGACGAGGTCGGCGCAGACGTCCGCGATCGGCGTCTCGACGAAGAGACCGCCGGAGCCGCCGGAGCCGCCGACGGCGAGACCGCCGGAGACGTGGTCCAGGTCGGCGTCGGAGATCTCGGCTGTTTCAACCGGGCAAGCAAGGTTCATTGCGCGCGGTTCCCTTCGCATAGGTATTTCGGAATGGCTGGCAGAGTTCGCCCGATGGTCAAAGGCGGGAACTCATCCGGCGACTTGCGCCACGCGCAGGATCAAAGCACGTCGGCAAAAGGGCGGCCAGCCGTCCGAGGCCCACAGGGGACACACCGCGAATCCCAACTTCACCGGCGTGCCCACGCGGTGACCGAACACGCCTAACCCTTCACACGACCCACTGCTGCGCTGCACGCATGACGGTTGCCGACTGTTCCCGAGACGGCCACGCCCGCGCCGAGTCCGCCGTAATCCGACCCAGCCGTGACCACGGTCCGGGCTCCGTACGGCCTGTCGGTGAACGGTGTGCAGGTTTACCGGATCTTCGGCAACCAGCCGAGACCGCAAGCACCCGCAACCATCCCTCTCGGCTTCGGCGAAGGCACCGCCGCTCACCCGAGCCGCGTCCTCCGGCAAGCCCTACACTTCCTGCTCGCGCGGGTCGCGTAGGCACCCGATCCGCAGGAGCTGGGACAGCAGGTCGGCACGGCGCAGCAGCGGTACGACCACCTCGCAGATGACGTCGACGGGCTCCCCAGCGGTCTGTCCGCTCCCGATGGCCGCCTCCCCGTGCCTTCGCGAGCACGCGAGGAAGCCGTCCGACTCGTGAGGTACCCGATGTACGGCCATCCCACGTGCCTCCTTGCGAAGAGATGAGCCCGCCCTCGCCCGCCGGGGCGGGTCCGGCAGTGTCGACGCGCTCGACGAGCTTGTTCGACATCCCCCGAGGGAAGACGGCTGATCCTCCCCGAGGGTTGTGCTGCCGGACCGAACCGGGACGATCCTCACACTGGCCCAGCGCGGAGTGGTGGGCGACCGTGGTGCGGAGGGTGCCGCTGCCGGACTCGCCGGTGCTCACCAGGGCTCACCAGGGCGCGACGGCCGCGACGAGCATCTGCACCACGACGGACAGGCTCAGGCTGCCGCCGAGCGCCGTGTGGTCCCGCCCGCGGGCTCCCCCGGCGCCGCGACGAAGGCCGCACGCGTGCGGCGGCGGTCACGCGGTCGCGGCGGTCGGGCCCGCATTGGCGAGTGCCCGCGACCTGGGAGAGGGCCCGTGGACCTCCGCCAACGAGGAGCGCGGAGCGAGTGCTCGGGGACGGCCACGCCGTGGACGCGGCCAGGCGGCCGCCGATCGCCGCCGCGTCGAGCTGTACGGCCGTCCCCTCGGCCTGCAGCAGTCGCGCGCCTCTCCGGTTCCGGGGAGCGGAGGAGCGCACGGAGGCAGGAGCCCGCCTCGATGAAGTCCCGCATGGACATATCGGCCGGCAGCCCGCCGCGCCCCCATCACGGTCACGTGGTCGCACGGTCGGCACGGTCACGTGGTCGGCACGGTCACGTGGTCGGCGTGGTCGGCACGGTCGGCTCCATCTCGGAGGCCCCCGTCACGGGTCCGGTCAACGCGCCGCAGCGACCACCGGCTCCAACCGGCGCACGCGGAACCGGCGGTGTCGCAGCAGGGGCCGTTCGACGAGGACGTATGAGGCCAGGGCCGCCGCGACCGTCACCGTGACGCCGACGGGGAGCAGCCGGACGCCGTCCACACCGAGGCCGGAGAGCAGCCGGATGACGGGGTAGTGCCACAGGTACATCCCGTAGCTGAGGTTGCGTCCGACCCATGCCAGGGCGGACACCGACAGCAGACGGGAGGGCCACGACCGGGGGCACAAGTCCAGCGCGGCCACCACCGTGGCCGACAGAACGGCCGCGGCCAGGAAGCCGACCGTGTACCACACGGGGTTCCACCCGCTCGCTCCGGTGATCGGGATCTGCCAGGCGATCAGCCCCAGCAGCGCGAGCGCGGGCCAGCAGAGCCGTCCCGCCCATCGGCGCAGCAACGCCAGTCGGGGATCCTCGGCCCGCAGCCGGGCCACGACGACGGCGAGCAGAGCCCCGACGAGGAGCTGGTCGGCACGGGTGTCGGGGCCGTTGTAGATGCGGTGCGCCGCCGTGGGGTCCCAGAGCACCATCCGCCAGAGCACCGGCAGGACGCACAGCGCCGCGACCCAGCCCAGCACCGTCCGCGCCGTCGCGTGCCGTAGCAGTACCAGCAGCAGGAGCGGCCAGGCCAGGTAGAACTGTTCCTCCACGCCCAGCGACCAGGTGTGGCTGAAGGGCGCGGTGAGGTCCGAGTACGGGCCGGGCTGCCCAGCCCGTACGAGATTGACCACCGAGGCCGCGGCCAGTGCCGCCGCCACCCACGCCCCGTCGAGCAGTGGCAGCGGGAGCGCCAAGGACAGCAGGGATATGACCGCGCACATCACCAGCATCGCCGGCACCAGCCGCAGCCACCGCCGCCGGTAGAACGACCCCAGGCCGACGCGGCCGGTACGGGCGTACTCGGCGACCAGCAGCCGGGTGATGACGAACCCGCTGAGCGTGAAGAAGACGTCCACGCCCACCGAGCCTCCGGGCACCACGTCCGGCTCCACGTGATACACGATCACCAACAGCACGGCGACCGTCCGCAATCCGTCCAGCCCCGCCACCCGCCCACCACGCAGTGCCGACGGAAAGCCCCGCCCGCCGCGTCTGTGCCGTTCGGCCGGCGAGGGGACGAGGGGCGGCGCCGCTCGCACGCCCAGGCTCTGCTCCGTGGCCTCGTCTACCGTGCTCGGATGAGGGGTGCTCATAACGGCCGCGTCTGCCCCACGCAGCGGAGGTCACACCATTTGTCATGCAGCCCACACGTTCCAGCGCCGCTTTCCGGCCGCCGGGGCACCGGCGGCACGGCAGACGCGCACATCATGCGTACGTCACCGGGGAGGTGGCGACAGACCGTAGGTTCTCCTCGGCTCTACGAACTCCTCCCGGAACATCTCCGGTGAAGCCCGTAGCTGCGGGATGTCGATCTCCGGGGGATGAAGCTCAGGCGCGCCGAGTCGTCGTCCATACGGAACCCCGGACGGCTATCTTCCTTTCCAATCGAAGCTCTGGGGAAGCGCGCCGCTTTCCCACAGACGATCGAGCCTGTCGAAGAACTTGGAGAGGTTCTTGTCGAACTCCTCCCACGCCTGCGGGTCCAGGGCGCGCCACGGGTCCGAGATGGTCAGGCCAGGCGGCAGAGGACCGGTCGACCCGGCTGTCCTGCGGCACGCGGCACACCAGGTGTAACTCATCACAGAAGGACCACTCGCGTGCCGCGCGGTTCTCAAATAGGAACGAATCGCCACCTCCCCGCACGCCGGACATCGCCATTCCGACTGGTCCCGCAGGAAGTTGCGCTCCCGCCCGAGCGCCTCAACCTCCGCAGGGGTGAAGCGCTGCAATTGCCGAGTCATGAGCGCAACCTCCGTTTGAACACCCTCAACATGACATGCCCGTATGCCTCCGCAGTATTGACGACATCGTCCACGTCTCTGACCTGCGGACTGCGGGAGGCACTCCCGCCTACGGCAACAGCCCGCACGACGGTGGCGGCAAGCCCGACAAGGGGCCCGCGGCTAGCCTCGCGCTTTCATGAAGTGTGGTGTCCGACGGGTGGTCAGACAAAACGAAAGGTACCTCTGGCCAGCAAGAATGCGGATTGTCGAGGTCCTTGTTCCTGCCACCGCCGGAGGCACTTCACAGGTGAAGAAGCGGATCGGGTCCTACCCGCGTGTCCCCGTCGAGGGCGGTGGCCGGGCTGTGGTCTCGCAGGCGGAAGACGTCCCAAGCTGGACCAGACGATATCGGTGGCTCTGGCGCCGTCGTGCAAGTCGGGGCAGTGCACGATCCGGGGGAGATGCTGCTGGACGTGCCTCGGCTGTCGCGCTCGGTTGGACTGCCTGGCCGATGTGGGCCTGTTGCGGGCCGAGCCGGCCGTGTTCGGGTCGGCGGCCTCCGCCCGTCGGTCTCCCGGTGATCAGCAAGGTGGCGCGGGCAGCGGGTCCTGGCCGCGCTGCGCATCGCCCGCGCCGAAGTGCGCGAACCTGTCTGGCGGTTGGCCGGTGAAGCGGCGCCGGACGCGGGTGGGCATGTGATCGTGGACCTGGATGGCGTCCTCGTCCTGGCGCACTCCGAGAAACAGGACGCCGCCGCGACCTGGAAGAAGACCTTTGGGCACGACCCGCTGATGGGGTTCGTCGGCCACGGCCGCGGTGGGTTCGGCGAACCGTCGTGGGCCTGTTGCTGTCTGGCAACGCGGATGTCGATCGCGTAGCCGATGCGCGTACTCGGCGCGCTGCGGGCTCGAAGCCGCCACGGGCACCCGGAAGTGCCTCGTCCACGGGAACTAGGATTCAGCGCTCCCTGTTCCCGCCGACAAGAGGCACTCTCCCTGCGCCGGGGGCAAAGGTCAACGGTCGTCCTACATGAAAGCCGGGGTCAGTTGTAGACGTTGAATTCTGCGACTGACCACCAGCTACGAGCAACGTTGCCGGTGTTGACGACCTTGATGTAGCGAGCTGTCTGCGTGGGGAAGGAAATCAGGTGGACTCGTTGGCCGTCCGCTACGGAAGAAACCTTGGTCCAGTCGGTTCCATCCGTGGATACGTATACGTCTGCGCTCCGCGCATAGTCGCTGACACTGCCGCCGACATCCAACACAATCTTGTCGAAGGTCTGGGTCTGCCCCATGTCCACTTGGATCCAGAGGCCGTCGTACTGCCCTGTTCCGGAGCTGTACCGAGTATCGGAATTGCCATCGATCATGTTTCCGGGCGCGTCCCACTGACTTGCGTCCGAAGACTTTGCGGTCCAGCTCGTCCTGGGCAGCGCAGGACCTAGATCGATGACGTCGAACGAAGATCCACCTGCATCCACTCCGCTGGTTCCCTTCACGGAAACCGTGACCTTCCCCGCCGGAAGTCCCTTCGGAACGTAGGCGCTGATGCTGGTGTCCGACCAGGTGTCTATTTCGGCATAGCTCGATCCGAAATACACCGTACCCAGCCCCTGCGCATCGCCGAAACCAGAACCGGGAATCGTGAACTTGGAGCGCGGCATGCCTCGTTCCGGCTTCAAATCACTGAACGTCGGCGATGGGAAGCTCGACAGCTTCTTGGTCGTGAACATCGCCGAGGTGCCGCCCGGCAGCGTACAGGTGTACGACCCGTCGGTGGACATCTTGAAACTCTTACTGTCGGTGGTCCCGTTGAATACTACGGTGACCTGCTCCCCTTCCTTGCTGGTCCAGCTCTTCAACTGGAGGCCGTTCGATACCGCTGCCGGAGCTGTGATCGAGCCGGTTCCACGCGCAGACCCGTACACCTCGATGTCGCCGATGGCCCACCAGAAACCGGATGCCGCGGTACTGACGATGCGAATGTACTGTGCCGTCCGGGTCGGCAACGTGACGGCTATCTTGCCGATGCCGCCGCTGCCGCTCGCAATCGCGCTGCCCCAATCGGCACCGTCGTTCGAAACGTAGATCTGATACTTGGTGACGTAGTCGAACGAGTTGTTCACGCCGGTGTCGATGACGATTTTATTGAAGCTCGTGGGGCTCCCCAGGTCGATCTGGAACCAGTCACCGCTCGTCGGCCCATGCCCGAGACTCCACCGTGTGTTGGTGTCGCCGTCGATCGCGTTTGCGGCCACACCCCAGTCCGGCTGCGCGGAAGCCGTGGCGGTCCATTTGCTGCGGCTCAGCGCCCTTCCTGTCGTCTGGACGGAAGCTCCGATCGGCAGGGAGTACGTGACCAGCTTGTTTCCGGTACGGATGGAGTTCTGGTAGGGCAGCAGTGCCGGGTCGTACGTGACGGTGACCGGGCCGGATGCCGACGTGAACGTGAAGTCGTGCGTCGGGTCCGAGACCTTGGTCGCTGCGGGGGTATGGCCGCTCTGTGCAGGCCCGGCATACGTGAAGGTGACGGCGTCGCCGGCGTTCAGGGTGTAGTCGAACGAGTGTGTCCCGTCCGCGACGCTGAAGGTCTTCGCGGCGCTTCCCGAGTTGTGGGCGATCAGGACCTTCGATCCGTCCGGGTTCTGGAACGCGACGTTCTCTATGCTTCCTTCGCCGAATGTGTTCGAGTAGATCCGGCGCGCTCCGGGCTTGACGAACCTGCTGGCGTGAGCGAGGGCGTGGTAGTCCACGTTGTAGGACACCCGCCCGTCGGCCGGGTCGATCGTGAGCAACCCCCGAAGCATGGGTATGCCGGCCGTGTCGCTGTTGAGCGGGCCCCGATCGGGGTCGAGTGCGATGTTCCACAGCATCACCCCGTTCGCCCAGTTGCGCGTTCCGTTGATGATCCACGTACCCAGTGCTTCACTGAACGCCGTCTGGTCGCTGTCCTGCCAAACGCCTCCGGTGGCTTCCGTGATGAACGTTTCCTTGCTCGGATAGTCGTTGTGGACCACTGTCTGGTAGTTCGGGTTGCCGCTGTAGATGTGCCACCCGGTTCCCGCGGTGTACTTGGAGGCTGCGGGGTCGCTGAAAATCGTCTCCGGATACGAGGGCACGTCCCAGTTATGGTCCCAAGCCAGGATCTTCGTGGAGATTCCGTTGGCTTCGAACGCCTTGCCGATCTCCTGGATCAAATCGGCTTCCTGGTACGCGGACAGGAACATCCCGGGCCAGGTGGGAGTACCCATGGGTTCGTTTTGCGGGGAAATGTAGGAGATGGGCACGCCGGCTTCGCCATAGGCTTGGATGAACTTGACGAAGTAGTTGGCCAGCGCGGAGGTGTACTCGCTCTTGAGGGTGCCTCCGATCATGGAGTCGGAGGTCTTCATCCAGCCTGGCGGGCTCCACGGGTTGGCCATGATCTTGATGGACGGGTTGAGTGAGAGGGCCTGCCGCAAGGCCGGAATGATGTACGGCACGTCATGCTGGACGGAGAAGTTGGACAGCGTCGGGTCCGTTTGTCCCGCGGGCATGTCGTTGTAGGAGTAGTTCCCGGACGCGTTGAAATCCGTGGCGCCCATCGGGGAGCGGAGCAGGCTGAGGCCGATTCCCTTCGAGGGATCGAACAGCTTGTTCATCAACTTGGTCCGCTCGGCGGTGGACAGCTTGTCGATGAGCCAGGCGGAGGAGTCGGTCATGGCCGCGCCGAAGCCTTGGACCTTTTGGTACTTGACGCTGTCGTCGATCTTGATCGTGAGCGGGTTGGCCGTTCTCTTCGCCTTGAACAGCACATCGTCCTGGCCGGCGACCCACTTGTCGGCCGATACGTCCGTCAGCCACACACGGACGGAATTGTCACGTGAGGCTTGCTTCAGTTGCGGGGCGGCGATGGAGTTCCCGGAAACCGAGGTCCAGGCGGCGGCGACACCGACGGCGGTGGCCAGGAACTGGCGTCGCCCGAGACCGTATGAGCTCATGGAAGATCCTCCTTCGGACCTGCTTGGTCAGTACTTGGGAGAGGGGGTGGGACACATTGCCGAGGTGGGGGATCGACCGGTTGGAGTCGGTTCTACGGCGACGTCGGCGCCGACTCTGCGGCGCTGGTGCTCGGCTCCTTGATCACGAGCGGGTGCAGCTCCCACGCGTCGACCGCGAAGCCGAGGCGCGTACCTGGTGCGCTGCGGGCCTCAAGTCGCCACGGGCCTTGCCCTGTGGGGTAGCAGCGCAGGGTGAGGACCTGGCCGGTGGTGGTCAGGAAGATTTCGGCGATGGAGTGGTCGACGACCACGCGCAGCTCGACCGGCTGACCAGTGGGGCAGGGCATCCTGTAGGAGCCGCCGCGGGCCCGGGGGTCCAGTGAGGCGTGGTCACGGTCGACGACCAGTTCGCCCGCATCGGTATCGACGCGGATGTCGAGGTGCTCGGAGCCGTCCGGGGTGGTGAGCAGCCGCAGACCGGCGTTTCCGGTCGGCTCCAGACGGGCCGTCAGGTCGAAGGCTCGGCCCACGCTGCCGAGGTCCACCGGCTGCGGGCCGTGCGTCGCGCCTGCGGCGTGGATGGTGTGTTCGCCGCGCAGGGCGAGCAGTTCGGTGGCGGGCTGCTGGCGCAGCGAACCGTCGCCGTCGACATGGATCTCGCGGGGCAGGGTGAGGACGCCGGCCCATCCGTCCGCGACGGCCCAGGCTTCGTCGCGGGCTTCCCATGACCAGCCCCACAGCAGCCACCGGTTGCCCGGTGCACGCAGGAGAGCGGGCGCGTAGCAATCGGGGCCGTGGTCGGCGGGTACCGCTGAGCCCGCCTTGGAGTGGCCGTCATGCTCTTCGCCGATCAGGGCCGCGACCCTCTGCGGACCGGTGGGTTCGGTCCAGGTGCTGAAGAGGAGGGCGCCGCGTCCGTCGGCTGCCGGGAGGTATTGCGGGCATTCCCAGCCCTCGCCGGTGAGCAGGTCGGTGCCACCGATGGGCTCCGGACGGCGGGCCGCGAAAGGCCCCCGGTAGGTCCACTCGTCCAAGTCGGGAGAGTCGTACAGGAGGGCGGCGGCGCGGCCGTCCGCGAGGGCGGCGCCGACCAGCATCCGCCAGCCGTCGCCGTCCTGCCAGACGTACGGGTCGCGGTACATGGTGCAGCCCTCGGGCAGCTCGGGGATGACCAGTTCACCACTCGGGCTGAACGTCCGGCCGCTGTCTCGGGAGACGGCCCGGGTGACCGGCTGGTGCTGGAACGAGCGGTCCTCGCGGTGCGCGGAGTAGAAGGCGACCAGCCGTTCGCCGTCGGAGACGGCGTTACCGGAGAAGCAGCCGTCGGCGTCCAGGCCACCGGGGGTCGGGGACAGGGCGATCGGCAGCGGCTCCCAGGTCAGCAGGTCGGGGCTGCGGAAGTGGCCCCAGTGCATGTTGGCGTGGTTCGCTCCGTGCGGGTTGTACTGGTAGCACACGTGGTAGTGGCCGTCGTGGAAGACCAGCCCGTTGGGGTCGTTGATCCAGTTGCGGGGCGGGCGCAGGTGCGCGACGGGGAAGTGTGTATCGCGGGGTGGAGTGGACACACGCGTGCCTTTCGGTATGACAGGGGACCGCCCCGCCGGCCCTCTGGTTCGCGGGGCGGCGGGCCGACGGGGCGGTGGTCTTCAAGCCTGTGTGCGGCCTTCAGGTCCGGATGCGGAATTCCACGCTCAGCTGCTGCTCCCGCCGTGAGCTGGGGCCGACGCGGAGTGCGAACTCGCCTGGTTCAACCACTCGGCGGTTGTCAGCTGTGACGAGAGAGCACTGGGAGGCAGGGATGCTGATGCGGACGTCCAGGCTTTCGCCGGGAGGTATTTCAACCTGGGTGAAACCCTTCAGCTCCTGCTCGGCCCAGGTGACGCTGGTGGTCAGGTCGCTGACGTACGCCTGGACCGTTTCCACGGCCCTGCGGCTGCCGCTGTTGGTGAGCCGCACCGTGGCGTCGACGGTGCCGTCGGCGGAGACCTCTGGGTCGTGCACGACCAGGTCGGAGTAGGTGACCGTGGTGTAGGTGAGGCCCTCGCCGAACGCGAACAGGGGGTCCTGTGTGAGATCCGCGTAGCGGCTCCCGTGCTGGCCTCGCACCTGGTTGTAGAAGACCGGTTGCTGTCCGACGTGACGTGCGAAGGAGACCGGGAGCCGGCCGCTGGGTTCGATGAGTCCGAGAAGGAGTTCGGCGGCGGCGCGGCCACCGCGCATGCCCGGGTTGAACGCCTCGACAAGGGCTGCCGCGTTCAGTGCCGACTCCGGGAGGGTGCTCGGCTTTGATTGGGCGAGTACGACGATCATCGGTGTGCCGGTGGCGGCGACCGCGTCCAGGAGCGCGATCTGGCCTCCCTGGAGGTCGAGCGTGGCCGTGGAGCGCACCTCGCCGGTGAGGGCAATGGTGTCCCCCACGACCACGACGGCGTAGTCGGCGGCCTCCGCGGCGGCGGTGGCCTCCCGAAGCTGTGCCTGGTCGACCGGGGCGGGGGTGAAAACAGCCGGCTGCGGTTGGCCGTCGGGACCGAGGGACCATTCGGAGTTGGATGCGGGGCTTTCGATGTCGGCTCCGCGGGCGTACGTGATGGTCCAGTCGGCCGGTGCGACGGCGCGAAGGCCGTCGAGCACCGTCTCCACCGACTCGCGTGGATGTCCTTCGGGCATCCACGGGACCTGGCCGGTGGCGCCCGCCCAGTCGCCGAGCATGGCTTGCGTGCTGTCGGCGTTGGGGCCGATGACCGCGATCGTCCGCGGTCTGTCCCGGCTCACGGCGCGCCCCGTTCCGTCCGAGGTCAGCCCGCCCCCGAGGGGCAGGATCCCCTCGTTGCGCAGCAACACCAGGGAGCGTCGGGCGGTTTCGAGGTTGAGGTCGGCGTGTGCGCGGCAGCCGATCACCTGCGCCTGCCGCTCGGGGTCGGGGGCGCGGGGGTTCTCGAAAAGTCCGAGCTCGAACTTCAGCCGCAGAACCCGCCGTACCGCGTCATCGATCTGCTTCTCTTCAATCAGGCCGCGGGCGACCGCCTCCTGGGCGCCCTCGAAGAACTGCGGTGTGGCCATGATGAGGTCGTTCCCGGAGTTGACGGCGACCGCCGCCGCCTCGGCGTAGTCGGCGCAGGTCCGCTGGTCGTAGACCATCCGGCCGACGTTGTCCCAGTCGGTCACCAGCGTCCCGGTGAAGCCCCACTCGCCCTTGAGCACGTCGTTGATCAGCCACTGATGCGCGGTGATGGGCACCCCGTCGATGGACTGGTAGCCGAGCATGAAGCCGCGGCAGCCGGCCCGTACCGCCTGCTCGAAGGGGGGCAGGAACCACGAGCGCAGCTTGCGAGGGCTGAGATCGGCTTCGCTGGCGTCGCGCCCGCCCAGGGTTTCGGAGTAGCCCGCGAAGTGCTTGGCGTACGCCAGCACGGCTGTCGGGTCGCTGAGGCCGTCGCCCTGGTAGCCGCGTACCATCGCCGCCCCGAGTTCACCGATCAGGAACGGGTCCTCGCCGAACGTCTCGTTGATCCGGCCCCAGCGCAGGTCCCGGGTGATGCACAGCACCGGGGAGAACGTCCCGTGGATTCCGGTCGCCGCGATTTCGGTCGCGGCCGCTCGGGCGACTCGGTGGAGCAGGGAGGGGTCCCAGGTGCAGGCCATGGCCAGCTGGGTCGGGAAGATGGTCGCCCCCGGCCAGAACGAGTGGCCGTGGATGCCGTCGTCGGCTGTCAGCAGCGGTATGCCGAGCCGTGTCTGCCGGGCCAGTTCCATGGCCTGCGGCATGAGGTCGGGAGACACATGCAGGACTGCCCCGGCCAGCTTGGCCGACACGATGTCCGCCAGGCCCCCGTGTTGTGCGTCGAGCATCAGCAGCTGCCCGACCTTCTCCGGCAGGGTCATCCGGGACAGCAAGTCGTCGGTTCTCGCTTCCACGGACGCTTCCGGATCCAGGTACGCGGCAGAGTGGACCGGCTGTCCCACGGTGTTCTCCAAGAGATGAGTCGTCACAGATCAGAGAGTTGCTGGGCGACGGTGAGTGCTTCGTCGCGCGAACCTTGCCGCCCGTCGCGGCGGGGCTCGCGTGCCGTCCGTCCGCCGTCCCGGGCGGGACCGGTACGGCATGGGACGGCTGGGCGGGAGTCGGGGTGTCACTTCAGTCCGGTGGTGGCGATGCCCGCCACGAACTGTCGCTGGAAGAGCAGGAAGACGATCATCACCGGCAGCAGGACGACCATGGCGCCGGCGAGCAGGATGCCGAAGCGGGTGAAGGACTGTCCGCTGCTGGCCAGGGCGAGGCCGACGGGAAGGGTGTACTGGCTCTCGTTCTGGGCCACGACCAGGGGCCACAGGAAGTTGTTCCAGGAGCCGAGGAAGGTGATGATCCCGAGGGTGGCGAGGGCGGGCTTGGTCAGCGGCAGGATGATCTTCGCGAAGATGGCCAGTTCGCGGCAGCCGTCGACGCGGGCGGCGTCGATCAGTTCGTCGGGCAGGGTGGAGATGAACTGCCGCATCAGGAACACCCCGAAGGGCGTGGCCAGGAACGGCAGGATCAGCCCGAGCAGGGAGCCGGTCAGCTGCATGTTGGCCACCAGCACGTACAGCGGTACGAAGGTGACCAGGCCCGGGATCATGAGCGTCCCCATGACCAGCAGGAAGACGGCGCGCTGTCCGCGGAACTCCAGCTTGGCCAGGGCGTATCCGAGCATCGAGCAGAAGATCAGGTTGCCCGCGGTCACGGCGAGGGCCACGATCACGGAGTTGGCGAACATGCTCGTGAAGTCGAGCGTGCTGAACAGCTCGCCGTAGTTGGCGGTCGTGGGCGCCGTGGGTATCAGGACGGGCGGGACCCTGCGGATGTCGGCCTCGGGCTTGAACGACCCGGACAGCATCCACAGGAACGGCGCGATCATCAGCAGCAGGGCGCCGACGAGCGGTATGTACAGCCAGGGCTGGCCCCAGTTCTGGCGGATGCGGCGGCGCCTCAGGGCGCGGTTCGTGCCCGCTTGTGGCGTTCGGAGAGTGGAGAGGGTGCTCATGAGGGATCAGTCCTTGTCTCGCAGCACGCGGAACTGCAGCACGGTCAGCGCGACGATGAGGACGAAGATGACGTAGCCGGCGGCCGACGCCATCTCGTAGTTGCCGTTGCCGAACTGTTTGTAGGCGTACAACGTCGCCGACAGGGTGGAGTCCAGCGGTCCGCCGTCAGTCATCACGAACGGCTCGTCGAAGAACTGCAGATAGCCGATGCCGGTGGTCACGGCGGTCAGCAGCAGGGCCGGCCGCAGGAGCGGGAAGGTGACCCGCCAGAACCGCTGCCAGGGCCCGGCGCCGTCGAGTTCGGCCGCTTCCATCAGGGACTGGGGTACGGACTGCAGACCCGCCAGCATGATGATCATGACCGTGCCGAGGTTGCGCCATATCGCCATCACGATCATGACGGGCAGGGCGAAGCGGGTGTCCGCCAGCCAGGCCGGACCGTCGATCCCGAACCAGCCAAGGACGAGGTTCGCCAGTCCCGCGCGAGGTTCCAGGAGCGTCTTCCACACCACGGCGACGGCCACGATGCTGGTGATCACCGGCAGGTAGAAGCCGACCCGGAAGACGGCCCGGAAGCGGCGGATGCCCCGGTCGAGGGCAACCGCCGCCGCGAGCCCGGCGGCCAGGGTCAGGGGCAGGGCCACCAGGACGAACACGGCCGTGTTGCGCAGGGCCGTGAAAAACTGCGGGTCCTCAAAGAGGCGTACGTAGTTGTCGAGGCCGACGAACGACACGTTCAGCGGTGTGCGCAGGTCCGCGCTCTTGGTGTCGGTCAGGCTCATCAGCAGCGACCACACCACCGGCAGCAGCATGAAGGCCAAGAACAGCGCGAGGAACGGGCCGGCGAGGACCCAGGCGGCCCGGGCCTGCCTGCCGCGCGCCGTGCTCCGGAGCCCGGAGTGCCGGCGATCGGCACTCCGTTCCGACCCTGCGGTGCCCTGCTCGTGGGTGCCGCCCCGCTCGGGGAGCGTTTTCGTGGACATGGATGTCATCCGTCCGTGCGAGGGTTGTCCATACGAGGGGTACTCACGCGGCGGCGCTCAGCGGCCGGTGCCGATGCTGGTGGCCTTGGACTGCAGCGTCTTCTGCACCTCGGCGACGGTGGCCTTGCCGAGGGTCAGCTTCTCCAGTTCGGAGTCGATGGTGTCGGCGATCTGCTGCCAGGTCGTGATGGCGGGCGGCGCCTTGCTGACCTCGAGCTGCTCGGCGAACGCCTTCAAGTTCTCGTCCTCGGTCAGCTTCCCCTCTGTCCACGCCTGGGGCGAAGGAGGCAGGCTGCCGGTGGCCTTGGAATAGGTCGCGAGGTTGGCGGGCTCGGTCAGGAACTGGGCGAACTTCCATGCCGCGTCGGGGTTCTTGGCCTCCTTGAACACCGCCAGGTCGCTGCCGCCGGCGAACCCGGCGGGCTGCTTGGAGTACGGCATCGGCATGGTCTTCCACTTGCCGTCCAGCTGCGGGGAGTCCTTGTGGAAGGTGCCGCCGGCCCACGCGCCCTCCTGGTAGACGGCGGTCAGCCCGTCCTGGAAGCTCTGCACGTTGTCCGCCCTGTCGGTCGGCGCGAGGCCCTGCTTCGGAACGCTTGCGTAGTTCTCCAGCGCCTTGGCGACCTCGGGCGTGTCGAAGGTGAAATTTCCGGTCTTGGCGTCGTAGATGTCACTGCCCTGCTGCCAGACCATCGGCAGCCAGAAGATCCAGGAGTTGAAGCCCATCACCAGCCCGCTGGCGTGCCGCAGCTTGGGGTTGTCCTTGCCGGCGGTGGCCTGGATGGCCTTGAGGTCCTTCAGGTATCCGTCCCAGTCGCCGGCCAGGGCTCCCTTGATACCGGCCTTTTTGGTGATGTCGGTCCGGTAGTAGACCGCTTGGGTGTCGGCGATGAACGGGACGCCGTAGGAGGTGTTCTTGTACTTGGTGGTGTCCCACTGGCCGGGGTAGAAGTCCGAGGACTTGATCGACGCCGGGGTGGCCTGGAAGCCGTTCAAGGCTGCCATCTCGGCCATCCAGGTGCTGCCCACCATGGACATGTCCGGTGTGTTGCCGCCGGCTATCGCGGTGGTCAGCTTGTCGTGGGCACCGTCCCACGGGACCGCGGTGATCTTGACGTCTGCGTCCGGGTTCTCCTGCTCGAACTTCTTGGCCAGTTCCTTCAGGTCTTCGTCGGGGTCGCCCATGGACCACATGACCACCGTCCCCTTGGCCTTGCCCGCGCCGATCTTGGCGGGCGCATCGTTGCCGGGGCCGGAGCCCTCGCTCCGGCCGCAGCCGGTGGCCACCAGGGCTGCCGTGACGGTGACGCACAGGATCTGGACGGTTCTGACAGCGTGACGGGTGGTGATACGCATGATGCGGCTCCTTGCCGTTGGGCGATACAGGCGCGGGGGCTAAGGGTGAGAGCGGGCGGACGCCCGGATGGGCCGGCGCACGGGTGGGGACCGTCTGCGGTGACAGCGGCATCGGCGGTCAGCCGCAGGGCGCGGCTGGAGCATCCGACGCGGAGTGGGTAGGGGCCGGGCGGGGTGGGCCAGGCGCGCCGTTCGGTGTCCCGGATCGGGAACGCGCGAGCGGAAGGGTGCATGTGGGCGGCGCCGCATGAACGCGTGTGCAGCCGCCATGGTTGCGAGGAAGGCGAGGCCGAAGTGGGTCGCCGAGGTCTCAAGGAGACGGGGGGCGGTGCGTCACCGGCGACGCACCGCCCGGCTGCGAGGCGCCATCACGTACGCACCGCGATGACGTCGCGTCAGTTCGAGCTCGGCTCTAACGTCGAACCGCGGATCACGAGGCTGGTGGGAATGATGCGCGAGGGGGCGGCCTCGGGCGATCTGCGCACGTGGTCGAGCAGCAGACGCGCCGCTGCCTCACCCATCTCCCGCATCGGCTGGCGGACGGTGGTCAGTGCCGGATAGGTGTACGACGCCAGCTCGACGTCATCGAAGCCCACCACGGCGACATCCCGCGGAATCTTGAGGCCGGCCTCGTGCAAGGCCGCGAGCACACCTGCCGCCGAGGGGTCGTTGTGCCCGAAGACCGCGTCGAACTCCACGCCGTCCGCGAGAGCTTGCGCCACCGCGCTCCGGCTGCTGTCGAACAAGAAGTCGCCGCAGATGATGCTGCGCGGGTCGAGCTCGATCCCGGCCTGCGCATAGACGTCGACGAAGCCGCCCAACCGTTCCCGGGTGCAGCCGTACTCATCAGGACCGGTCACCACCAGAGGGCGACGGCGACCGAGGTCCAGCAGGTGGCGCGCCGCCTGCTCACCGCCCTCCCGGTTGGTGGTGGCCACATAGGGGAATCCCGGCCGCTGGAAGCGGTCGTCTATCAGCACCACCGGCAGTCCGGCCTCGTGCAGTTCCGTGATGGATCCCAGGGCCCCCTCGGGCTCTATCACCAGCAGACCGTCGAACGACTTGGCAGCAACCTGCAGGCCCAGCCTGCGCAGTGACTCCTCACCGCGGTTCCAGGTCAGCATCCGCAGCCCGAAGCCCTCGGCCTCCAGCGTCTCGACGACCGCCTGCACTATGCCGGCCCAGGCCCAGGCCAAGTCAGGGACCAGCATGCCGATCATCTGTGTCGTGCCGCGTGCGAGCCCCACTGCCCCGGCGCTCGGCACATAGCCGAGCTCCGAGATGGCCTCGCGGACCTTCACGACGGTGTTCTCGTGGATCTCGCCTTTGCCGTTCAGCACCCGCGAGACCGTCGTCTTGCTGACGCCGGCCCGCGAGGCCACGTCGGCGATAGTGACTCCCATGTCACCTCCCCTCCCTTCCTGCAGAGGCGGAAGACTTCCCTCCCGCACCGAAGGGCCGATCGTACAGAGACCCGTGCAACCGGTACCGGAAGCAGTCCCGGAACCGGTTTCGGTACCGGTTCCGGAAGTGAAGCACCGAGAGGCCCCACCGGTCAACACCCCGGAAACAACTCGTTGACGCAG
Organism: Streptomyces sp. NPDC058678; assembly: GCF_042714835.1. Classification (NCBI taxonomy): domain Bacteria; kingdom Bacillati; phylum Actinomycetota; class Actinomycetes; order Kitasatosporales; family Streptomycetaceae; genus Streptomyces; species Streptomyces sp. NPDC058678. The sequence goes on along the minus strand of NZ_JBHXSG010000072.1, from coordinate 18,330 downwards.
CCGATCTCGGTCTCGCACGATGCCGCGGAAGCCTGCCGGTTGCCACCCAAGCCACCGCTCTGACCTGCGCGGTTGCCGACTCCAACCCGCCATGGCCGAGCTCATTGGCGCGGCTGCCGGCCGCCGACGATGCCCGACGGACCACAGACCCGTCCCGGAGCAATCGCGCCCGCACCGTTGACGCACTGGCCGGATTGCCCTTCATAATCGGGCACTCGCTGTCATCGATGACATTCGTCGTCGCTGACACCCCAGTCGGCTGCGTGGACGTCGACGCCGCTGGGATGTCACTTTTCGGTCCGTCCGCGCCGGGGCCGCAGTCAGTGCTGCGCCGACGAGCCGCGGGACTAGGAGACACCATGAGCTCTGCACGCGTATCCCGGCATGCCCGCATACGGATGATGGCGGCGGTGGCGACCGTCTGCGCCCTGTCCGCAGCCCCGCTCGCCCCCCAGGCCGTAGCTGCCGACACCCCGCCGTACACCGAGACCTACCGACCCCAGTTCCACTTCACTCCGCAGAAGAACTGGATGAACGACCCCAACGGCCTCGTCTACTACAAGGGCGAGTACCACCTCTTCTACCAGTACAACCCGAACGACAACTCCTGGGGCGACATGTCCTGGGGGCACGCGGTGAGCAAGGACCTCGTGCACTGGAAGGAGCTGCCGCTCGCCCTGTCGCACGACGACGAGGAGATGGTGTTCTCCGGCAGTGCGGTCGTCGACCGGGACAACACCACCGGGTTCGGCACCAGGAAGAACCCGCCCATGGTGGCGATCTACACCAGCGCCTACAAGAACGGCGGCAAGCAGGCCCAGTCGCTCGCCTACAGCACCGACCGCGGCCGCACCTGGACCAAGTACCAGGGCAATCCCGTCATCGACATCGGCTCCAACAACTTCCGCGACCCCAAGGTCCAGTGGTACGAGCCGACCAAGAGCTGGCTGATGACGGTGTCTCTGTCCGCCGAGCACAAAGTGCAGTTCTACTCGTCCAAGAACCTCAAGGACTGGAAGCTGCAGAGCGAGTTCGGGCCGGCCGGTGCGACGGGCGGCGTGTGGGAGTGCCCCGACCTGTTCCCCCTCGCGGTCGACGGAGACAAGAACAACATCAAGTGGGTCCTGGTCGTCAACATCAATCCCGGTGGTATCGCGGGCGGTTCGGGCTCGCAGTACTTCATCGGTGACTTCGACGGCAAGAAGTTCACCGCCGACGACAAGGGCACCTACACCCCGCCCACCGGCACGGTGGTGCAGGACTTCGAGGGCACCAATTTCGGTTCCTGGACGACCACCGGCACCGCGTTCGGTCAGGGACCGGCAACCGGTGCGGTGGACTGGCAGGGGGCGGTCACCGGCTTCGACGGCAAGGGCCTCGCCAACAGCTTCCACGGCGGTGACGGCGCCACCGGCACCCTCACCTCACCCGAATTCACCGTGGACAGCCCCTACCTGAACTTCAAGGTCGGTGGCGGGCGGCATCCGCACGAGGCCGGAACCGTCATGGACAGAACTCCGCCCGAGGGCACGGTCCTCGCCGACTTCGAAGGCGGCACCTACGGCGACTGGACGAAGACCGGAGACGCCTTCGGTACCGCGCCGGCCCCCGGCACCCTCGCCGACCAGGGGCAGGTCTCCGGATTCCTGGGAGACGGGCTGGTCAACACCTTCCTGAACGGCGACTCGACCACCGGCACACTCACATCGCCCGAGTTCACCATCGACAAGAAGCACATCAACTTCCTCATCGGCGGCGGCAACCACCCGGTCGACTCCGACAACCCCACCGCCGTCGAGCTACTCGTGGACGGCCAGGTCGTCCGCAGCGCCACCGGAAAGGACGGCGAGGCACTCAACTGGGCCTCGTGGGACGTCGGCGACCTCGCCGGCAAGAAGGCGCAGATCAAGATCGTCGACAACAACAGCGGCGGCTGGGGCCACCTCAACGTCGACCACATCATGTTGTCCGACGCCGTGGCCCCGCGCGTCTCCCAGGAGACGTCCGTCAACCTGCTCGTCGACGGCGAGGTCGTCCGCAGCGCCACCGGCGCCGACAGCGAGAGCCTGGACTGGGCGTCCTTCGACATGCGCCCGTACGTCGGCAAGAAGGCGCAGATCCAGGTCGTCGACATGAACTCCGCCGGCTGGGGCCACGTCATGGCCGACCAGTTCACCACCGCTGACAAGCCCGCCAAGTCCGTCGTGCAGCGCGCCGACTGGACCGACTACGGCAAGGACTACTACGCGGCGGTGTCCTGGGAGCACGCACCGGGCGGCAAGCGCTACATGATCGGCTGGATGAACAACTGGGACTACGGCCAATCCATCCCCACCTCCCCCTGGCGCAGCGCGCAGAGCGTTCCCCGGGAAATGGCCCTGCGCACGATCAACGGCCAGACCCGGCTGACCAGCAAGCCGGTGGGCAGCCTGGAGTCCCTCCGGCAGCAGCACCCGGCGACGGCGTCAGGCGTCACCGTCAAGAGCACCTCCAAGCCGCTGATCAGCCGCGCGGCCAACGGCAAGGCACTCGACATCGAGGCGACCTTCTCCCTGAAAGACGCCGAACGCTTCGGCCTCAAGGTGCGCACCGGCGCAGGCGGCGAGGAGACCGTCATCGGCTACGACACCACGACCCAGGAGCTGTACGTCGACCGCACCCGCTCCGGCGCCGGGGACTTCAACAGCACCTTTCCCGGCGTCCAGACCGCACCCCTGAAGCCCAAGAACGGCAAGGTCAAGCTGCGGATCCTCGTTGACTGGTCGTCCGTCGAGGTCTTCGGCGGCAGCGGCGAAGCGGTGATCACCGACCAGATCTTCCCCGACCCCTCCAGCACCGGCGTCGAGGTCTTCGCCGAAGGCGGCACCGCCACCCTCAACCACATGCAGGCGTGGCAGCTGAGGTCCATCTGGCGGTGACGAGCCGCAGGTCAGTGCGCCAGGCCACCGAGAGCGACTTCCGGCGGGCGGCTCTCAGCCGCTCGGTTCCCGGCGAGGCAGGCGCCAAGGAAGCGGCGTGACAGCTACCTCCATGGGGCGGGGCTCCCTGCGCCACTAGTAGCCTCGCGATTTTCAAGCGCCGGCCGTCCCGATGGGTGATCAAGTAGGCAGAAAGCGGCTCTGACCAGTGAGAATGAGGATTATCCAGGCCCTTGTTCCCGCGCCCGTCGGGGGCACTTCCCAAGTGAGTATGCGTATCGGGTCGTACCCGCGAGTCCGCGTCGCGGGCGATGGCCGCGGTGTGGTCTCGCAGGCCGGCGGGGTGCTGCTGGTGGAGACGGCCCGCCAGATCGGACTGGATACGGCGATATCAGCGGCACTAGCCCCGTGGCGCAAGCCCAGGGCGGTGCACGATCCGGGCAAGATCCTGCTGGATGTTGCGCTGGCAGTCGCGCTGAGCGGCGGCTGCCTGGCGGACGTGGCGATGCTGCGGGCTGAGCCCACCGCGTTCGGGCCCGTGGCGTCCGATCCGACCGTCTCCCGCCTGATCGACACCCTCGCCGGTGCCGGGCCCCGGGCGCTTGCAGCCATCCGGGGCGCTCGGGCCGAAGTCCGACAGGAGGTCTGGCGGTTGGCCGGGCACAACGCCCCGGACAAGGCAGGCGAGATGGTCGTGGACATCGACGGGGTGCTGGTCCTGGCGCACTCCGACAAGCAGGACGCCACCGCGACCTGGAAGAAGACCTTCGGCCACCTCCCGCTGTCCGCGTTCGTGGACCACGGCCGCGAGGGCTCCGGGGAACCGGTCGCCGGCTTGCTGCGGCCGGGCAATGCGGGCAGCAACACCGCCGCCGACCACATCGAAGCTGCCCGCCTGGCCTTGGCTCAGCTGCCGAAGGCCTACCGGCGCGGGCGCCGGACGCTGATCCGTACCGACTCCGGCGGCGGCTCCCACGAGTTCCCGAACTGGCTCACTGCACGAGGACGGTGGCTGTCCTACTCGGTCGGCATGGTCATCCACCGACGCCATGCATCAGGCCGTGCTGAAGGTGCCGGTCTCGGCCTGGACCCCCGCGGTCGAGCCGGACGGCGAGATCCGCGACGGCGCATGGGTTGCCGAACTCGCCGGAGACTGCCTCAAAGACTGGCCTAAGGGGATGCGGCTGATCGTCCGCAAGGAACGGCCCCACCCCGGCGCCCAGTTGCGGATCACTGACGCGGACGGGATGCGGATCACCTGCTTTGCCACCAACACCGCCGACCGTCCGATCACGGAGCTGGAGCTGCGGCACCGACAGCGTGCCAGGGCAGAGGACCGCATCCGTGCCGCCCGCGACACAGGCCTGCGCAACCTCCCTCTCCACCAGACCGCGCAGAACCGGATCTGGCTGGAGATCGTTCAGATCGCACTCGACCTGCTGGCCTGGATGCCCATGCTCGCCCTGACCTGCCAGGCCCGGCGCTGGGAGCCCAAACGTCTGCGGCTACGACTGTTCTCCGCCGCCGCTCAGCTCGTGACGACCGGCCGCCGCCGCATCCTCCGCCTGGCCTGCCACTGGCCCTGGACCGATGTGATCACCAACGCGTTCGAACGACTGCGAGCCCTGCCGAACCCCGGCTGACCAGCGACAACGACCTGTTCCGACGAGCACCCACCACACCCGGAACCGTGGAACCGGCGCCCACCCGACGCGACAGCCGGGTAGCCAATCTGCCCACCCGCAGCAATCTCCGCCCCGAACAAGCTGAAAGGGTCCGCCAGGAAGCTGACGGACCCTCATGCAAGATCGAGGCTAGACATCTGGAAGCCCCCGCCGCCGGGGCTTGGTCACGAATCAGTGCCGCCGTCGGCCTTCGGCAAGTCGGGGACCTCATCGTCGGTCTTGCCGCTGAGGCGTACCGCTTCTTCGTCCGCTTCTTCGTCCGCGCGGCGCCGCGCCACGGACTCGTCAAGCACCTTGGCGTTCTGGACTGTCGAACTCGCGAGCCCGAAGCGCAATTGCAGCTCGCGCGCGGAGGACAGCCGCTCACCCCGACGCAGCTCGCCGTTGCGAATCGCAGGATGACGTTGCCGTCAACTCCGGGCGGCGACTGAAAAAGAAAATCGCCGGGAAGTGCTTCGACGCACACCCCGGCGAACCTTTCCTATTCCACAGACCAGGCCGAGCTGAATCCATCAGGAAAACCTTTCAGGAATTCCGAAACAGCCTCGACAGCTTGATCCCGGTCAACCAGATCGGATCGTTCAAAAATACCCATCTGGCCACCGCACACGAGCCTGACCTCATCCGAGACAGACTCAGGGTTCTTCAACTGGAGAATTTCTCCGTCGACAGATTCCCCCGTAACGAGGAAGAGATCCGGACCACCCGCAATCGAAAGATACCGAAAAGGGTCATCCTCTGTCACGGAAACCTCAGTCCATCGAGTTCCATCAAGATCCGCGATCGACTGAGCGATTCGTTCCGGCGTCGGATTCTCAACTTCCCAGTCGCACGTCTTGGAGCCGCCTCGGTCGTCTCCTGCCAGCCTGATCATGGCGCCCTTCCGTAGCCGTCTCGGATGAACCGTCCCGTGGTCGGGTCGTAGTCACGGGCGCCCAGCCGGGTCCGCCGGTCGCGCGGACCATCGTGGAACCGTCCGGCAGCGCGTAGAAGCGCTCCGCCTTCGCGCTGGTGTTGGCCGCGTTGACGGTCAGCTCCGCCTCACCGAGGTAGAGCGTGCCACTGCCGTCCGCACCGGTGCGGATGAGGCGTTCGCCGTCCGCGCCGTACAGGTACGACGTGGTCTTCGTGCCGCCGCCCTCGACGGGCTGGGCCGCCTCAGGCTCGGCCCTGACCCCTGCGCGCCTGCGGCACGAGGCCGATCGCGGCGCTGGCGCCGACCGGCCCTGGCGTGACCATACGGAACGACGCGACCTGGCCGCGGGTGAAATCGCTGACCTGACCTGACCCGGCGCCCGCCCTAGGCGTATCGGCCCCGCCCCACGTGCATCCGCGCGCGGAACGGGGCCATTCGCCTGTCACCTTCACGGTCGGCCGCCGTCGACCGACCGCCGCTACGGCAGCGGGTCGGCGACGCAGATTCCGGTGGCGGAGCGCCCGGTGACGGTGACCCGGGCGGACTCGCGGCCATCCACCAGCACCACGAGTTCGGCTTGTCCTCCGACCTCGTCGAGGGTGACGCCGAGCACGGGTATCACGATCGGCCCGCGCATGACGACCTCCTTGCTCCACGGCAGGTGCGGCTCGTCGACACCGACCTCCTCCTCCCCCTCCTGGCCGGTCGGGGCGTAGTTCAGCTCCGCGACACCCTCGCCCGCCACCCGGTACTCCACTCGCAGGCGTGTCCCTCCCCCGGTCACGGAGAACCGCGGCGACCCGCTGACCGCCCCGTCCAGCACTCCCGCGTCGTCCCAGGGGGCGCGGTCCCGCCCTTTCTCGCTCATGATCAGGCTTCCTCCTCCGCGCGGCACGGCGCCTGCGCCCTCGTACGGTATGCGGGGCCGGGGCGGTGGCGGGAGGCGGGCTCCGTCGGACGAGGAGCGGGCCCGGCGTGCGCTGGGAGACGCTGTTGGCTAATTCGGGGCGTCGCGTGACGTCGGTTCCCAAGACCTGGTTGTGGTTTTGGGAACCGACGTTGTCGTAGGGGGAGAGAGTCGATGTCGATGTGTCCGGATGGGGCAGTGGAGATCCCGATGGAGACGGTTCGGGTGGCCCGAGCGGCGTTCCCGAAGGGCAGCCTCCCGATCCAGGTCCGTGACGAGTTAGGGGTGCTGTTTCGCGACGAGGACTTCGCGGACCTGTTCCCCGCCTGGGGCAAGCCTGCCTGGCCACCGGGCCGACTGGCGTTGGTCCTTGTGCTGCAAAGTCGACATCCGAGTCCAGTTCTCCATGGCCGACTGCCGACGTTGCCATGTCAAGGATTCGTGCACGCGCGGACCACGCCGCAAGCCGACTTTCCAGGACCAGGACAACCAGGAAGTTCTGCACCGGCGCCGGGCCGAGCAGGAGTGGAGGCGCGCTATCAACTCCGCGTCGGCGTGGAAGACACCATTTCCCAAGGCGTAGGGCGCTGCCGCCTGCGCAGATCCCGGTACCGCGGGCTTGCCAAGACCAGTCTCCAGCACCAGCTCACCGGGGCGGCGATCAACCTCGCCCGCATCGATGCCTGGCTCTCCGGCACCTCCCATGCCCGCACGCGCGTCTCACACTTTGCGGCTTTCCAACAGAGCGAGACTGAGCAGCGCCTACGGAGTTGATGACCTCGGCCCCCTTACTGATTTACCGACGTCGGATGGCCAATTGGGCCTGAAGCGGGCAACGTGGTCGGCGAAGTCCTCGCACAGGTACTGCGGGTCAGAGGGCTTCAGCCGTATTTGCTGTTGATCGCTGTGCACCCACCAGACCTCGAAGTCGGTCACTGTCCCCTCGACAGGCCAGTCCTCGCTTCACCGACGAGGCAACAGCACGACGTCGACGAAACCTCCGACACTGAGGCCAATGTCCACGAAGACACCGATCGCCCCCGGCCTGGGCACTCGGACGACAGTGCCCGTGAAGGCCTGACCGAAGCGCAGCTCACCTTGAATTCGCTCCCACTCTGCTTCCGTCACCACTTACGCATCCTCGCACCTCGGCACTGGCCTATACAGGAGAGCTCGGTGCGAGCTTCAGCTCGCACCGAGCTCAACATCTGAGCCGCCAACAGCGTCTGCTGGAGAGGCCGGGGCAGCGCCGGTCGGGATCATGGCCACGCGCTTGGGGCGCGGCGCCCCTGACCGGGCCGCCGGCTCTTGATTCTCATGGCAAGCGGCAGTTACTGAGGTGAAGGGATCTCCCGTGGTTCGTCCTCCAGGGACCCCACGTCAAGGCTCTGGGCCGCCGCCGCCTCTCGACGGCGGACGGTTCATCATTCCGGAGCGAGAGACCCGAGCTCGATCTCCTCGAACACCCGAGACCACCAGGAATCCTCGTCCACGAAGACCTCAGGGTCTGCATCGCCGGCCTCGGTGACAACCTGCTCCACCAAAGCGTCATAGGAGTCATCCTCCTCATGAACACCAGAGAAGATGAATCCTTCCCAGATCTCCAGCATCCGCTGCAAGGCGTACAGCGATGAATTCACCCTCGTGAAATCACCTTCCGTACCCTCATACCCCTTCTTGCCCCATACCGACCCATCGGCCACCGAGAGCCAGTAACTGTTGACTCCGTCGTCGAAATCACCGAGGAACACCGCAGGCCCCACCCCAGGGAACTCCTGGAGGTCCAGTTCGCGGCGCGCATTACGCACGAACATCCGATTCGAGTCATCCGGCAACCCGCGTTCGGCCAGCAGTTGCGCGTCGGCACTCCTCAACCCCAGCGACCGCAAAGCCACTTGATCGAAGGGCAGCCATCGAACTGCACTCACACCGTACCTCCAGGAGGACACTGAAAACCTACAAGCCGCCCTTGTCCGATAGCAGTCCCACCGCGCCTGAGCGCGTTCATTCCGTCTCTTCTACCTTTCCGGGGAAGCGCGCCGCTTCCCCACAGACGATCGAGCCTGTCGAAGAACTTGGAGGACCACTCGCGTGCCGTGCGGTTCTGAAATAGGAACGAATCGCCACCTCCCCGCACGCCGGACACAGCCATTCCGACTGGTCCCGCAAGAAGTTGCGCTCCCGCCCGAGAGCCCGTGGCCAACCTCCGCAGGGGTGAAGCGCTGCAATTGCCGAGTCATGAGCGCTACCTCCGTTTGAACACCCTCAACAGGGCCTGCCCGTACGCCTCTCTTCATAAGACGACGAAGCTCCCGGCCGACTGGCCGTCGGCCCGAAGCTTCGTTCTTCGGGTGTCGTGCTAGTCGATCTGCCCCATGACGCCACCGGGGTAGCGGTTGACCTCACCTGCCCTGGAGAACAGGGACGGTGCGTCGACGGGACAGTCGGCCATGGCCCAGGACGGGTTCCCCGACACGATGAGGCCCGGTCCGTCGGCGGACTCCAGCAGGAACATGTAGTCCAGGTCCTCGGTGATGCCGTACCGCTCGGCCACCGCCTCCACCTCGTCGGCGGAGGAGACCCTACGGATGGTCAGTCCCCTCATCGTCGAGCGGAGGAACATGACGTCGACATGGCCGGCGGCCACCTCGATACGCGGCCCGGCCTCAAGGTCGAGATGCGCGTCGCTGCGCAGGCGCAGGGTCCGATGCGTGACCGAGTAGTCCCACACCTTGAAAAGCCGGTCCGGCTGGCTGAATTCCATGCCCTGTCTCCTGTCCTGTCGTGCCCTGCTCTGCAGCCGATGTCACGAGAACGGGTTCACCACCCCCTCGATCCGTCTGCCTCCCGAATACCACTGGATCGAGCTCCATGAGCGATTGCCCATTCTGACCTGCCGTTCCACCACGCTCATCTCCCACGCGGTGCCGTTGTTCGGGCCGGGAAGTTCCTGCCCGGGACCGATTCCGAACTTCCGGCCGCGGAGCACGGCCGTGTGAAACGCGTTGGCGATGTGGCGAGGGTCGTTGTTGGCCCCCGGCATCCCGTCGAGCGTGATGGAGAGGGTCACATTGGAGTCCCGCGCGCTGTTCATCACTCCGTTCATCCACTCCGGGACCCCGGCGGAATCCATGTCGAACAGCAGTCGCGTCGCCGGACGGACCGTATCGAACCCCTTGCGCGTCCCAATGGTTCGCGCAGCTCAGGAAAGTCTTCGGGAGACGAGGAAGCTCCCGGCCGACGAGGTGTCGGCCGGGAGCTTCCTCTTCAGGCATGGCCCGTCATTCGATGATGCGGAACCATCCCGACTCCGGCTCGTCGAGGATTCCCTGACGCGCCATGTCCCGGCACGCCTGTACGAGGCCCTCTCTGGACGGCACTGGGTCCAGGTCGGCGCTTCGCGCGAAGACCTCCAGGCGCCAGGCGTCGAATGCCTCCGACCCATCCAGGAGCAGGTCCATGTCGACCTCGGTCCCATCGGGTCCGGCCATCCGGCATCCGCGGCCGTGGACCGCGTACGAGAAGCCGGTGTCCGAGCGGGCCCTTCGGTCGAGCTCTCCCGCCCGGACCGCCTTGAGGACGTTCTCCAGCCCGTCGAACTGGGGGTAGGTGCCCGCCAGCTCCGTTCTGATGAGCTTGTGCGCGCGCAGGAAGGAACGCACGCAGGTCTCGGCTTCGCCCGACTGGCTCACCGTCGCCTCCGTCCTCTGCGCTCCTCGGGGAAGTCCCCGCCCACTTCGACAGACGCCCAGACCACTTCGTCGGCGGATTTGTAGCCGTAGGCCTTGACCTCGTCAAGCGTAAGGGCTCGATAGCGAACGTCGATCCCCGCCTTCTTGGCCGCCGAGACCCGATGGTGGCCATTGATGACGTAGCGCCTGTTCACGTGCTCGAAGATTTCGATGGGCTCACCGACCCAGCCGTCCCTGGACATGCTGTCGGCGATCGTGTCGACGATCGCCCGGTCGGCCTTGCCCCCGAGCTGCTCCGTCCGCTCCAGTTGGTGAGGGCTGATGGAGCAGTTGTGCACCAGGACCGGTTCGGCACCCGCCAGCACGTAGTACGTGTGGACGTCCGTGACGGTCAGGTTGTGCACCGTCGCCTTCGTGGCCGTCCACGCCTGGACCGCGTCGACCTGGAGCCAGGTGCCCGAGGCTGTCAGGAGCCACTGGCCCGGCTTCAGTTCGTCGGCATCAATCCACTCCCGCAGCGACGGGACCCAGAAGGGGTGTCCGGCGGTGGCGGTGACCGTGGTGGTTCTGGCCGCGGCGGTGGAGCCGTCGTGGATCGACAGCGTCACCTTCACCAGTCGCTTGGCGCCCTTGCCGATGATCGTCGCCGCGGCCGTCTGGACGGAGGTCTTCCCCGTCTTCGGGTCGGTGGCCATGACCTTGTCGCCGGCTCTGACCTTCTCGATCGCCTTCGTGGTGCCGTCGGCCATCAACACTCTCGTGCCGGGCGCGAAGCTGTTGGCCTCGCAGGCCGCACCCTCGGCCTCGTCCTTGACCGTTTCCTTTGCCTCTTCCCGGACCTCCTTCGCGACCTTCTTCACCGCCCGCTTCACCTGCGACGGTTTCGGACGCGGCTTCGGCTGGGAACGCGGCTTGGAGCGCGGCTTCGGACGGGCCGCCGCCTTGCGGGCCGCGGCCCTACGGGCTGCCGCCTTCTTGGCCGCCGCTCGGGCCGCGCGGGCCCTCGCCTGTGCCGCCGCCCTGCGGGCCGCCGCCCGCTTGGCCGCCGCACGGGCCGCAGCCCGCTTGGCCGCCGCCCGCTTGGCGGCAGCCGCCTTGCGGGCCGCCTCACGGCGGGCCTTCGCCGCCGCGCGCTTCGCGGCCTCGAGCGCCCGCTTGCGGGCCAGGGCAGCCGCCCGACGGGCCGCCGCCTGGGCCGCCTTGCGCGCCGCGATGATCGCCGCACGGCGGGCCGCCGCGCGGATCGCCGCCTGGATGGCGATGCGGGCCGCGATTCCGATCAGGATCGGGAAGAACTCGCCCGACGGGTCGGAGAAGGTGGCCGGCGCGTTGTTGCTGTAGCCGTACGGGTTCATCGTGGCCGGCTGACCGTAGTCGACCATGGGGTCGACCGTGATGAACCGTCCCGTCACCGGGTCGTAGTCACGGGCGCCGAGGCGGGTCAGACCCGTGTCCTGGTCGACCGTGCCGCCGACGAAGCCGCGCTGTCCCGGCCAGGTGGTGGGCTGCTGCCCCCGCGCCTCACCGAACGGCATCGACTTGCGCCGCGTGACGCCCATCGCCGGGTCCACCATGTCCACGACCGTGTGGGACGTGCCGTGATGGTCGGCCAGCATGATCTGACGGACGCCGCCGGTCGCACGGACCGTCGTCGAGCCGTCGGGATGCGGATAGAACCGTTCCGCCTTCGCGCTGGTGTTGGCCGCGTTGACGGTCAGCTCCGCCTCGCCGAGGTAGAGCGTGCGGCTGCCGTCCGCGCCGGTGCGGATCAGGCGTTCGCCGTCCGCGCCGTAGAGGTACGACGTGGTTTTCGTGCCGCCGCCCTCGACCGGCTGGGTCACCTTGCGCAGCTGGCCCTCCATGTCCCATTCCAGGGCCTGGTTGGTGCCGCCGTGCTGGCGCCCGGTGGTGTTGCCGGCCTTGTCGTAGGCGAAGGTGTTCAGACGTTCGCCCTGCGGGCCGACCGACTTGATCTCGGCCAGCGCGTTCGGGCCGCCGACGCCCGCCTTGCCGTACACGTACGAGCGGGTGACGTCCTTGGTGGTGTCGCCCGTCGGGTCGTGCTCGACGAGGGTCTTGCGGTTGCCCGCCGTGTCGTACGCGTACGAGTTCCAGTAGGCGTCCGGACCGCCGACGGTGTCCTTGGACGGGGCCGCCGTGCAGTCGTCCGTCTTCGCCGTCCAGGCCGAGGACATCTGACGCAGTTGGTCGTAGACGAAGCACTGCGTGTCCGTCCCGCCCGCTCCGGGCGCCGCGCTGCCGGGCACGTCGGTGATCTTGGTGACGTTGCCGGCCTCGTCGTACCCGTACCGCGTCTCGCTGATGCGGCCCGGGGCGACCGAGCGGTCGAAGGTGGACGTCTGGAGCCGACGCGTGAACTCGTCGTAGACGTAACTGCCGTACACCTTCTTGCCGGCCGGACCCGCGTCCGTGCGCAGGATCTCGCCGAACGCCGAATACTCGACGTCCGCGAGGTACGTGGACGCACCGCCGATGGCGATCGGCAGGTCGTCGGAGTTGTAACGGAAGACGATCTTCTCGGTCACCAGGCCGCCCAGGCCCGGCACCTCGACCCAGGCGAGATTTCCGGTCGGGGTGTACGAGTAGTCGTACGTGTACGTGCCCGCCAGGCCCGTCTCCTCGGTGGGGATCACCGTCTTCGTCGACTTCACCCGGTAGGCGCTGTCGTACGCAGTGATCTCCTCCCGGTACTCACGGCCGTTCTCGTGGCGGATCTGCGCCGTGGGCATGCCCTTGAGGAGGGTGTCGTACGTCCACTCCACGCGCTTGGGGCCGGTGTCGCTGCCCTCGCGCAGGGTGGTCGGACGGCCGCCCGCGTCGTAGGTGGTGACCAGGGTCCGCTGGAGCGGGTCGACGGTCGCGATCACATTGTCGGCGTTGTCGTACCGCATCTCGGTACGGCCGCCGTCGGGCTCCGTGATCGCCGTCTGGCGGCCCCGCTTGTCGTACTCGAACGTGGTGACGGCGCCGCCGGGGGCGGTCACCTTACGCAGGTTGTCGAGGTCGTCGTACTCGTACAGCGTGTCCCGCCACTTGGTGCGGGCGGTGTCGGTGTACTCGCGCAGCCGCTCGGCGCGGCCCTCGGCGTCCTCGAAGACGGCCGTGACAGTGTCGCCCTTGGGCGGGATCGTCGTGGAGACGTCACCGTCGCGTTCGGTCGTCGTGCGGAGCTTCTCCGTGCCGCGGTAGTACGTGATCTCCGCGGTGGGCTGGCCCATGCCGTCGAAGGTGATGCGGTTCTGGGACGGGACGTCGTTGTCCCCGACCGGGAACAGCTTCGCCTCGGGCTCGGCGACGTTGTAGTAGCCGTCGTTCTCCTTCCACTGGCGCCCGGCGCTGTCGTAGAAGGTGTCGTTGACGATCCGTCCCGCGCCGATCGCCTCGTCCTGCGTCTGCCGCTCGCGCAGCAGGCCGTCGAGGATCTCGTAGGACACGGCGTACTGGCCGTTGTCCTTCAGGGTGCGCGAGGTGACGATCGTCGGGCCGTCGCGACGGACGGTGTAGTCGTACGTGGCCGTGGGGGTCTGGGTCGCCGGATCGTGGTCGATCTCCCAGACCTTCAGGAGACGGCCCAGCGGGTCGTACTCCATCGTGGCCTTCTTGCCGTTGGCGTCCTCCTCGGTCAGCGGCAGGCCACGGACGTCGTCGAACACCGTGGTCTCGGTGTGTTCGAGGGGGTCGGTGGAGGTCTGCTGGGTGGGGCGAGCCACCGTCGGGGGCACGTACTTGACGGACGTCTTACGGTTGTCCGTGTCCCAGGTCGCGGTCTCCCGGCCGTGGATGTCGTACTCGGTGCGGTCGATGGTGACGTAGCCGTCGCCGGTGGCGTTCATCTCCTGGATCTCGGTGGGCAGTCCCTTGGTGGGGGCCGCGCCGAAGGCCAGGTTGTCGTACAGCGTGCGGGTGTCCTCGACGACCTCGCCGCCGGTCGTGCCGCAGGCGCCGAGCGTCGTCCTCTCGCGGGACTCCAGCTCGATCAGGTACGCCGTGGTGTTGCGGGCGTAAGTGACCGTGGAACAGCGGACCTTGCCGCCGGGGCTCTTGTCCTCCACCTGGTACGGCATGCCGTAGCTGTCGTACTTGGTGGTCTCGGTGGAGGTCCGCCAGGTGTCGCCCTTGACGCGCTCACGGGTGCGGGCGGTCTCCGGACGGGTCATCCACGCCTCCAGCGGCGTGGTCCCGGCGCGGGTTCGAGTCGCCGTCTTCACCGCCCAGGGGGTGGTGACGGTGGCCGAGTCGACGGGTCCGCCGTCGGACTCGTAGCTGATCTGCTCCAGCAACTGCCCCTGGTACTGGGGAAGGTCGTCGTAGCTGGTGTTGTCGCTCGTCACGACGGCCGACGTCAGGGTGCCGGAGGGCTGCTTGTCGCCGTGCAGGCCGCGGAAGTAGCGGTGCTCGGTGAGCTGCTTGACGTCGTCTCCGCCGCCCAGACGGGTACGGACCCGCTCGTAGCCGCGGTACTGCGACCAGGTGCGGTGCTTGTTCTCGGTGAACTCGCTGTCGTCGTACGCCCATCCGGCGCCGCCGAGGAACTCGTAGGAGGTCACCTTGGCGGGGCTGTCGGTGACCAGGTCCTCTTCGGTGACCTCGGTGACGAGGTACTTGTGGAACCAGTCCTTCACCTGGTTGAGGGCGCCCTTGGGCGTCCAGTACTGCGGGTAGCAGCGCATGGTGTTGGACTCGGGGGCCGCCGGCATCCGCTTCGGCTCCAGGGCCCGGCAGTCACGGTCGGAGTACTTGACGCCGATGCGGCCGCCGGTCTCGGTGTCGATGGCGTGGACGCGGTAGCGGGAGAAGGGCGGCAGGCCCTCGACCCCGTCGACGCGGTTGTCGAGCTGGAGTCCCGCGAAGGTGACCTTCGGCATGGCGGCGGTGGCGCCGGCGCCGTGCCCGGTGCGGGCGACGGACTCCAGCCACAGGGCCGGGGAGGTGCCGTCACCGGTGGCCGGGTAGGACTGGTCCAGCGTCCAGGAGTCCACCGGCTTCAGGGCACTGCCGGAGAGCACGCTCGTGCTGATCTTCGTCAGGCGCTTGGTGGTCCAGAACGTCGGGGAGTACTTGTCGGTGCACTTGGCACCGGACAGGCACTCCTGGTCCAGCGGCGTGTCCGGCCAGTACTTGGCGTTGGCGGTGGTCCGCTTGGACTCCGCGCAGTCGAACGCGGTGCTGGGAATGCAGCGTTCGGCCAGCGTGAACGCGACCCGGCCGGCCGGCAGGACGCCGAACAGCTTGTCGGAACGCAGGCCGTAGTCGATGCGCGAGAGCTGCGCGTTGCGGTCGTAGGACGCCTGCTGGTCGGCCTTCATGTTCTGGCCGTAGTAATTGGCCCACTTGGTCCACCACAGGGTCATGGCGTCGCCGAGCGGGTCGACGACGTAGTCCAGGTTCCAGCGGTAGACCTGCTTGCAGTCGGAGTCCAGGAACGCGGTGGCGTGGCACGGCTCGGTCGGGTGGTTGCCGAACACCGGCACCGTCAGCGCCGAGTTGGTGACCGTGCCGTCCGGGGCGCCGGGCAGCTTGTTCAGGCCGAAGTGGTACTGGGTGCCGTCGGTGGTGGTCAGGACCCAGTACTCGCCGTCCTTCGAGCCGTTGGCGGCGCCGCTCTTGCGCTGGAGGCGCGAGCCGTCGTCGTCGGCGGGACGCCACTCGTCGGTGCCGTCCTTCTTGACGAGTTCGGTGGTGTTGCCGCCCAGCGACATCACCACGTGGTCCGAGCCCCAGCACAGGTCTCCGCTGTCGCCGGTGTTGTTCGGCTTCAGCTCCTTGCCGGCGTCGTCCTTGATGGCCGCCTTGTCGTCCGAGCAGGAGCGGTAGCGCCGCTCGATGAAGCCCGGTTCGTAGTCCCAGCCCTCGGCGATCCAGGAGGACTGCGCGCTGGTGGAGGCGGTACGGCCGTCCACGGCCTGGGAGGAGTAGGACAGCTCGACCTCGGGCTGCGGGCCGCCGGGGACCTCGGGAGCCTCGATCGGATAGGTCCAGGCGAAACCGCCGGAGGACGAACCGGCCATCCAGGAGCCGGAGGGCGACAGTGAGGTGGCTTCGTGGCTCCCGCCGGGGCCGGCGGCCGCGGCCGCCGCGGCGAACACGGTGGGCGCCGCCGCCAGGTCGGCGGTGCCGGTGACGTTCTGCGCGGCCGGGTCGTTGGCGCCCGGCAGCGCGGTGCGGGTACGGCACTTCTCCAGCTCGGGCGTGGTCAGCGCACAGGCCGGCAGGCGGTAGAGCCGGAGCCGGGAGCCCCAGTCACCGCCATACGTGTCCCTGATCGACTTGTAGTCCAACTCCAGTTCGACCGAGCCGGAAGCGGCGGTTGCTTGACCGTCTTCGGCCGGCGCGGCGGTGAAGACCACGCCTCGCACGCCGGCCCGCTCGGCCACGGCCTGGTCCTTGACCTGGACCTGGACGGCCGTGCCGGGGTCTGCTGCGGCGCGCTTCGGGGCCGCTCCCCGGGCGCGAACGCCTGGGCCGGTACCGGTGGTCGACGCCTGGGCCGAAGCCTGACGGACCCTCACCATGTGGTTCCGCAGGCTGGTGTCGCCGCCGAAGCCCTCCACGGCGCCGCCGCTGGTCAGCGGCGCCCGCCTGGGCAGCTTGTTCTTCCGGTCGGTGACGAGAGTCGTGAAGGTGTCGGCTGCGGCTTTTCCGGCCGACGGCCGAAAAGCGCCGTCGGCGTCATTGCGCACCTGTGGGCGTTTTTTGTCGAAATCCCTGCCTGGGACAGACTTTTCGTGCTGTACGTCCCCGAGTCGGGAATCACCGTCGGCCGCACTGGCATCGTCGGGTATGAGTCCGACGAAAAGGATGAGTCCCACGATGAGGGACACGGATCTGTGCCAGTGGGCTAAGTAGCGCAACTGTCTCGTTAATTGGTCCACTGAAGGACCTCCCCCTTTACTCACTCTGTGTGATTGAGTGGTGAACGGTCAGACAGTAGGGTGTGAAGATCAGCCTGACAAGCAAAGGGAAGGCAATGCGACAATCCCCACTCTGATCATCTTTCAGTAAAGAACTTCCCTTGTAACGTGTACTGTTCGGCGCTGCGGCCCGCGTCGGCGGGTGCGCGGCGGGCGCCGTGGAGGGGTTCGCCTGGCAACGATTCCGGGGGGATTCGCCCATGCCAGAAACATTACGAAGACAGCGCCGGGCCAGACGCTGGAGTCGGGCCGCGCTCGTCGCGGTGCTCGCCGGAACGTCAGTGGGACTGACACCGCTCACGTCCCTGGCGACCGACACGCCGGCCGGCTCCGACTCCCCGACGGCCACGAGTGCCGAGGAACGCGCGCTGGAGCGGGCCGCCGAAACGGGTGAGCCGGTGGAGGTGGCGTCCGCCCGCACCGAGACCAGCGAGACACACGCCTTACCCAATGGGAACCTGCGCCAGACCCAGCACACCCTGCCCGTCCGCGTGAAGCGCGAGGGCACCTGGACCCCGGTGGACACGACGCTCACCGAGGTGACCGGCCGGATCTCGCCCAAGGCGGCACCCGGTCGCATCACGTTCTCCGCCGGCGGCGACACCCGTCTGGTGACCCTCGCCGACCAGGGCGGCGAACTGGCCCTGACCTGGCCGAAAGCCCTGCCGGAGCCGGTTCTCGACGGCTCCACCGCGACCTACCGCGAGGTGTTCCCCGGCGTCGACCTGGCGGTCCGGGCGAGCCTGGACGGTTTCAGCCAGGCGCTGATCGTGAAGACGCCCGAGGCGGCCGACCGTCCGGAGCTGGCGGAGATCGGCTTCGGTCTGCGCACCAAGGGCCTGGACGTCCACAAGGACACCGAGACGGGCACGCTCCGGGCGGTCAACGCGGCCGGGCAGACGGTGTTCGCGTCGTCCACGGCCCGGATGTGGGACTCCTCGGGCACGGTGGAGGAGGAGACGGCGCCGCAGACGGCCTCGTCCGGAACCGAGGCCCGGACCGCCTCCTCGTCCGGCACCGCCAAGTCGCTGCGTACGGCGAGTGCCGCCACCGTTCAGGCCGCAGCCGCCGACACCGAGCCCTCCCCGCTCACCCCCGGCACCAAGAGCAGTGAGGTCGGCGTCGAAGTCAACGACGACCAGATCTTGCTGACGCCGGATCAGAAGCTGTTGGACGCTGCGGACACCGAGTTCCCGGTCTACATCGACCCGCGGATGACCGGCACCCGCGAGGCCTGGACGATCGCCTACAAGCCGCATCCGACCAGCAGTTACTGGAAC
>NZ_JBHXSG010000071.1:14453-42913 GCF_042714835.1 Streptomyces sp. NPDC058678 | reverse complement strand
TCTGCGGGCCCCGCAGAGCGCGGAGGACGCCAAGGACGAGTACAGCTGGAAGAAGTTCAAGCCGGACGCCAAGCTGATCGTCGAGTTCAACCGCCCGCCGAAGGCGCCCTGGGCGCTGGACACCATCCCCAGCACCAAGGTGAGCAGCACCGAGTGCGGGAACGGTTCGTCGTACGTCACCCTCGGCAACACGGACGTGACGCTGGCCGCGCAGGTGTGGGACCCGGACGGCGGCTCCGTCAACGTGCAGTTCCACCTGTGGGCGACCGGCAAGCACGCCGTCTCGCCCGGGATCATCTTCGACAAGCGGATGAAGGTCACGGTCAAGTCGGCGGACTCCAAGGGCGCGCAGGCCCGGGTCGTCGTGAGCAAGGCCCTGCTTACGCAGCACATCGGCGCCAGCAACGGGCAGTTCTCCTGGAAGGCGCAGGCCGAGGACACCGCGGACGCGTCCTTCGCCTCCGACTGGACTCCGACGGCGGGCGCACCGGGCTGCCGCTTCGGTTTCGACCCGAAGGCGCCGGCCGTGATGCCGCTCGTCGGCACGAAGGACGGTCTCTACCCCGAGACAACGGCCGACATGGAGCCCGTCGAAGGCGCGCTGTCCCGCACCGAGGGCCTGTTCGAGTTCAAGGCCAACGGCGTCTCGGACACCACGGAATACCGGTGGGGCCTCGACCGGACCCCGCCGAGCAACTCGGTGAAGCCCGCGGCCAAGGGCGGCTCGGTGGAACAGAAGGTCACCCCGCCCACGCCGGGACCGCACACGCTGTACGTGCGCCTGGTGGACGCGGCAGGCAACGTGGGCCCGATCTATCCGTACCGCTTCTACGTGAAGAGCCCAGGCGTGATGGACAAGCCCGGTGACCTCAACGGCGACGGACTGCCCGACATGGTCGCCGTGGACGGCACCGACAACCTGCGCCTGTACGGCGGTACGGGCAACGGCACTCACGCGACGATGATCCCCCTCTCCTCCGGGGGCGGCTGGCGCGGCTCGCTGCTGACGCACCGGGGCGACTGGACGGATGACTTCTACGAGGACCTGGTCGCGCGCCACTCCGACGGCACGCTCTGGCTGTACCCGAACAGCGGCGGCCAGGGCGAGTTCACCGCCGACAACCGGGAGCAGGTGTACGTCTACCCTGACGAGGAGACGGAGCAGGCGACCGACCCCGCGACCATCAAGCAGATCGTGTCCGTGGGTGACATCACCGCCGACTCCGATGCGCGCTACCCCGATTTCGTCGCGATCATCGGCGACCAACTCTGGTTCATGCAGGGCCGCTACGGCGCGAAGATCGATTCGGGCTACCTGATCGGCACCTCCGGCTGGGGCAACATACAACTCGCCTCGCCGGGCGACGTCGACGGGGACGGCTTCACCGACCTCATCGCCCGCAACACCACCAACGGCGAGCTGTGGCTGTACCACGGCCGCAGCCCGGGCGACGCGGACGGCGACGGGATCTCCGACGGCGGCACGGACCCGGCATCCCTGGGCGGCGGGTCCAACCGCACGGCATACGCCACGGGGTGGACCACGGCCGCACGCCCCCTGCTGACCGCCACGGGTGACTCCAACGGGGACGGCATCCCGGACCTGTGGACCACCACCTCCAACACCACGGCGGGCCTGGAGTTCGTACCCGGCCGCAGAAGCGGCCTGGTGGGCCCCTCTACGGTGGTCGGCGGCGGCGGCTGGCAGGCGATCAAGTCGATCTCCTGACTCGGACTGCCGGTCTGCCGGTCTGCCGGATTGAGGAACGAGCGGCCGGTCGCACCACGCGACCGGCCGCTTTTCCCTTTGCCCGGCGGACGGACGACGTCCGACCAAGACTGTGTCCTACGTGGTGAGGCGGTCGTTGATTCGGGCATGGGGCGGGGTACGTGGAGTTGGATTGTTCCGGACGGGCTGTGGGAGATCGCCAAGCCGCTGATCTCTCCGTCGAGAGTGCGGCCGCAAGGCGGTGGAACGCAGGACACCCCTGATGAGACGCTGTTCGCGGCGATCATCTATGTCCTGGTCAGCGGATGCGCTTGGCGCCAACTGCCGCCCTGCTTCGGGATATCGAAGTCGACCGCCCAGCGCCGGTTTCCGATCTGGTCGAGAGCAGGAGTCTGGGGCCGCCTGCACGAGGCGGTACCGCACCGGCTCGACGATGCCGGCCTCATCGATGTCACCCGTGTCGTCCTCGGCACCGCCCACGTCAGGGCAAAAAAAGGGGGCGAACACACAGGTCCGAGCCCCGTGGACCGGGGCAAGCCTGGTTCCAAGATGCACATCCTGTCGGACGCGAACGGACTGCCCCTTCTCGTCGGCGTCTCGGCCGGCAACACCACGACAGCGAAGGGCTGAAGCCCATGATCGAGGGTCACCAAACGAGACACGACCCCCACCGCGGCCGCCACTTCAAGCCCCAGCGCCTGCACGCGGACAAAAGCTTATGCCCGCGCCGACCTGCGGAAATGGTTACGCGGCAAGCGCATCGGAGTCCGGGTCGCACGCAAAGGAATCGAGTCCAGCGAACGATTGGGCCGCCGCCGCTGGGTGATCGAACGCACCATGTCGTGGCTGTCCGGCTACCGCCGACTCAGCCCACGCTACGAACGCAACCCCCGCAACTACCTGGCCTTTCTCGGCCTCGCCGCCGCCATCTGCTGCTACAAACGACTTGTTCGCCTCACCACGTAGGACACGGTCTAAGGAGACGATCGCCCCCATGGGGAAGACGTTCGGAGTGCTCGCGACGCGGCTGACCGCCGACGTGAGGCTCGGCGCGCCACGACGCCGGTTGCCCCGCATGGTAAAGGGGTGCGGGGCAGCCGGCGAGCGAGGCAATGCGGTCAGGCCCAGGGGTTGACCGCCGTGAACGAACTGTCGGCGCGGAAGGTGGCGTTGTCCTGGTAGGGATCGATGCGCAGCTCGTAGTTGTAGTGGCGGAGGTAGCGGCCGGGATAGTTGTAGGACTCCAGGCTGACCGAGCCGGCGGCCGAGCCCGGCCGGGCGCAGTAGGTGGCGTCCTTGTGGAAGGTGGCCGTGCCGCTGTTCGCGTCGAAGCGGATCCGGTAGTCCTTGTGGCGCAGGTAGCGGCCGGCGGAGTCGCGGAAGGAGTAGCAGGTGGAGTCGGCCAGGCCGGGGACGATGGTGAAGGTGGCGCTCTGTTTGACCGCCGTGGTGCTGGAGGAGGTCACCGGGTCGAGGTAGCCGAGGCTGTCGGAGCGGACGGCGGTGTAGCGGCCGGTGAAGTTGACCGACTGGAGCGAGCGGTTGGTGTGCGTCGGCAGGGTGGCGCCGACGGAGACCGGGTCGATGCTGCTCAGGGTGGGGACGACTTTCTTGATCAGGCCGTCGGCGTCGAACTCCAGCTTGTCGATGGTGGTTTCGCGGTGGGTGCCGTCACCGCCGGGGATGGCGAAGCGGTGGTAGGCGATGTACCAGTCGTCGGTGTTCGGGACGTGGACCACGGAGTGGTGGCCGGGCCCCTTGATGCCCAGGTCGAGGCGCTTTTCCAGGATCACGCCTCGCTTGGTCCAGGGGCCGGTGGGCGAGGCTCCGGTGGCGTAGGCGACGCGGTAGTTCTCGTCCCGGGTGTCGTTCTCCGACCACATGAAGTAGTAGGTGCCGCTGCGCTTGATGACGAAGGTGCCCTCGTTGTAGCCGCTGGGGGTGATGTCGGTGACCTTGGAGGCGTCGAAGGAGACCATGTCGTCGTTGAGCGGTACGACGTATGCCCTGCCGTTGCCCCAGTAGAGGTACCGCTTGCCGTCGTCGTCGGTGAAGATGGCCGGGTCGATCATCTGGCCGGTGAAGGCGCCGCGGGCGATCAGCGGCTTGCCGAGCGGGTCGTTGAACGGGCCGGTGGGCGAGTCGGAGACCGCGACACCGATGTTCGTGTCGGCTGAGTAGTAGAAGTAGTACTTCCCGTTCTTCTCGGCCATCGTCGGGGCCCAGGCCCGGGCGTCGGCCCAGCTGACGTCGGGTCCGAGGTCCAGGATGACGCCGTGGTCCGTCCAGTGGATGAGGTCCTTGGAGGAGTACGCCTTGAACTTCGTGCCGCTCCATCCCGCGAAGCCGTCGGTGGTCGGGTACAGGTAGAAGGTGTCGCCGAACCGGACGATGTTCGGGTCGGCGGTGAGCCCCGGAAGCACTGGGCTCTTCATCTCCAGCGCCTCGACCGTCCAGGTGCGCTTCTCGCCGTCCGGGCCGGTCACCTCGTATGTCACGGGCTCGCTGAAGTCGCGCGGAGTGCCGGAGGCCGGGCTGATGGACGCGCCCTGGGCGATGGTGAACTGCGGGGCGAGCGTGGTGAGTTCGGTGCCCTCGGTCAGCGGGAGGGTGATTTTGCTGTTGGCGTCGTCGATGATGGCGTCGATCTTCAGCCTGGGGTGGGTGGCCGCGCCGATGCCCGTGGTGTTCCCGCTGAGATCGAGAACCTCGCCGGGTGCCAGCGCGCGGTCGTAGACCCGGAAGTCGCGGATCTTGCCCTTGAAGAGCTTGTCACTGGTGTAGAGCGACTTGCCGATGTAGTTGGCCGTGGTGATGCCGGACCCGATGGAACCGGGGGTGAGGGTGACCGACGTGTTACGGGCCTTCTCCATGCCGTCCTCGTAGAGGACGCCCGTGTTGCCGGTCTGGGTGTAGGTGACGTGCTTCCAGACCGAGCGCTGCAGCGCGGCGGAGGTCCGGGTGTTCTGCTCGGTGGACGAGTTCCCGGAGGCGATGGCGGTCCGGAACGAGTTGCCGGTGGTGAACAGGTACCCATTGCCGGTGCCGCTGGTGGCGGTGTTGCCGAAGCCGTAGATGAAGTATGGCGTGGCCTGGGCGGCGTCGATCTGCACGTCCATCGAGACGGTGATCGAGTTCATGCCGCTCATGATGTTGTCCGGCACCTTGATGAAGGTGCTGGACCCGTTGAAAGTGAGCCCCTCCCCGGAACTCGACCAACTTGCGGTGCCGTTGACGGTGCCGTTGCGTCCGTTGCCGGAGGCGTCCACCGCCACGGTGCCCGAGGTGGCGTCGAGTTTGTACCAGAGAGCCAGGCCGTCGGTGATCTCCGCCGCCTGGGCGGGGGCCGCCGGGCCGACGACGCCCGCCAGGAACGAGGCGGCGGCCACGGCGGCCAGAGCGCCCTGCCGGAATCTCCGGCGGCACTGAAGTCTCACGCTGTGCATGGTTCACATCCCCTGAAGAAGACATGCCTGAGGAGGGGGACGCGACGCCTCGGCCGAGGTACCGCGTTCCGCCCGGATGACACCTGCTGTGGCGTTGCGCTCGCGGGTGGGATGCCGACGCCTTCCTCGCTTGAGGGCGGGCGGCAGGTGGGGCGCCGCCCGAGGGCGCCGGCATCCCTGGCAGGTCAGCTCACCAGACGGAAGGTTGCGTCGCTGCGGCCTGTCGCGGTGGTGATCGTTTCCAGCTTCAGCTGGTAGGCGTAGTGGCGGATGTAGCGGTCGGGGTGGTTGTACGACTGGAACGAGGACCAGGACGAGTCGGCGAGCCCGGCGACCTGGCGGAAGGTGGCGTCCTCGGCGAACTGGGTGGTGCGGTCGTTGTAGACGAGTTGGAAGTCGGATCCGTCGTGCCGCAGGTAGTAGCCGGGGAAGTTGACCGACTCGAAGGAGACGGTGCCGGAGCCGGCCAGGCCCGGTCGCGGCCGGAACTTGGCGTCGTCGTTGGTGATGTTCTGGTCGATGCGCACGTCGAAGTTGGCGTGCCGCACGTAGCGGTCCTGGAAGTTGAAGGACTGCAGCCGCTTGGCCGGGGTGTTTGCCCAGCGGGCCTGGATCCGGGTGTCCTCGGCGGACGTCAGGTTCAGGATCGAGCCGTGGCGCTTCTTGGTGCCGCCCAGGGAGTAGGTTCCCGACGTCGGGAGCTGGTAGGTGCCGGGGACGGACGGGTTGGTCGTCGTGACCGGCATGTATCCCTTTCCGGCCGCGTACTGGTCGAGGTAGAGCGTCCACTCGTTGCGGTCCCGGAACTTCATCCACATCGGGCCCTCGACCTGGGAGCCGGTCAGCCCGATGCCGGAGAGGTTGCCGAGGTTGGTCCACGTGCCGAGGATCGAGTTGCTGCCTT
Source organism: Streptomyces sp. NPDC058678 (assembly GCF_042714835.1). Taxonomy (NCBI): domain Bacteria; kingdom Bacillati; phylum Actinomycetota; class Actinomycetes; order Kitasatosporales; family Streptomycetaceae; genus Streptomyces; species Streptomyces sp. NPDC058678. The sequence goes on along the minus strand of NZ_JBHXSG010000071.1, from coordinate 36,834 downwards.
CGAGGGTGATCTGGCCGTCGCCGGAGGCCCGGACGTAGCGGAAGTTGCCGACGCCGGAGGGCACCTCGACGATCTGGGTGTCGATGATGCCCTGGGTGCCGGGGCGGTCGATGTAGAGCTGCGGGGTGGTGATGGTGCGGAAGTCGGTGGTGCGGGCGTAGTAGATGCGGTGCTTCAGTACGCCGTTGAGGGTTGAGTTGGTCGCCCAGTACAGGACGTAGTCGTTGGTGGCCGGATCCCAGATCGCCTCAGGGGCCCAGGCGTTGCGCCCGTCAGGGATGGCGCCGGCGACGTTGAGCAGCCACGGCTGGGACCAGGTGACCAGGTCCGTCGATTCCCACACCACGAGGTTGCGGCTGCCGTTGGACGTGGAGTCCGACCACGACTGTCCGCAGCCGATGCACAGGTCGGTCGCGATGATCCAGTACTTGCTGCCGTCGGGAGAGCGCACCAGGGCGGGGTCGCGCACGCCGCGGGTGCCCACGGTGGAGCGCAGGGTCATCCCGCCGCCGTTGAGGTCGGTCCAGTTCAGCCCGTCCGCGCTGTACGAGAAGTACATCTGCTGACCGGTCGACCCCTCCCCGATGAAGTGCGTCATCAGGTAGCCCGGGTCCGCGGCGGCGGCCCGCTGAGGTGTGGTCACGACTTGGGCTGAGAAGAGCAGGCAGGCGGCGACAAATATCGCCGCCAGCCGAGCGCGAACCGCGGGCATATGCGTTCCTGTCTTTCTGGAGTGCCGTGATCAGGTGCAAGTGAGGTCGAGGGTGAGGCCCGAGCTCCGTTACCGATGGGGCCGGACCGGCTCCGGCGCGACGTGGGACGTGGCGTGATGCCGGTCAGCGGCCGAGGAGACGCGGTTTCCGCGTAGGCGTGGAAGCGACCGGAGACCCCGCAGTGGCGGGTCCGGCGACGAAGGCGGCGGAGAGGGCCGACGGAGCTGCCTCAGGAGGGAGCAAGTGACAGGTGCGCAACACGGGCTGTCCCCTTTGACGGCCATGGTTCGAAAAATCGAACATTGTTCGCAAGTTCGAGCAGAAGATAGATGTCAGTCAGAGGTAAGTCAACGGAACTGGCCAGTTTCCTCCCCGGCGCTCGCGCCTGTGCCCGCTCATGGCGCGGAGGCGTTTTGTGCTCCACCCTCTTGAACTGCGGAATCTTCCGCCCGCGCTCGGGCCGCTCGTGAGAACGCCGACTGCACGACCATTGACACGGCGCTGCGAACAGGACAAAGATCTCGCCTGCAAACACGTGAATGAAACGTTTCAAGAACTTCGGAACCAATCATTCCGTTCCTCACGACTCCGGCTTGCCGACGCGTTTGCTGCCCTCTCCGCACACCTCCTAGGAGCCCGCGATGCACGATGTAACGCGCCGGTCCGCCCTGCGCTCGGCCATAGCCGTGGCCCTGGCCCCCACTCTGGGTTCCCTGATGCTGCCCGGGCTGGCGCCGACCGCGTCGGCAGCGGTCTCGTGGACCGCCAAATGGGTCTGGGCCCCGTCCAGTTCGGCGAACCAGTGGGTGGCCTTCCGTAGATCGTTCACCCTGGGCTCCGCACCCTCGAAGGCCGTCACCCAGATCGCGGCCGACTCCAAGTACTGGCTGTGGGTCAACGGCACACTCGTGGTCTTCGAAGGCGGCCTCAAGCGCGGTCCGAACCGTACGGATACCTACTACGACGAGATCGATCTGGCCCCGTACCTGAAGAGCGGGACCAACACGGTGGCGCTGCTGGTGTGGTACTTCGGCAAGCAGGGCTTCTCGCACAGCAGCAGCGGCAAGGGCGGCCTGTTGTTCCAGTCCGACATCGCGACCGGTTCCACCACCACCCGGGTGGTCAGCGACACCGGCTGGAAGCACAAGGTCCACCCGGGCTACTCGAACAACACCAGTGGCACCCAGGTCAACTTCCGGCTGCCGGAATCGAACGTCTACTACGACGCCCGCAACGCCACCGCCATGGCCGACTGGCAGTCCTCCGGCTTCGACGACAGCGCCTGGAGCGCGCCCACCGACTTCGGCACCGCCGGCGCCGCCCCCTGGAACGGCCTCGTCGAGCGGCCGATCCCCCAGTTCCGCAACTCCGGCCTGAAGTCCTACACCAACGCCTCCTCACTCCCGAGCGCCGGCCAGGGTTCCACCGCCATCTCGGCCACCCTGCCGTCCAACATCCAGGTCACGCCGTACCTGAAGGTCAACGCTCCGGCCGGCGCGGTGATCGGCATCCAGACCGACCACTACGACGACGGCCGTGGCCTGGTCGGCATCGACCAGGCCACCATCTTCAACGTCCGCGCCACCTACGTCTGCACCGGCGGGGTCCAGGAGTTCGAGGCGCTGGCATGGATGAGCGGCACCGCCGTGCGGTACACCATCCCGGCGGGGGTGACCATCGTCGATCTCAAGTACCGGGAGAGCGGGTACGACACCGACTTCGCCGGGTCGTTCACCAGCAGCGACGCCCTCCTCGACACCGTGTGGACCAAGGCCGCCCGCACCATGTACGTCAACATGCGGGACAACTACATGGACTGCCCGACCCGCGAACGAGCCCAATGGTGGGGCGACGTGGTCAACCAGCTGAAGGAAGGTTTCTACACCTTCGACACCAACTCCCACGCCCTCGGCAAGAAGGCCATCTCCCAGCTGGCGTCCTGGCAGGAGTCCGGCGGCGTGCTGTACTCCCCGATGCCCTCGACCATCTGGACCGCCGAGCTGCCCAACCAGATGCTCGCCTCGGTGTGGTCGTTCTGGACGTTCCACCTCTACACCGGCGACACGAGCACGGTCACCGACGCCTACCCGGCGGTGAAGAAGTACCTGGACCTGTGGAGCCTGGGCAGCGACGGCCTGGTCGCCCACCGCGCCGGAGACTGGGACTGGCAGGACTGGGGCAGCAACATCGACACCCGCGTCCTGAACAACTGCTGGTACTACCTGGCCCTGGACACCGCCGCCAAGCTCGCCGCCCTCAGCGGCAACAGCGGCGACGTGGCCGGATGGCAGGCCCAGCGCGCCAGCATCAAGGCCAACTTCGACACCCTGCTGTGGAACTCCACGAAGAACGAGTACCGCTCGCCCGGCTACAACGGCGACACCGACGACCGGGCCAACGCCCTCGCCGTCGTCGCGGGCCTGGCCACCCCCAGCCACTACCCGGCGATCACCAACGTGCTGCGCACCCACCTCAACGCCAGCCCTTACATGGAGTTCTACGTCCTGGAGGCGCTGTACCTCATGGGCGCGGCCACCGTTGCCGAGGAGCGGATGCGCAACCGCTTCGCGGCCCAGGTCGCCGACCCCGCCTGCCACACCCTGTGGGAGGTGTGGGTCAAGGCGGACGGCACCGACAACCACGCCTGGAACGGCGGCCCGCTGTACGCGCTGTCCGCCTACGCCGCGGGTGTCCGCCCCACCAAGGCGGGCTGGGAGACCTACGAGGTCATCCCACAGACCGGGACCCTCACGAAGACCAACACCGTGACGCCCACCGTCCGCGGTGACATCCGCTGCGGCATCACACGCGACGGCACCCAGGTGACCCTGACGCTCACCTCGCCGAGCGGTACGACCGCTCGGGTGGGAGTGCCCACCTACGGCGGTTCCCAGCCCGTCATCCAGACGAACGGCACCACCGTCTTCACCGGCGGCTCCTCCACCGGCAGCGTCAGCGGTCTGAGCTACGACGGCAAGGATTCCTCGTACGTCTACTTCAAGGTCCAGCCGGGCACGTGGACGTTCACGGCGACGGGCACCGGCCGCCTCGACAACCTGGCCCTGAGCCGGCCGGTCACCAGCAACAACAGCCTGGAGAACAGCAGCTGGGGCAAGAACCGGCTCACCGACGGCAAGCTCACCAGCGTGTCCGGTGCCAGGGGATACACCAGCAACGAGTTCACCTCCGCCGACGTCAGCACGAATCCCGTGTGGGTGGAGATCGACCTCGGCGCCGACACCGACCTCGACGCCGTACGGCTCTTCCCCCGCACCGACACACCGGCGGCCGGAGGCGGGACCGCGGGGTTCCCCGTCGACTTCACGATCCAGACCCGCCCCGACGGATCCAGCACCTACACCACAGTCCGCACCGTCACGGGGCAGGCGAACCCCAGCGGACTGGTGCAGACGTACGGCTTCAAGACCACCACCGCCCGCCACGTCCGCCTGCAGGCCACCAAGCTCGGCGCCCCCGCGTCCGACGAGTCCACCAAGTTCCGCCTGCAACTCGCCGAACTCACCGTCCCGACCGCCGCGACGACTGTCACGGCCAACTTCACCCTCGAGAACAGCGACTGGGGCAAGACCCGGATCCTCGAGGGCACCACCACCAGCGTCACCGGCGCCAAAGGCTTCACCAGCATCGACTTCCCTTCCGCCGACGTCAGCGCCACACCCGTGTGGATCGAGGTCGACCTCGGCGCCGACCGGTCCATCGGCTCCGTCACCCTCCACCCGCGCACCGACGCCGGCGGAGCCGGCGGCGGCTCGGCGAACTTCCCCGTCGACTTCACCATCCAGACCCGCCCCGATGGATCCAGCACCTACACCACCGCCCGTACCGTCACCGGACAGTCCAACCCGAGCGGAACCGCCCAGAGCTACAACCTCACCTCCACCACGGGCCGCTACCTGCGTCTGACGGCAACCAGACTCGGCTCTCCGGCTTCCGACGAGACCACCAAGTTCCGGCTGCAGCTGGCCGAGATCGGCGTCAAGTAGCAGGCCCAAGGCCACACTGGCCCGCCCAACACGCACCCGCGTGTCGGGCGGGCAGCCCTGGCGAACACGGGTCCTCGCGCCGGGTGGGCGACGACAACTGCCACTGTTCGAGCAGGTTCCGCGTGACTTCGGTCGGCTCGACCCGGCCGCCGCAGACCTGGCCAGCCCCTGGCTGGCCTGGGCGAAGCACCTCACCCACCAAGTCGCCGAAGCCCGGGGCTGGGGACGCGGTATCCGCTTCGCGGTCAACCGCGGCCTGGCCATCGTTCTCACGGGAAGCACCGAGGGCTATGTCATCCGCCACAGCGAGATATTCACCCCGCTCCGTGCCCTCGACCTGCAGTTTGGCCACGTCATCACGGTCCTTGAGGAAATGGGAATCTTCCGGGACGACGAGGAACCCTTCTTCGAGCGGTGGCTCCCCGAGCGTCTGGACGGCACCGCCCCCGGTATCGCTGCGGAAGCGGAACGCTGGACCCGAGTTCTCCGTGACGGCGGCCCCCGCAGCCTGCCTCGGCAGCAGGAGCCACAGTCCCCCGCCGCCCGAACGCTCTCACGCCGCATGCTCGCTGAGGAGCTGACACCTCGGGAGTTCACTTTCCGAATTCACCAGCGCTACGGACATGATTGGCCCTGACAGAGCGGCTCGCCGAACTCGATGACGAGTACGACGTCCTCGAATACGGCGACAGAACAGTGGACCAGGTTGATGCCGAGGTCACGGCTGAAGCCCGCCGCCTCACAGCCCACTGAGAGCCGAAGCTCAGAATGAAAGTGTGAACCCCAACCTGGTAGTGCACTTGATAGCGTGAACCCCTGAGTGATGGGGGCGCCTTCGGGGGGTGCCCGCGCGTCGCCACGACGATTAGCGCTGGTCTCGGCTCCGCGGGCGGGCGAGGCGTTCGAGTCCTGGGTGGACCGGATGGCACGCGTGAACCGGTGTCCGCCCGCCGAGGTCGCGACCATGATGGGGCTTGGCCTGCGGGGGGCTTCTGCGGATGTGCGGCCTCCCTTGTTCGGGGTGCGGTCCGACGAGGTGGTCCGGCGAACGGTGTTCGCGGCGACGGGTGTGCCCGATGAGTTGGTCGGCGGAGGCCCAACACTAATGATCACCGGAGTCACCAGGGGGAGCCCGCAGCATGACCGGCACCACGGAGGCCCTTGGCGGGTCGGCTGCAGTCGAGGATGCAGCACGAAGCGTCACGCGCCCGTTCTACGTATACGCCGTGCTCGCCAACACGCTGTTCCAGCGCGGCGTATTCGTCCTCTTCCTTTATCAGCGAGGCTTCTCCGCCGGGCAAGTGGCCCTACTGCAGACACTGCTCTACCTGGTCAGCGGACTTGCGGAGTTGCCGACGGGAGTCATCGCCGACCGAATCGGCAGGCGTGCCAGCATCGTGATCGGCCAGGTGCTGATAGCTGGATGTCTGCTCGGTCAGGTGGCGTTCTCCAACTACTGGGTGTTCCTGGCGCTGTTCATCGGGCAGGGCGTGGGCATGGCATGTGTGTCCGGTTCGGACACCGCCCTGCTGTACGACCTGCTCGTGCGTCGTGGTACAACGGCCAGCTACGTCAAGATCAAGTCCCGGTTCACCATGCTCGGGACGGTCACCTCGGGAGCCGCCATCGTCCTCGGCGGCCAACTGCAGCAGATTTCCTGGGGAGTCGTCTACGTCGGTTCGGCGGCGTGCCTCGTCCTGGCCGTGGTGGTGCTGATGTCACGGGTGCCCGAGATCCGCGGCGCGGACGCGGTGGACGAGCAGGACGGAGCCGAGGAGGAGCACCGCGACGCCACAGCATGGCGGGCGATGCTTCGGGTCGCCACGCCGGCGCTCGTGACGCTTGTCGTGGTGTCCGCATTGATGCATGCGACTTTGACGCCGTACATCATTTTTACGCAGAAGACCCTCTCCGACCAGGGAGCGGGCACCGCATTGGTCAGCGTGGTCATATCGGCGGGATTCTTCGCCGGCGGGCTCACTCCATTGCTGTCGGACCGCGCGGACCGGCGCGTCGGGTACCGAGTCATCGTCCCGGTGTCTCTCCTGACGCTCGCCGTGGCGCTCGGCCTGAGCGGCCTCGGCCTTGTCTGGGTCACCATCGCCGCGTTCCTGGTCCTGGTCGGAATTCCCGAGATCACCGCCGTGATCGTGGACAACGTGTTCAACGAGGCAGTGCCGTCGCGCCACCGGGCGAGCCTGCTGTCGATGATCGCATTCGTGGAGTCGGCGCTCATCGGCATCGGCTATCTCGTCCTCGGCGCGCTCATGGACGGGTTGGGCTCCAGTGCGGGCATGGCCACCTACGCCGCGGTCCCCCTGCTGGCATGTCTCCTGTGGCTCCCGGTGCTCTTCCGAGGGGCACGGGTGACCACCGAAATCGAGAAGCCCGCCGACCAAAAGGCATCCTGAAACAGGCCATCTCGAGCAACGCCCCTGCCCGATGGCGGGGGCGTTGCTCGTTGACATGTCGCTCCCAGCGGCGACGGAGCTGTCTCGCGGCCCGCGGAGTCGAAGTGATGGAGGGGCCGGTGCCCGCACTGCTCGCCGACGGCGGTGCAGTCGGCGGGCGGCGGGTTTCTCGGCAAGAGCCTCGACGGAGACTGGGCAGTGCGGTGCCAAGAGCCGCTACAGCAGGACCATGCGCGAGCGGCAGTTGTCCAACGGCTGCGGTCACTGCGACGCGCTGCAGGGCAACTTCCCCGTCCACCAGGAGGCAACGGGCCGCGTCACCGCGAGCGGCGTGGACGGGCTGGACACGTTGCTGGTCGCTGCCTGCCCGGTGCTGGAGCAGGCCATCGTCCACGACAACAGCGGCGGCGTGATGGCGATCTGAGCTCACCCGCAGCGAGAACCCCCTGGTCAGCTCCACTCTCATTTCCCATGCCCCAGAATGGCCTCGATTAGATATTAATCTAACCAACAGTGGCCAGGTCAGAGGGCATGTCAAGTCTCATCTTCAGCGGCGGCTCTCACCCACCCCCACGTTCCCGCCGAACCCACGGACACGCCCAGCTGATGCACACGGACCGACCCGCGAGTTCGCACTGAACAGGCTTCAGTTTCCGTGAACACATGGGGCTCACCGGCCTTGGGGGCCAACGGGACAGCCGATATCGGCGAGATTGATCTTGAATGGCGAGAGGATCCTGTCGCCGCCGCGAGGGTCAGCCGGAACCCGTCTGCCCCTCGCGGTTACTCCCGTAGTGGGACCGGCGTCTGTCAGGTCACTCGGCGGCGGATCCACCAGGCGCAGAATCCGGTCAGGACCAGGGCGAGGCCGAGGTAGAGCCCGGTCTCGGCCCATAGAAGGGCCCAGAAGTTCCCGGCAGGCTGGTACGTCACCTGCTGCTTTTGACTTCCGCTCCCCGGGCTAAAGCCCGGGGATTCCTACCACGGTCGGCTGACCGTCTCGGTGGGTTCCTGCTTCACCGCGCTGGGCCGGTACGAGTACCGGTCTTACCTGCGCTCGACAGGCTGACACCGCCAGTCCGGCGGCCTTGGCGACGTTGACCGCCGCATTGATGTCCCGGTCAAGGACGGCCCCGCAAGCCCCGCATTCCCACACGCGGATGTGCAGCGGCTTGGGACCGTCCTTGACGCCGCACTGCGAGCAGACCTGGGAGGTCGGCTCGAACCGTCCGATGCGGTGGAAGCTGCGGCCGAACTTCGCGGCCTTGTACTCCAGCATCCTCACGAACGCGGACCATCCGGCGTCATGCACGGACTTGGCCAGGTGCGTACGGGCGAGCCCCTTCACCGCCAGGTCCTCCACTGCGACCGCTTGGTTGTCGCGGATCAGCCGGGTGGAGAGCTGGTGGTGGAACTCGCGCCGCGCGTCGGCGACCTGCGCGTGAGCGCGGGCGTCCTTGACCCTGGCCTTGTCCCGGTTGCGCGAGCCCTTCGCCTTGCGGCTGAGAGCCTGCTGTGCCCGCTTGAGCTTCTTCTCGGCCCTGCGCAGGAAGCGAGAAGCGTCGATCTTCGTGCCGTCGGACAAGACGGCGAAATGCCCCAGCCCCAGGTCGATGCCGACGACCTGACCGCTCTCGGCCGGCGCGACGGGCCCGCTCTCCACAACAAAGCTCGCGAAGTACCTTCCCGCCGCGTCCTTGATCACGGTTACCGTGGAGGGTCTGGTCCGCACTGGAGACCTGGCCCACCAGGCTGCTGCCGGCCGTCCGGTAGAGGTCGGTCAGCTGCGGACCGGTGACCGCCAGGGTGGCGGCGCGGGCAGCCACGGCGGCGAACATCACGGCGGCCTGGGTGCGGAACTGGCGCCAGGTCAGCCAGATCATCGCAGTACCTCCAGTGCGGGCCGGGTGTCACGTACCGCATTGGCGGGCCGGGTCATGTAGGCCAGGACGATGTCTTCCAGACCGAGCGGGCTGACGGTCCAGGACGGATCGTGGACCGCGGTGTCGGTGCGCACCAGGAGGGTGGTCTGCCGTTCGGTGTGGCTGGCGGTGATGACGTGCTGACCGGTCGGGAGCGTGTCCGGGTCCCGGCGCGGTCCGGTGAGCCGGTGGTGGCAGGCGACCAGGTCGTCGATGTCGCCGGCCACCTGCACCCGGGAGTCGACCAGGACGATGACGTAGTCGCAGGTCCGCTCCACGTCGGAGACCAGGTGGGAGGAGAGCACGACGCTCAGCTCGTGCTCGGCGACGGCCTCCATCAGGTCCTGCATGAACTCCCTTCGGGCGAGCGGGTCCAGGGCCGCGACCGGCTCGTCCAGGATGAGCAGCTCGGGGCGCTTGGCGATGCCCAGGGTGAGGGCGAGCTGCGCGCGCTGGCCGCCGGACAGCTTGCCGGCCCGCTGCTTGGGGTCCAGACCGAGGCGACGGATCCGGTCGCGCGCCACGGCGTCGTCCCAGTTCGGGTTGAGGCGCTTGCCGAAGTCGAGGTGGTCGGCGACGCTCAGCGCGGAGTAGGTCGGGGTGTCCTGGGCGACGAAACCGACCTTGGCCAGCTGATCCACGCCCTCGGCGGGACGGCCGCCGCACACCTCGATGGTGCCGGCCGTCGGGGTCAGCATGCCGGAAGCCAACTTCAACAAGGTCGACTTGCCGGCGCCGTTGGGGCCGACCAGACCCACCACCCGGCCGGCGGGGACGTTCAGGTCGCAGTTCTGCAGCGCCCAGCGCTGCTTGTACTTCTTGCCCAGTGCCTGGGCTCGTAAGACGGCACACACGCTACGTCCTCTCCGGCGGCGTTGTGAAAGGTGTTCATGAACAGCGCCTCGATGCTCTCGTCGTCCAGCCCGGCCAGGCGGGCCTTGGTCAGCCAGCGCCGCAGGTCCTTGCGGAGCGGGCCGTGCGCGGCGAGCGTGGCGTCGGCCAACGTCCGGGTCACGAACGTGCCCACGCCGGGGCGAGCGGCCACCAGGCCCTCGTGCTCCAACTCGCGGTACGCCTTGAGCACCGTGTTCGGGTTGACCGAGCCGGTCCGGCCTGCCCCCGTACCAGCAGTTGGTCCAGCAGGGGCACGCACTGCGCCTGGGCCTGCTGAACGAGGGGGACAGGCTGCCGACCGTCAAGGACGTGGCGAAGCAGATGCGCGGTTGGCGTGCGATGAGTACGCCTTGTCACCACGGACCCGCAGCGGCCGTCCGCGTGGTCGCCCCGCGCCGAGCCGGGGCACACTGATGCCGTCCAGCACGGCCACGAACTGCGGGCTGTCACCCCGCTGCCCTGCCGTGACCAGCAACGACAAGGGCCGTTGACCTTGTTCGCAGGCCAGATGAATCTTGGTGGTCAGGCCGCCTCGAGACCGGCCGAGTGCGCGATCGTCCGGCTCGGCGACGATCCCGCCGGGTGGCTCCTTCTGGGTCTGCCCGTCCCGGCGGGCGCCGGCCGCGTGCTGGTGAGCCCGGCAGAATCGACATTCTTTCGAGCTCGTCAACACAACGACCCGCCCGGACCCCGCCCACCGACGAAGATGGTGGCGAGAGAGCCGCAGGCCCCGTACGGACCACTCCGGAGCGGTGATGTCTTTCCGCTCGCCGGAGAGGCCATGTGGTCCCAGTTGTCGTTCTGCGGCCATCCGGACATGTAACGGTTGCGCTGGCCGATGCTGGTGCCGCTGTAGTGATCGCGGTGGCGGATGCGGTGAGGCGACGCCCGTCAAGGCGGCAGCGATCCGAATCTTCATGCCTTCTCCTGTCCGGTGTGTTTTCTGGTGCGGCGTCGAGCGTCGGACACGGCAACCGCAGGTCGAGGTATGGCTCATCGGGCAGTACGTTCCGCCCGCGTCGGCATCGCGGAGTAGTACAGCGCGCGTTGAGGAGGATGGCAGGATCCCGTACGTCTCGGTGTCCGCCGCACACGCGAGACCACCGTGACGCGCTCCAGGCGAAGGTGGACCCCGCGGCCATCGCCTCCGGCATCAAAGGCACCTTCGGAGCCCACGCCCGGCAGGGCATCACATGAGCCCCGATATCGGCGCTGGTCAGGTCGCGAAGTGACCTCGGACAGCAGCGGGCGCGAACCCGACGACGGCGTATCTGCGTCGTAGACAGGGCCGTGCTGTGACCACGTAGGTTCGCCGAGTTGGTTGGTTATGGCGGTTGGATGTGCGGTGCTGTTCGGTCCGACCGCTGGAGGCGCGTAAGTCTGGAGGGTGGAGGGAGGCAGTCGCGGATCGTTTGGTGCTGTGCTCGTTCCGTCTCAAGCAACCTTCGCGAACGCCAAGCGGTCTTGCCTGGTGCCGGGCCCGGGGCAGTGCCCTTGCCGACAGGTCGGCATATGCGCAGAAGACGACTTGCCGAGTGCCTGAGCGAGGGTGGAGATGACGAATCTGAACACCGTGGTGACGTGGGTTGACGCACGCGACAGACTGCCTCGGAGCGGTACACCGGTGGCAGCAGCGATCACGGGTCGGTATCCGGCTGACAGCGTCACTGAGTCCGATACGGCGTTGGGTGAGGAATTTTGGCTGGTGAGGCCGATGTACTTCACGACTCTGCACTGGAGTGAGGACGGGGCAGAGCACAGAGACTGCTTCGTCGACTCCGACGGGATCGTCCGTTTGCCCTACGGCCTTACCAGTGCCGAAACCGTGACTCACTGGGCAGAGCTGCCCACCCTGCCAGGCGGGACGACGCACGTGGTTCTCGGGAAGGACGCGCAGACAGCTCTCCAGAACGTGTGGGGCCCTCATCCCATTACCTGACCCACAGCCTGCTCGGACACTTTGCGCGAGTGCCCACATAGCCGATCGGTCTACAACGCCTGAACCCGAACCCCTGCCGCGCGCCCCGAAGGACATCGCGCCTTCGGGGCGCGCACCGCCGACGACCCGCGACAAGGCGTACGACTCGAAGGCTGTGCGCGGTGAGCTGCGACGCCGCTGCATCCAGGCGCTGATCTCCCGCAAGGGCTCCCCGAACATCAAGGGCCTGGGCAAGCTTCGCTAGGACCTGCCCGCCGATCATGTGGCTGTCTGACTGGTGGCTCGTTGTGTCAGGCATGGGGCGGGGTGACCTGACGGATGCCGAGTGGGAACGGCTGCGGCAGTTCCTGCCGGTCAGCAACGGGCGTCGTGGCCGGTGGCGGGATCACCGGCAGGTGATCGACGGGATCCTGCACCGGGTGCGGACCGGGGTGCAGTGGCGGGATTTGCCCGAGCGGTTCGGACCGTGGAAGACGGTCTATGAACGCCACCGGCTGTGGTCGGCCGACGGCACATGGGAGCGTCTGCTGCAACAGGTGCAGGCCGCGGCCGACGCGGCTGGCGAGATCGACTGGGACGTCGCGGTGGACTCCACCATCGTGCGTGCGCACCAGCACGCAGCCGGTGCTCGCACCGACCCGCCGCCGGCCCCCGCGTCAAAGGGGGACGAAGCGGCAGAACACCAGGCCGAGACGCCGTCGCAGAGCCTGCTCGCCCGGCTGGTGGAGGTGGTGCAGGAGGTGAGGGCCTGGGCCGCTCGCGCGGCGGGTTGACCAGCAAGCTCCACCTGAGCGCTGACGGGTGCTGTCGGCCGCTGTCCCTGCTCGTCACCGGCGGGCAGCGGGCGGACTGCACCCAGTTCGAGGCCGTACTGGAAAAGATCCGCGTTCCCCGTATCGGACCGGGCAGGCCCCGCACCACGCCCGACAGCCTCGCCGCCGACAAGGCCCACAGCAACGGCCCGTGCCGTCAGTACCTGCACCGCAGGGGCATCCGGCACACCATCCCGGAAAAGACCGACAGCCAGGCCGCCCGCCGACTCAACGGCTCACGCGGCGGTCGGCCACCCGGCTTCGATGACGAGCGGTACAAGAAGCGCAACACCGTCGAGCGGGCGATCAACAGGCTCAAGCAGGCCAGGGCCGTGGCCACTCGCTACGACAAACGCGGCTACGTCTTCCTCGGCACCGCCACCGTCGCAGCCCTCGTCATCTGGCTTCGCACATGATCGGGCGGACAAGTCCTAGCCGGGCACCAGCGCATCGCCTGAGCAAGTCAAGATGACCATGGTGATGAATTACTCCGCCTTCGGCACCGAGGTCAACGCCGAGGCACCACCGGCAAGCCAGGTGGCTGACATGACGGACGAGGCCATCCGGCAGGGCCAGCAGCAGAGCTGATCCGCGCGAACGGACAGACAGTGGGCGGCGGCCCCGACCATGCCTCGGGGCCGTCCCCGCGCATGCCGCTCCACGGCTGCCCGGCACCGGCCACAGCCACGGCCCGGCCACGGCCCCGGCCCGCCCGACCATATGGGGACCGACCAGCCGCCCGATCCGTCGGATCAGCCCAGCCGAGACCGCTCGATCCGGCGTGATCACCGTAGGGCGGGGCACGCGGTCTGAGCAGATGGAAGAAGCGCGCAAACCCTCGATCTCCAGGAGCCCATGATGGTCATCGCCATAGTCATCGCCGCGTGTGTCGTCCTTGCCGTGCTGGCCTTTCTCCTGCCTCGGCTGTCCCGGCATCCGCAGAACGGTGCCCAGCGCGGTCTCGGAGCCGGTTCGCGGGCCGGGGCCAAGGCACCCGGCCCGCTGGGACGGCTGTTGAGCAAGCCCTTCAGCTCCAGCTCCCGTGCGGTCGGCCGCAGCGGCTCCGCCGGACGCCGGGCCCGCGGCCGCCTTCCATTCTGAGTGCCGCAATGCTGTACGTGGACGTGGTGACCCGGCGACGGCGCGTAGCCGGCGGCTCATGTTCGTCCGCGCCTCGTGCGGGCACCGTCCACCTCGGTGTCCAGGATTGATCGGAGACGGGTGATGTCACAGCACGACGACACGGCACGACCGTACGAGGTCGACGAGGCGCGGGTCGAGGAGGGCCTGCTCGACGGCCTCAGCGTGGACGAACGCCGGCCGGAGAAACCGATCCTCCTGGACGCCGACGGAAGCGCCGTGGGCACATGGCGGGAAAACTATCCGTACGACCAGAAGGTCAAGCGGTCCGAGTACGAGCGGACCAAGCGCGTCCTGCAGATCGAGCTGCTGAAGTTGCAGCGCTGGGTCAAAGAGACCGGCCAGCGGATCATCGTGCTGTGCGAGGGCCGCGACGCCGCCGGCAAGGGGGGCACCATCCAGCGGTTCACCGAGCGGCTCAACCCGCGCGGCGCCCGCGTCGTGGCGCTGGAGAAGCCGACCGAGCGGGAAGCGGGGCAGTGGTACTTCCAGCGCTACGTGGCACACCTGCCGTCCCGTGGTGAGATCGTCTTCTTCGACCGCTCCTGGTACAACCGGGCCGGCGTCGAGCGCGTGATGGGGTTCTGCACCGAGGCCGAGTACCGCACCTTCCTTGAGCAGGCCCCGCTGTTCGAGGAGATGCTGACCAAGGACGGCATCCTGCTGGTCAAGTTCTGGTTCTCCGTCTCCCGCACCGAGCAGCGGACCCGGTTCGCAATCCGCCAGGTCGATCCCCTACGCCGCTGGAAACTCTCCCCCACCGACCTCGCCTCGCTCGACCTGTGGGACGCGTACACCGCCGCCAAGATCGACATGTTCCGTGCGACGGACACGCCGCACGCCCCGTGGACGGTGGTGAAGAACAACGACAAGCGCCGCGGTCGGCTTGAGGCGATGCGCAGCCTCCTCGACCGCTGTGACTACCCCGCCAAGGACCACGCGGCCGTGGGCAAGCCGGACCCGCTGATCGTGGGCGCCGCGAACACGCTGCTGGAGGCGGGCGAGGAACCCATCGACCTCTCCCCGACCCCGCTGGCCGGGCACGGCCATGGCCCCGGAAACCATCCGACCGAGGCGGGCGGCGAGCGGGCCTGATCCACAGCGTGCGGCCTCGCCACGTCGATGCGGCTTACGCCGACGGGCGCGCAGCCGGTCATCCGACTCCGTTCCACTGCGGCCCGTGCTGTCCCCACCTTCGCCTCCGGCAAGCAGTCGACAGGGGCCGACCTGCGCCGGCCCAGCTGGAGCTTCAGTCACAAGCGACCCTTTCGGGGTCGTCTGCCGGCGTGCCGACGCGGAGCCACCGGTAGCCGTAGGCGGGCAGGTCGACGCGGAACAAGCCGTCGGCGGGCACCCCGGAACCGCTGTGCCCCTCGTCGAGCAGGTCGGTCAACCGTCCGCCCGCCCCCGCCTCGCTCAGCTCCAGCCGTACGGTGAGGGGCCGGTCCGCGAAGTTGTGCACGGCCAGCACCGTGCCGTCGCCGGCGCGGCAGACGTGCGCCAGGACCGCGCGCTCCCCCGTCTCCACCAGGTGGTGCTCGCCCCAGGCCAGTTCGGGTGCCTCCCGGTAGCGTTCGATGAACAGACGCATGCGGCTGAGCAGTGAGCCGGGGTCGCGGCTCTGCTCGTACACGTTGATCTTCTGGGGTCCGAACGCGCCCTCCACCAGCGGGTTGGGGAAGGCGTCCGGCTCTGCGGTGGAGAACCCCGCGCCCTGCTCCGGGGTCCATTGCATCGGGGTACGAACGGCCTGGCGTCCCTCCGCGGCCAGGTTCTCGCCCATGCCGAGCTCCTCGCCGTAGAAGAGCACAGGGGTACCCGGCAGGGTGAACAGCAGGCTGTAGGCGAGTTCGATGCGGCGCCGGTCGCCGTCGACCATGGGCGGCAGCCTGCGGCGCAGCCCTCGGTCGTACAGTTGCATGTCCTTGTCCGGGCCGAAGGACGCGAACACCTCGGCCCGTTCGTCGTCGCTGAGCTTGTCGAGGGTGAGTTCGTCGTGGTTGCGCACGAACATGGCCCAGTGGGCGTCGCGCGGCGCTGCGGGGCGGTCTCGTAGCGCGGCGGCCAGCGGCCGGGCGTCCTGGCGTGCCATCGACAGGTACATCTGCTGCATCGCGACGAAGTCGAAGCACATGGTGAGTTCGTCGCCGCGGTCCGAGGAAGGGTCGCCGAAGAAGCGGGCGGTGCCGTCGTAGGGCAGGTTGACCTCGCCGAGCAGGACCGACTCGCCGTTGCGGCGGCCGAGGAAGGCACGCAGGTCGGCGAGGTACTCGTGCGGGTCGGGCAGCTCCCCCGCGTCGCTCTGTCCGTCGGTCTCCAGCAGGAAGGGCACGGCGTCGACCCGGAAGCCGGACAGCCCGAGTTGCGTCCAGAACCCCATGATGCGGGCTATCTCGTCGCGGACCTCGGGGTGGGCGACGTTGAGATCGGGCTGCTGCTTGTAGAAGCGGTGCAGATAGTACTGGCCGCTGCCCTCGTCGTACTCCCACAGGCTGTCTTCCGCGTCGGGGAAGACCACACCCTGGGGGCCGTCCTCGGGGGGCTCGTCCTTCCAGACGTACCAGTCCCGGTGGGCGGAGTCCCGGCTGGAGCGGGCGTCCCGGAACCAGGGGTGGTCCTCGGAGGTGTGGTTGACGACCAGGTCGGCGATCACGCGGATGCCGCGGTCGCGTGCGGTGCGGACGAACTCGGCAAAGTCGCCGAGGGTGCCCAGTCGTGGGTCCACCCCGTAGAAGTCCGTGATGTCGTAGCCGTCGTCGCGCTCCCGCGTCGGATAGAAGGGCATCAGCCACACGCAGGTCACGCCGAGCCGCACCAGGTGGTCGATACGCTGCGTGAGTCCGGCGAAGTCACCGATGCCGTCACCGTTACCGTCCTGGTACGTCTCGACGTCCAGGCAGTACACCACCGCGTTCTTCCACCAGAGGTCGGACGTGCGTGTCAGACGCATCGGTACTCCTTCGCCGTGGCGGGGATCGGGCGGGTCACGTGGAGTTGCGGCAGTACCTCGGCGCCGAACGCGTCGATGAACGCGCTCTGTTCGCGGCCGACGTGGTGGAGCATGACCGCGTCGAAGCCGAGGTCGGCGTACTCCTGGAGCCGGGCGGTGTGCCGGCCGAGGTCGCAGGAGACGTCGACCGTGCGCGCCACCTGCTCGGGAGTGACGTGCTCACTGACGATGTCGAACAGTTCCGCGGAGTCCAGGTCCCAACTGACCGGCGGAGCATGCACGTTGGTCCGCCACTGGTCGTGCGCGAGCGCCATGGCCTCGTCCTCGTCGGGCGCCCAGCTCAGGTGCACCTGGAGGTGGAGTGGCCCACGGCCGCCCGCGTCACGGTACGCGGCGACGATCTCGCGCAGGCGTTCGCGCGGGCCGTTGACCGTGATCAGACCGTCCGCCCACTCGGCGCACCAGGCCGCGGTCGCGGTACTGCACGCAGCTCCGATCAAGGGCGGTACCTCGGGCGGAAGCGTCCACAGCCGGGCCCGGTCCACGGTCACCAGCCCGTCGTGGCTGACCTCCTCACCCCGCAACAGCGCCCGGATGACGTCGACGCACTCCCGCAGCCGCGCGGTACGGGCGTCCTTACGGGGCCAACCCCCGCCGGTGATGTGCTCGTTGGACGCCTCTCCGGTCCCGAGCGCGGCCCAGAACCGGCCCGGGTTCATGGACGCGAGCGTGGCGATCGCCTGGGCGACGACTGCGGGATGGTAGCGCTGGCCGGGCGCGTTCACCACGCCGAACGGCACCTGGTCGGTGGCCTGGAGGGCGGCCCCGAGCCATGACCAGGCGAAGCCGGACTCCCCCTGGCGCACACTCCACGGCGAGAAGTGGTCCGAGCACATGGCGGCCGTGAAGCCCGCCTGTTCCGCACGTACTACGGCATCGAGCAGATCCGCGGGCGGGATCTGCTCGTGCGAGGCGTGTAACCCGTAGACAGTCATGGCAAGCGACTACCCCCCGAACGGCCTCTCAGCGGGCGCCGGCCACAAGGCCGTCGGCGTGGTCGGAACGTCCGAGTCACACGAGGCGCCTGGGGGTGAGGGACGGGGGCGGCATCGTCGAGAGCTCCGCTCCCGCGAGCGGGGGCGACGTCGGTGGCTTGATGCCGGTGGTTTCGAGGCCGGGTTTGATGCCGGTGGTTTCGACGCTGGCGCTTTCGACGTAGGCGGTTTGATGCCGGTGGTTTCCACGTCGGCGGTCTTGCGTGGGCCCGCGCGGTGCCGTGTCTCAGGCGCTCGCGTGGCGGCGGACGGCCGGCCTCCGTGGAGCGGCGTGGTGGGCGGCCCGGTCGGCGTCCTCGGACCGGTGGTGCCGCAGCCACAGGGTCGTCGCGGACAGCAGACCGGCGAAGACGACCAGCAGGAGCACGGGCACCCACATATGCCGGCTCCCGGGGTGCTGCCAGCCTCCCCAGGCGGCGGTGGCCGCCCAGAGGAGAACACCCAGCGCGTAGAAGGTTCGGATGCGGCGCATCTGCCGTACGGCCCGCAGGAGCTTGGAGTGATCGTTCTTCGGTGCCATGCGGACCCGTGTACCCCCGATCCCTTCTCTCGATCGGCCGGACGGGAACTTGTCGGAGCGGCCGTAGAGCTCCGCCTTGAAGTCCAGGTCGTGGGACTCGGTCACGGTGTTCGTGACGAGCGTGGTGACCTGAGCATGTGAAACAGCGTCCAGCCGGGCTCCGAAGACGCCTTCAAGCCGACGCGAGCGAAGTGCGACCATGCCGTCCGATCCTGCCGGATTTGGCCCCAGGTGTCACAGGAATTGAACGGAGGCCTCGGTCGGGTGCAGTTCGCCGGATCGCAGAACCTGCGGGCTCGGCCGGGCGGCCCGGGCCTCCCCCGGGGCGGCGGTTGTCGGGCCGGGGTGGGGAGCGAGCCGCCCGACACCGCAGCGCGTGGCGCATGGTCGCGGTCATCCACTCCATCGCCTGGGTGTCGGTGGGTCCGGTCATTCGGAACGTGGCGCTGATGGAGCGCATGCCGCCGTTGTGGTGGGAGGTGCCGGTCATGTACTCCCAGACGTAGACGCGCGGCTCTTCGCGGCGCCGCAGTCGGCGGTGAGTCGGCTCCAGTGCGATCTGCTGCTGGACCCAGTCGCGGTCCTGCTCGCCCTGGCCGTGGCAGGCGCGCAGCAGGACGTCGTTCCACTTACCGAGGCCGGAGTGGGCAGGAACTCGAGGATCGCGTCGCGGAACCATCCGGTGAGGAGCGCGTCGGCGGCGGCGATGCGGTCCTGGCCGCCGCTTTCGACGTGGCGGCCGACCAGCTGGCCGAGCCGGGCGACCGGTATCAGGTCTCCGCTCCATCGGTAGTCGACGGCCTCGAAGACCCGCCAGGTCTGTTCGGTCCAGTGGCCGTCGTCCCACGGCTCGCTGCTGATGCCCCAGCCCGCACCGAGCCGGATGGCCCGCCCCCAGTGCCGCGCACTGCGCACGCAGTAGCGCGCAGCATCCTTGCCGCCGTTCTTGACCTGGGGATCTTCACCGGAGGCGGCACGTGATCTCGCTGCCCGTGCTCGCTCTGCTCGGCTTCGCCGCGTATCGCGCGCCCCACGCCGACACGTTGCCCGCGGACAGCGCCCGGCCGTGCTCGTGCCCCGCCGTGACAGGGCTCCTAGGTTGGTAGTGCTCGGGGCCTCAGCCTGTTCTTCCCTGGCGCACATGCGGTCACCAAGGCCACGTTGTGCCGTCGATCAGGACCACCTCCCCGCCCGGCTTGGCGACCTTCTTCAGGGCGCGGTCCAGACGTGGGGCAAGGGTGGGGTCTCGGTCGGCGAGCAGAACAACTACGGCGGTGCACGGCACCAAGGGAGCGGTGTTCTGGGACTTCCGCCGGAGGAACGAACTCGGCGTCAGCCGCGGCGACCGGTATCAGGACCAGCCGGTCAGCACGGTGCACATGGGTCCCGGCGAGGGCGAGTACGAGGCCTTCCGGGGCTCCGCCAACGCCATGCTACGACGACCTCAAGGTGATCGAGGCGTACCGCTTCCTCCGCTCGATCGCCGAGGGCACCGCGCACGGCGCCCCCCTCACCGACGCCGTGCACAGTGCGACCGCGCTCGGTCGGCGCGAAGCGGTGCCTGGGCGGAGGTGAGCGAGCAGGGGTGACATGCTGCCTCAGCCCGGCCGGGCGTGACACCGGGACTCGGGCGTCACGCCTGTCCTCAGCCCGACCTCTGGAGCCGCCGGCCCAGGTAGACCTTCGTCGGGACGAGGACGAGCCACAGCCACATGATCGTGGGGCCGGTCACAAAGGTCAGCGGGACGGTGACGAGGAAGACCACCACGATCGTGGCGCTGTCGAGGAGGTAGAGCGTGGTCGCCGCATCGGAGGGCGTGTCATTGCGCAGCCAGGGGCGTTTGGCCAGAACGGTGGCCACCGCGAGATGGCAGGCGCCGAGCGCGGCGACCGCCCCCGCGTAGACGGCGACCGACACGGGCTGGTCGCCGTACTCGGCGAGCAGCCTGGTCGGGAAGGGCACAAGGGCCGCGACGCCGAAGCCGGCGACGGAGAGGATCACCACCTGTCCGTCGACCTCCCGCACGCCGCGGAAGATCCTGCGGTGGTCGCGCCAGTAGCCGCCGAGCACCACCACGCTGAGCGCGTAGGCCCCGAGGTCGGGCAGCACCCGGCGCAGGGCCTCGTGGTACTGGTCGGGCTCCAGACCCCGCGGCACATAGAGATCCAGGACGAGCAGCGTGATGGCGATGGCGAACACGCCGTCGGCGAGCGCCAGCAACCGTTCCGGCCCACCGTCCGGGCGCGATCTCCACATGGGCTCGACGGTAGGGGCCGCGGAAGCTTCCCTTTCAGATCCACGCCCGGTCACGCCCCCGAACGCCGCCGGGGATCACACGGTCGGCGCCTGGGGCGGCATCTTGTACGACGTGACCACCTGGATCGCCGACGGCAGCGGGCGCCCCGCGGGCGGCAGGGCGCCGTGGGCGCGTATGACGATGTGGCAGGCGGCCGGCAGGAGCGAGCTGACCGCGTCGCCGCTATGGTCTGACCGCCGGGAGCACGAAGGCCACCTGCGCGTGCCCCGCCGTCACACCGAGGACGTCCTCTACCTTCACGCAGCGCGCAAGGACCCCTAAGGCCCGGTGGGCGAGACGGCTCCTCTGGGTGGGGAATTTCAGCAAGCAGATCCGTCCCACCCCCGAGCGGCGCGTGGGGAAATTCAGAGAGCCTCATCACGGCCGCCCAACCGCCACAAACGCCCTGTCATCGGTGGTGCCTGGCCGCGATGAAGCCGAAGCGGACGCGGGTGTCGACGACCAGGCCACGCTCATAGGCCGTCTTCCACGGGCCGAACCGCTCGGGCAGATCCCGCCACTGCACGCCGGTCCGCACGCGGTGCAGAATCCCGTCGATCACCTGCCGGTGATCCCGCCAGCGGCCACAACGCCCGTTACTCACTGGCAGAAACGGCCGCAGCCGCTCCCACTCCGCATCTGTCAGATCACCACGCGTCATGCCCAGGACAACGATCCGAACATGAACCAGTCACATGATCATTCTTGTTCTATTCGACCCGCACTTCGGTGTTCTGGCATGCGTGCAGCAGCCACCTCCCGTCATCCTGCTTCGTCATGACGTAGAGCGGAGCGCCTTCCGTTTCGCCCTCTGGCGAGTGGTAGACCTGCCGAACCTTGACGGCCGCCACGTCGGGCCGCAGGAATTGCGTGTGCACTGCCTCGTAGGTGATCTCACCATCCCAGCTGGCTGCGGGTAGCACGGCGCGGGTGAACTCGGCGATCGCGTCGAAGCCGATCAAGACCTTGCCGTGGCCGGTCGTCCAGAGGGCGTCGGGGTGGAAGAGTGCGAGGAACCCCTCGACGTCTTTGGCGCGCTGAGCGCGCTCGACAGTGGTGACGACCTGTTCGATGGCTTTGATATCTGCGGTTTCGGTATCCATGCAGATCACTCTGAGACCTCAAGTCAACTTGAGGTCAAGGCCCAGCCGTGAGATCGCCCGGACAGGTCCTAGCCGTGACCGTCAGGCGGGCGCGGCGCAAAACTCGGTGACGATCGCGAACGAGGTGGTCACCAGCGGCACCGCCATGGCCGGAGGCATCACCGCGTGTGTGGTCTGGCCGTGCGCCATGCCGTTGCGGATCTGCCGCCCGTAGTCGAGGTACTCCG
The DNA here is from genome assembly GCF_042714835.1 of Streptomyces sp. NPDC058678. Taxonomy (NCBI): domain Bacteria; kingdom Bacillati; phylum Actinomycetota; class Actinomycetes; order Kitasatosporales; family Streptomycetaceae; genus Streptomyces; species Streptomyces sp. NPDC058678. The sequence continues at coordinate 14,847 of NZ_JBHXSG010000071.1, read as the reverse complement.
CCTGCCGGGCCGTCAGGATCCCCGCGTCGGCGCCCTGCTCGATGAGCTTCTGCAGCGGCTTCTTGCCCGGGCCCGGGATACGGTCACGCAGCACGATCTCCACCGCGATCAGGGAGTGCATGACCGCCACGGTGGAAAACTCGTAGCAGTAGTACGACCGCCGCAGCAGCTCGCGGGCCGTGCGCAGGACCGTCGCCGCGGCCTCGGGTACGCCGGTGGGCACGACCAGGTCGACCTGGCAGCACCCACGCCCTGGACAGAACAGCACCCACGCCCGCCGCGGGCGCGCCCGCGCGCGCGGGGCGGGCCCCGGCCGGCGTCTGGTGGGCGGGGCCGGTCCCGGGGGTTGCCCCCGGGCGTGAGGCGGACCAGGCGGAATGAAGCCGGCCGGTAT
>NZ_JBHXSG010000071.1:0-14443 GCF_042714835.1 Streptomyces sp. NPDC058678 | reverse complement strand
GGCCCCCGGGGCCCCCCCCCCCCCCCGACAACACCCCCCCCCCCCCCCCCCGGGCGGCGGCGGGGGGCGGGGGGCCGGCCCGCGGCCGGCGTGATGGTCGGCGGGCCGTGACGGGCGTGAGCCCCGTGAGCGTCAGCGGACCGTGCCGAAGTCCTGCGTCCAGTAGTTGCCGGGCTGCGCCACCCCCACACCGATCTCCTTGAAGCCGCAGTCCAGGATGTTGCGCTTGTGACCGGCGCTGGCCATCCAGCCCGCCATGACCTGCTCGGGCGTGGAGTACCCGTATGCGACGTTCTCGCCGTAGGTGCTCCAGAGGTAGCCCGCGCGCGTGATCCGCTGTCCCGGATCGGACCCGTCGGAACCGGTGTGTGACATGGTGTTATGGCTCGCCATGTCCGCGCTGTGGGCCCGGGCGGCCTGCGAGAGCTTCGCGTTCAGGGTGACCGGGGAGCAACCGACCTTGGCGCGCTCGCTGTTGACCAGGGCGACCACGCGGGCGACGGCGGGGGTCGCCGTGCCGGCGGGCGGCTTCGGTGCGGCGGTGGTCCTCGAGGGGGGCGCGGCGGTCGGCTTCGGCGCCGCGGTGGTCCTCGTCGGGGCGGGCGGGGCGGTCGTCTTCGAGACGGGCGCCTTGGGCTTCTCCGGGGCGGGCGCCGCAGTCCCGGGAGAGGTCGTCGGCGAGGCCGAGGGCGAAGCCGTCGCCGTGGGCTTCGCGGTCCGGATGTCCCGCCCCCGGTGCCCGTCCCAGGACGTCTTCCTCCCGTCCGTCCGGTGTCCGTTCCAGGACGCCTTGCTCCCGTCCGTCCAGGGACCGCTGGACGCGGCGGTGATGGCCTCGGCTCCTCCGTCGCCCATGCACGCCATGGCGGCCGACGGCACAGCCACCGCGCTCATCGCCAGGACGGCGACGGCTATGGGCCGGCGGCGCGTCTTCCTGCGGTGCTTCCGGTGGTTCCTCATGCGGACCTCGTTCGGTCGACTCTCCTTGCGCCTCCGGCGGGCTCGGTTTCGCACAGACACTGCGCTTGACCTGCGGGGACGCCTTGCGGGGCCGTCATTGTTAAAAGCCGCGTGAGGGCACGGCAACGGGGGCTTCCACTACCTCGCCTAGTAGGCGAAGGCACCCTTGAATCCGGCCCGGGATTGTGCCGGGCCGCCGCGCCGGACGCCGACGGCGCCTCACACTCCGTCAGAAGGACAGCAGAGGCGGTCCGGCGGCTTGAGGCCGGTGACCCGGGCCGGTGACCCCGGCCGAGTGCCGCGTATGCCTGCTTCCATATGCCAGATCCGCCTATGTCGGCCACACGCCACGTACTATCGCGGCACGTTGATGGGGACCAGGCACGTGAGGGATGTCACTGACTTTCCCCACAACCCTTTCGCCGGGCGATGCGGTCAGGCGTCGGTGACCGTGCGCAGGAGCGCGTCGAGGCCCTCGGCGTCGATGCCGTGGAAGAGGGTCACGGCCTCCTCGTCGCCGACGCCGGCCGGGGTGAAGACGCCGGACCATTCGACCCGGGACGACTCCGGCTCGCCGGGCACCTCGTGGACGGTGAGGGTGGAGCGGTAGCCGGTGACAGGGAACGGAGCGTTGAGGCAAACCGGACCAGGTGTCGGCGGTGACCCACGCCAGAATCACAGCGCGGGCGTCCAGATGCCACCGCATTCCAACGATCAGTGAACATGAACCATGCACAGCGCAGATGACACAACCTGATCACCACCACCGCTGCCTGACAAAGCTGCACTTCGGAAAGACCACCATCGGCCCGGTCCCGTGATCGTCACAGCCACCGAGGCACGCGTACGGCCAGACCGCAGCCGCACAACAAGCTGATCAGCCCAGGCCACACCACCCGCTTCTGATCACAGACACCGGTCCTGGACAGGATCGCCACCCACCCGGACCGCCGCGGCATACACGTCACCCACCGCCAGCACCGGCTCCTCGAGCACTGTCCGGAACTCAAGCACGCCCACGACCTGGTCCGCCGGTTCGCCGCCACGCTCGACAACCTGACGCCGCACCCGTGCCGTCCTGGCTCGACGAGCTCTCCCACAGCGGACTGCCACCACTTGCCGGTATCGCCGGAGCCCTGCGCGAAGACCAGCACGCCGTCGCCCAGGGGATCTCCACCACCTACAACTCTGGCGTCGACGAAGGCCGCATCACCGACGTCAAACTCCAGAAACGCCTGATGGCCGGACGCGCCGGCGTTCCGCTCCTGCGCCACCTCGTCGTACTGATCGCCCACCTCCGCCGCCGTTACGCGGACCGGCCGACCACGGCACCCAGATGATTTCCGCCCACGAAAGTCTTGCCAGAGCCACGTTGATGTGTACGCCGACAGCCACGTTGGAACGCCGTGCTGACCGTGGACGGCACCCCGGTTCCCACCCCCGACCACCTGATGGCGAGCAATACCAGAACCGTCTCCACTCCACCTGAACGGGGTGCGGGACACGCGACTGAGCTCGCCGAGCCCGCCCAAGATGGGCGACTCAGGGTCTACCTCTACGGCTCCTCGCCGTGCGAACAGGAGCTTCAATGTCAGAGGCGGGAGAGAGCTCGGCGACCGAAGAAGCGGCGACTGTCCCGCTCGACCGTCAGTGCCGCAGCGGCCGCTCAGAGGTGGCCGTCCAGGAACTTCCGTACCTCGGCGATGGTCATGGGCCCCGTGCCGTGCGCCACCGCCTCTCCCTCCTTCAGCAGGACGTAGGACGGGGCTCCGGTGATCCCGTATCGCTCGGCTGCGGCCGGACAACGCGTGATGTCGGTGCGGACGGCCGTCAGGCGGCCCGTGTAGTCGTCGGCGATGCCACCCACGACGAGGTCCATCACCCGGCAGGGCTCGATTGCCTTGGGCCATGTCCCGGTGAAGTATGCGAGGACCGGAACTCCGCTCATCCCGAGGATGAAATTGAACTCCGCGTCCTCACGGGGTCGGTGAACCCGCTTCGCCATGGAAACTCCTGACCTCACGTTCCGTCATTCCATCCCCATCATCCCTCGCGCGGTGTGCCAGGCCGGCCCGGTCGGTCGTCCGGCTGACCTGTCGGAAGGGAGGCACGGGGCCGTTGCAGAACCACGGTGGTCCCCGGCGAGAGCGGCCCGGCCCCCCCTGGTGACCCGGCCTGGCCGCCCCGCCGGTCACCCAGCTGCAGCCCGCCGCGCGCCCGTGGGTCAGCTCGTGCCAGGACAGCGCCCTCCACGACGACATGAAAGCCGTTTTCCAGGGCGTAGCGGCCCAGATCACCGACCAGATGCTCGATGAGCGCGTCGACGAGCGGGCCGGTGCGCATCGTCCACCGGATCCAGTCGAGCCGTATCCGCCACCGCGCTTCTCAGAGACAGCGCCCCGACGGGCTTCCCGAGGCCTTGTCTGGTCTTCACATCAACCCCCGGTCTCAGCTGGCTCATACCGCTCTTCCCCGGGCCGCACGAGCCAGCTGATGGCACCGAGAACGAGGCACGATTCCTGGACCGCTCGCGGACGCGGTCGTGGACGGTCGAAGTACGCGTCAGCTGACCCGAAGACCGACCGCCAGCGTCAGTTCAAGGACCCGGTGTGGCGATGCGAGATCCGGAAACAGCTCCCGCAGCTGCGACATCCGGTACCGGACTGTCTGGGGATGGACGAACAACGCCGCCGCCACCTCGTCCCGCCTGCCCTGGTGCAGCAGCCACGCCCGCAACGTCTCCTCCAGCCGCCGTGAGGTCGCGACAGGCAAGGTCCGCAACGGTGCGAGGGCTCGGGCACGCAGGTCTGCGAACGCGTCCACGTCTGCGCTCAGCACCAGCTCGGGCAGGTGGTCCTCGGTGTCGCGAATATCAGAGGAGAGGGAGCGCGCGCGTACGGCTCGTGCGTACGAGGCGGACGCACGAGTCCATGGCCGGGCCGGGCCGACCACGGCGGTGCGGTCGGTCAGCTGCCGCAAGAGATGTGATCGGTCGGCATCGGGGACGAACAGCACACCGGTGGCATCCGGCAGATCGTCCAGGACGAGGCTGCTCGGGTCGAGCGCGCGATAGACAGGCCAGGTCTGGGCGGCGGGCAGCAGGACCGCGGTCAGTGAAACCGGAGGCTGCCACCCTGCCCGTTGAGCAGAGGCCAGCAGCACGTCCGGGCTCGCGCCGGCGAGGAGGTCGCGGGCCAGGTCTTCCAGGAGGCGTTCGTGGGCCCTCCCCCGGGCGGCCAGTTCGTCGGCGTGGCCCGCGGCGCTCGCGGCAGAGAGCTCGTCGATGTAGGCGAAGGTCAGCTCGGCGAACTTGGCGACCTCGGCGGCGGGCAGACCTGCGGGTACGGCACCCGCTGCCAGACCACGCCAGGCCACACGGGCGCCGACGCGGTAGGCGCTGAGCAGGGCGTCCATCGAACGGCCGTCGCGCACCTCGCCGCGGCCCAGCTCGTAGGCGGCGTCACCGGCGTCGCCGCCTGTGGCGTTCCCGCTCGCAAGGTCCAGGTAGTGCCCCAGGGCGGTGCGGACGGCTCGGCGGATGGTGGCGCCCATGCGGCCCGAAAGGGCGTTGGCGTAGGGAGGGACCTCGTCGATGATCGCCTGGACGACCTCGTCGGCGGTGGACTTCAGCGCGGCCCGAAGCGCGGTGACCGTCGTCTCGTCCAGGGCCAGTTCGCTGGCCCTCCGGATGGCATGGCTCACGTTTCTATTCCCTGCGAACAATTCAGTCGACCAGATTCACGTCCTGCGGTCAGGACTTTACGCCCTGAGGCACAGCAAGCTGGAGTCATGACGAGTACAGCCCTCCGCAGCAGGGCGTGGAAACTGCTGGAGATGGTCACGACGCCGCTGCTGCCGTCGGACTACCTCGACCTGGTCAGCCCGCTGCGTGCGGGCGCCGACCTGCGTGGGCGCATCGAGGCCGTGCACCCCGAGACGGATGACGCAGCGACCATCGTGATCAGACCGGGACGGGGCTGGCGCGGCCACACGGCCGGTCAATATGTGCGGATCGGGGTCGACGTCGACGGGGTGCGCCTGTGGCGTGCCTACTCCCTCACCTCGCCGACAAACCGCCAGGACGGCCGCGTCACGATCACCGTGAAGGCGATCCCGGACGGCAAGGTCAGCAACCACCTGGTCCGCAGCGCGAAACCGGGCACGCTGATCCACCTCGACCAGCCGACCGGTGACTTCGTGCTGCCGCAGGCCAAGCCCGCCAAGGTGCTCTACCTGACGGCCGGCAGCGGCATCACGCCCGTGATGGGCATGCTGCGCGACACCGAGTTCGACGACGTCGTCATGGTCCACTGCGCGCCACAGCCGCACGACGTGATCTTCCGCAACGAACTGCACGACCTGGTCGCGGACAAGAAGCTGCGGCTCACCGAGGTGCACACCGACACAGACGGCAAGCTCGACATCGCCCGTCTCGACGAACTCGTGCCCGACTGGGCCGAGCGCGAGACCTGGGCCTGCGGGCCCGCGGGCCTACTCGACGCCGCCGAAGAGCACTGGACCGAGCACGGCGTACAAGAGCGCCTGCACACCGAACGCTTCCGCCCCAGCATCGTCGTCGCCGGCGACGGCGGCGAGGTCACGTTCAGCGCCACCGGCAAGACCGTCGACGCGGACGGCGCCACGCCGTTGCTGGACATCGGCGAGGAGGCCGGCGTGCTCATGCCCTCCGGGTGCCGCATGGGCATCTGCTTCGGCTGCGTCTCACCGCTCAAGGCAGGCGCCGTCCGCGACCTGCGCACCGGCGAGATCACCGAGGCCGAACCGGGCGTCCTCATCCAGACCTGCGTGTCCGCCGCCGCGGGCCCCTGCGACATCGAACGGTAGGAGCACCTTGACCGCCATCGACCCCACCGCCCACCTGACCGCGGAGCAGATCGAGGAGCTCGGCCGCGAGCTGGACGCGATCCGCGACGAGGTGATCGCCGCCCGCGGCGGGAAAGACGCCGCCTACATCCGCAAGGTCATCGCCGCGCAGCGCAAGCTCGAGCTGGTCAGCAGGGGCGTGCTGCTGTTCTCGATCTTCCCGCCCGCGTGGCTGATCGGCACCGCCGGACTTTCCGTGGCGAAAATCATGGACAACATGGAGATCGGCCACAACATCCTGCACGGCCAGTGGGACTGGATGCGAGACCCGAAGATCCACTCCACCACCTGGGAGTGGGATCACGTCTCGCCGTCCGAGCAGTGGAAGCACTCGCACAACGAGCTGCACCACACGTACACCAACGTGATCGGCAAGGACAACGACCTCGGCTACGGCATCATGCGCGTCGACGAGGACCAGAAGTGGCACCCGTTCCACCTCGGCCAGCCGCTGTGGAACTTCCTCAACGCCTGCTTCTTCGAGTACGGCATCGCCGCCTACGACCTGGAACTCGGCAAGAACCTGCACAAGCGCCGCCGCAACAACCCGGAGTTCCGCGCGCGGGCCAGGGCCGTGGGCCGCAAGATCCGCAAGCAGGTGCTCAAGGACTACGTGATCCACCCGCTGCTGTCGGGCCCGTCGTTCCTCCCCACGCTCGCCGCCACGTTCACCGCGAACCTGGTCCGCAACATCTGGACCCACTCGGTGATCATGTGCGGGCACTTCCCCGAGGGCGTGCAGGTCTTCGAGCGCCGGTCGATCAAGGGCGAGACGCGCGGCCAGTGGTACCTGCGCCAGATGATGGGCTCGGCGAACATCAGCGGCAGCAAGGCCATGCACTTCATGACCGGCAACCTGTCGCACCAGATCGAGCACCACCTGTTCCCGGACCTGCCGAGCAACCGGTACGCCGAGGTCGCGGTGAAGGTGCGCGCGCTGTTCGAGAAGTACGAGCTGGAGTACGTCACCGGGCCGCTGCCCAAGCAGGTGTTCTCCGCGTGGCACAAGGTCTTCCGGCTCTCATTGCCGAACAAGAAGCCCAAGGTCAAAACGCCGGACCGCGAGCAGGAGCTCGTCGCCGCCTGATTCCCGGTACTGGTTCAGATCTCTCGGCCGTACCGGCGGCACCGCCGGGTTCGGTGAGATCCGTTGCGGACGGTGGGCGACCGCGACGTCAGACCGTACGACACGGGATCCGGGACAGCCAGTGTCCGGCTGCGCTGCTACCTGGACGTGCGCCAGGAGCTCAGCACACAGCCCCCGGCGAGGTGTTGTAGTGCGCTGACCTGCCATGGTCGGGCCGGTGGTCGGGGGCGTACGCGCACTCGGTTTGCCGACGGGCGGGCTGGGTGGAAGGCACGGACTGTGACGCGGACACTGCCGGAACCGATGCTCGCCGCCCCTGTGTCCGACCCTGCACTGATGCCGGGGTGGGCGGGTGAGCCGAAGTGGGACGAGTTCCGGGCGCAGGTATGGGTCGAGTCCGGCCGGGTGGTGCTGCACTCACGGCGGGGCACCGACCTGGCGCCGGCATTCCCGGAGATCGTGGCCGGGGCTGCGCAGCTGCCCGACGCGCGACCGCCTTGGACGGCGTTATGTCACCTGCTGGCCTGTCTCCGCCCTCCAATGTCACACCTCAGGAGGCTGGTGCGGGTGCCGGTCTACGGACGCCAGCGTTCAGGGATGTGGCCGGTGCGGCTATCGGCCGAGCGTCGCGGCCTCGTCACCAGCATGGGGTCATTCGTCGTGGCACGGGTGTTCCACAGAGACCCAGGGGCGGGGACCAGTGCAGGTCGGAGTGGGCGGTGGTCCAGCAGGTCACGGCCGGGGCCGGGATGCCCACGAACTCGTGGGATTCCCACAACTTCCCCGACGTCTTGTCCTCCGGCGCGGACACCAGCCGCCGCCCGGCTCGGTCTGCACGCCCAGGCCCTTGCCGGCGTCCTTCGCGGCGCGGGTGGCCTCGGGCGGTTACGGGCCCCTACCTGCGGCTCCTGATACTTGTCCAGGTCCACCGCCGGTACGCTCTTGTTCGGCTCCGGGAGCTTGATGTCCACGAGACGGCCGCGGGTCTTGAAAAACGACGTACCCGGTCCCGAAGGCCGGGTGCGTCACTGTGTCCCGGGACCCTGCGGCGGGCGCGCTACGCGGTCAACGCTTCGCCCGGCTGGTAAGGGACCAGCCGGGCGGCGCGCGCCACATGTCCTGCGTGTCTCGCGGGTGGTGCTACTTCTTGCGCGCCTTGCTCACCAGGAACGCCGCCCCGACGATGACCACCAGGGCGATAGCGATGATCCAGAAGGGCGGAGTGCCCTCCCCGGCGCCCTTGGCCAGGAACTGGGCGTATGACATGTAGTCCTCCTGTCTGCCGGTTATCCCTTGTCGGTGCCGCATTCAGGACGCTGATTGCGGCCTTCTCCCACCGTTCGCCCGCGCCGTATCCGATGCCGAAGCAGATAGCGCCAACAGCCGGCCCGCCCACGCCCGCGGTGGGTGCGCTGACGGCGACGGCGACCGCGCCGCACGCAGTCTTGGCGGCGGCACCCGCCGCCAAGCCGACGCCCGTGACCAAGGCGTCTTTGTAGTTGCCCTCGTCCAGGTCCTTAACGAGTTCACCACTAGGGTCGCCCGCCGCCGGACCCACTGCTCGGAAGAGTGCCGCAGCGCCGCCCGCACCAGCGACGACATCCGGGACCGGCGACGTCTGCCTGGTCTGCAACGGCCCGTTCGAGGCCCTCAAAACCACCCACCAGATCTACCGTTCCCCCGACTACCGCAAAGACGCCGAGCGCCGCCGCAACCAGGCAAGAGACGAAGACCGCGCGTCGTCTCGGTGAGACCACTTCTCTGCCGTCGTGGCTGAGCTGCCTCCACCGTCCAAAACTCTCAGCCGGCCCCTCTCGCGTCAGCCAGTGGCCGCGGAACGTGACCCGCTGGAACCGACCGCGACCCGCATCTGTCCCCACTGCCACCAGCCGGTCACCATCGTCGCGCTTCTCGCGACGCCCGAAGCCGCCCGCCCTTCCGTCCCCACCGCCAGGCGAGGAGCGACCCCGGCCGTTTTCACGGCTCTGGCCGGAGTTCCGTGAATTCTCAGTTCAGGCCCCGCATGCAGGATCGTTCCAGCGGGGCATGCCTGGCTGATGGGGGTCTGCTCGCTGGATGATGTGCTGTTCCCGGACATCGATGTGCGCTTGGAATCCTTGGAGTTCACCGAACTCGAAGCCGGTGAGCGAGCTGCCCCAAAGTCCACTCAAGGCGGTCGTCACTGGCCCCCCTTGATCTGGTCGACGATGTGCAGGATGTCGGTCAAGGAACTCTCCGTGATGTCGATGTGCGTCAGAGCGCGGCTGTCGGACGTCTGGCCCTGGACCGTGTACGACTCATACCGGGGATGCTGATGCGGTAGTAGTTGAACCACGTGTTGCCCTCTCGGCCCTCCGAGAAGGTCAGGGCCGTGTCCCCGGTTCCCGTCCCGCTTCCGCTTCCGCGACGCCCAGAGGGACCCATGGTCTCAGACCTCGTCGGCATCAGCCCCGTCACCGCTGCACGCTGGGCCCGGTTCGCAGGCAACAACTGGGCCGACTACTTCGCCAGCCCCCGGACGTAGCGGGCAATATGTCGTCAGATTCCCTCACGGACACCGAGGTACGAGCCCGGCGCCGTCGTCGTGGCTGCTACGCCTGCTCTACTGTGCGATGACCGTTTGTAGTTCTCGGCTGATCGTCTGGTGTCAGGCGGTTGATGCGATATACCTCCGGGACGCAAAGGTTGAGTGCGGTCGCAGCAGCGATCATGCCTGCGCAGGTCAGCAGCACTGCCTGGCTGCTCCATGAGTGGGCCGCAAGGGCGGTGATGAGGTATCCGAAGGGGATGGCGAGGCGTTCCCCGACGCCGTTGAAGGCGCTCATGCGGCCCTGTTCCGCCTGAGGCACACGCTGTTGAAACGCAGTGGTCCAGGCGACGATCGCGACATCGAGCCCGATCCCCGCCAGTGCAGCGGCCAGCAGGACAAGAGACAGCGGCACCGTGCAGGCCATGGCTGCCAAGGGGAGCGCGAGAGCACCCCCCGCGGCGACCGCGACCGTGAGCAGTCGGTACGGCTTCCAGCGCAGGCAGACGAGAGTCCCGGCCAGCAGACCACACGTGAAGGCCGCCTGGATCAGGCCCCAGTCGCGGGCTCCGGCGTACTGCGCCGCGGCCACGAGCGGGCCGAGAAGCTGGAAGCCCGCCAGCCACGCAGCGACCAGTACCGTGCCGGCGGCCGTATAGGTCCACAGCCAGGTACGCGACCAGAAGCCCGCCCAGCCCGCCCGCAGGTCGCTCAAGACGCCGCCAGGTGTAACAGGCGGGGCATCCAGACGCAGGCCGAGCAGCAGGACGGCCGCGGCGGCGAACGTGAACGCATCCCAAGCCAGTGCCCATGCCGCGCCGCTGGCAGCGACGATGACACCGCCGACGACCGGACCCAGCACCTTGACCGCGTTGCTCGGCAGCCTGAGCAACGCGTTGGCCTGCTGCAGGTGCTGCTCCGGAACGATCTGCGAAACGGCGCCCTGCGCAGCCGGCACGATGAACGACGCCGCCGTTCCCGAGACGAAACCGCATGCTGCGATCGACACTGTCGTCGCGTGTCCGGTGGCCACGGTGACGGCCAGCGCACCTTGCGCGCCTGCCGCCAGCAGATTCCCCATGAAGAGGAGCCGGCTGCGGGACAGGCGGTCCGCGAACAAGCCGCCCGCGAGCAGGAACACGATCGTGGGGACGGTGTTCGTGGCAAGCACCAGACCGAGGGACCCCGCTCCACCACCCTGCTCAATGACAGCGTAGGCCAGGGCAAGAGGGGCCATCGCAGACCCTGTGGCCGAGATGAGATTGGCCGACACGAAACGCCGGAAACCCGCGATCTTTAACAGCGTACTGATCGGCTTCGGTGACTCATGGGCGATTTTCATGATCTCCCCAGGGGCTCGGCGCAGCGAGCACCCTAGTGCAGAAACACGCCGCGCCGAACGTCAGTGATCAGAGTTGGCTGACACCCCTCACCTCCTCAAAGACCATGCACCAGGCGTCCGCCGACGGCGAGTTCGGCCACCAACATGCAAGGGCGTGCCCTGCCTCAGCTCTGAATAGCGCAGTCCTCGAATACTGCTGCTTCACCAGTAGGCGCGCGAGACCATCGAGGCGATCGTCGGCGGGTCACCTGCTCTCTGGTTGCCCCCAGCAGTCTGCTGCTCGGCAGGTACGACGACGGCAGCCTTCAGTACACCGCACCGCCACCCTCGCCCAGACAGCCAGCACATCGGTCGCCGGGCTACTCGCCCCTGCTCGGCAAGGTCATCCATGGACGGGCTGGTCGTTCTCCACCGGGTGGGGCAGCCGGGAGACACTGAACGTTACGCTGGTCGAACCCGAACTGGTCGCGGAAGTCGGCGTCGACGTCGCCCGCGACGCTGCCGGCCGGTGGCGCCACCCCGCACGCTGGCACTGTGCCCGCCCCGACCTCTCCCCCGCCGACGTCCCCCGCCTGACGTCACCACCGCACTGACGGCGGCCGGGCGCGGCGGCCCGCCGACGCGCAACCGGCTGAGCGCGCCCCGATCCCCGGGGCGTCCGCACCACCCATCCCGCCCTCATCCCTCACTCCAGCCAGACATGGGCAAAACAGCCGCCACGGGGATGTCAGCCGCTCGGCACCTGTCTACTGAACCGGCTCGGCTGCGTCAGCCGAGCCGGCCTGCCCGCCGCCGGATACTTCCTTGACGAGCCTTTGCGTCGCCTTGTGGAATGCCTCTGCCATGGATAGTGCGGCGTCGTCGACGGGATCGAGCTCGGCACCAGATCATCGCCGAAGGACTCAAAGAGATCTACTTCCCGGGCGGCGGAGGACGCGCCACAGGACTCGACGAGCAATGGACGTTGATCGAACCGTACCTGCCGATAGGTGAGTGCGGCCCATACCCCAGTGCCAGGCATCGGGAGCGTGGTGGCCCCGACCGTGGTCGGAGCCCCCATGCTCCGAGCTGTACATCCGAGGAATCAGGCGCCGCTCCATCCAGACAGCGGGGCTGGGCCCTCCCCCTCTTCACCGTCCAGGGAGTCAACGCCCGACACCCACCGGGTCATGCCCGTTCTTGCGGCTCTTCCTGAGAGGCCGCCCGATGCTCCCGCCCATCGGACGCGAGCGGCTCCGCCGGGCGGCCCTCCAATTCCCGCTCTCTGGCGGCCAGGGCCCTCGCCAGCATCTTCGCCCGGTAGGGGTTCGACGTACCGAGGGCCTTCGCCACCTCCACGGCCTCGTCCAACAGGGCCAACCGTCGCTCAGGCAACTCCCGCACCAGGGCCGACGCGCTCGCCTCCACCAGGACGTACGCCAGTTTCGACCCGTACGCCTCCGGCTCGACCTGTGTCAGAAGGCGGTAGATCCACAGCCCTTCGGCACCACGCACCACCCGCCTGTTGGCACTGAGCAGCCTGACCCTCGCCAGCACAACCATGTCCTGATCCATCGATCCCCCTTCGTCCCCCATCCCCGACCGGTGCACGTCACACGGCGAGACAGCACAGCGAACTCGCCGACAACCGGGAAAGGTTGCCGACAGGTTGGCCGGAGAGTGGATGACGACGAGTCTGGCGCGCGGTACCCGCTGCCACAAGGTCGAACAGACGTGCCGTGCGTCCTACCGAAACCGCCTCCGAACAGGCATGATGGACCTGACACTCACTCAAGCCCCGTCTGCCACCCCTCGCGTCGACTCAGCCACGGCATCCTCTGCATTAGCTTGTCCTACCTTCCAAGCGTGGGTCAGAGCTGGTCATTCGTAAGATCGGCGGACCCAGGGGTTCTGGGTATGGCTGTGAGCTTGTCGCCGTTCGATGGCTCAAAGAACTTGGCCGCCCGGAGCCCCGCGACGACTCGACCGCTAATTGGGATACGCGACTCGATCGCTGTGTAGGACAACGTCGGCGAGGTCGTCTGCGGGATCGATGTGTGACATCGCCCGCATCGCCTAGGGCGTGCTGGCCCTCGACCAGGAGATCGCCGAACTCGACGCGCTCATCGAAGCCCGGTTCAGCGAGCACCGACACGCGACGGTGATCCGCAGCCTGCCCGGCATGGGCACCCTCCTCGGCGCCGAGTTCATCGCTGCCACCGGTGGCGATCTGGAGGCTTTCGGCACGGCCGACCGCTTGGCGTCCTTCGCCGGTCTCTCACCAGTGCCGCGGGACTCCGGCCGCGTCAGTGGCAACATGCGCCGCCCGCGCCGCTACCACCGCGGCCTGCTCCGGGCCTTCTATCTCTCCGCGATGGCCAGCCTGAGAACCTGCGCCGCCTCCCAGGCTTACTACGGGCGCAAGTGGAACGAGGGCAAGGGGCTCAAGCAGGCCCTGCTCGCCCTGGCCCGTCGACGAGCCAACGTCTTGTGGGCCATGAATCGCGACGGAGTGTGCTACCAGGTCCTACCAACCGTCACGACGGCAACTTGACATCTTCATTGGGAAGTTCTTTATCTACCGTCCGCGTCATAGGGCGGGGATGGACGGTTCCAGACGGCGTCTGACCGGCTGACAACCTTTTGCAGTTCGCGGGCACTTCGGGATGATATGGCCCGCATCACGGTGTCGAGGAGGGCTCGGGCTTCGAGGGGGTTGCCGCAGCAGAACCAGTGCACGTTGCCCCACTCGTAGTCGTGCCACAGATCCCGATCGGGCTGGTGGACGTAGTTCTTCCACAGGCCCACAGCCGTGCTGACATCGCCTGGCTGCAGATAGTTGCGGGTGTGCTCGAGACGGCTGATCTCGGACAGTGCACGCGAAGACAGGCCGTCGATGACTGGCCTTGCACCCGTTGTCAGGTGGCTGCCGGGGGCGCCAGCACGGATCTGTCCTGGCCGTCTACGCGGCATGGGCCTTTCGGTTCGTCGTCATGCGGTACATGGTGCCACGGTCTCGAATGGCGTCTCGAACGGATTCGCTCGCATGGGGGTTCGCCGGACGCGGGGGCGGCCTTCGTCTGATCCGGTGTGCTCCGACCAAGGTGCACGTGACCACGATGAAGGCCGTGAGGGTGAGTGTGCTGCCTGATGCTGTCCGAAGGGAGGCGTTCGCGGAGGCGTCACGCTTCCCTACGTTGTTCTGCGGGACGCGGTGAACCCTTCGTATGGTTGACCCTCCCAGGAGCGTCGGGTGTGGCTTTCACGCTTCTGCCGCTTGTGGCTTGCCCGGATTGGCCGCCCGACGCTCCACGACGACTCGGCTGCCAATTAGGAATTGCGAATGATCGCTGCGTAGGGAATCGACAGCGAGGTCGTCCGTGGGGAGGCACCAGCAACACACCGTACGGAGGCACGATATGGCCGCGATCTGGGCCGGCATCGACGCAGGCAAGACTCACCACCACTGCGTCGCGATCGACGAGGGCGGCCGTCGGCTGCTGTCGCGACGCGTCGCAAACGACGAACCCGAACTGCTCGAACTCCTCGGTGAGGTTCTGGCCCTGGGCGACGAGGTGACTTGGGGTATCGACCTGGCCGACGGCGGAGCCGCCCTGGCCATCGCGATCCTGATCAACCACGGTCAGCCGGTGCGCTATATCTC
>NZ_JBHXSG010000070.1:0-45009 GCF_042714835.1 Streptomyces sp. NPDC058678 | reverse complement strand
GCCGTCACGAGGTTCCCTCGACGGTCTTGTCGTCACCCACCGCGGACCTGACATCGTTGTCGAACGTCTCGGCGGCCTTGTCGACCGAGGACTGACCGGTGGTCACGGACTCCATGGCCTTCTGGATCGCGGTCGAGACCTGGTTGTAGGCGGGCAGGCCGGGCCGGTAGTGGGTGTCGGCCACCAGCTCGGTGAAGAACTTGTTGGTGGGCACCGACTTCAGGTACGTCGGGTCGGCCGCGACGTCCGTGCGTACCGCGATGTTCGCGTTGAGCGCGTTCCACTTCGCGTTGTTGGTCTTCGTAGCGAGGGAGGTCGACAGGAACTTCCAGGCCAGGTCAGGGTTCTTGGCCTTGGCCGGGACCGACCAGGCCCAGCCGCCGGACATGCTGGTCCGGCCGGGCGCCTGGCCGTTCTGGGTGGGCATGGCCGCGGTACCCATCGTGGACTGCCACTGTGGCCACGGCTTGGCGCTGGAGGAACTCCAGTTGTTGGGCATCCAGGAGCCGTCGATGTCCATCGCCAGCTTGCCCTCGGGGATCAGCTCCGTGCCCACGGTGGTGCCGAAGTTGGCGCCGAGCGCCTGCTCCTTGGCCGGGCCGAGCCCTTGGCTGTAGACGGTGTGTACGAAGTCTAGCGCGTCCTTGAAGCCCTTGCTGCCCACGACCCACTTCTTCTGCGAGGCGTCGTAGAGGGACTTGTCGCCGGCCGGGGTGCCGTACAGGAGCATCTCGAAGCCCTGCATGGAGGACGCCTCGCCGCCCGCCGCGCCGGTGTACAGGTTCATCGGGGTGACACCGGGGAGCTTGTCCTTGACCGTCCTCGCGGCGCTCAGGACGTCGGCCCAGGTCTTCGGCTGCCAGGGCACGGGGATCCCGGCCTTCTGGAAGAGCTGCTTGTTGTACCAGATCCCCCGGGTGTCGGTGTCGATCGGGACGCCGTAGACCTTGCCGTCGGAGGCGCCGCTCACCGCGCCCTTGGCCGCGGCGGCGTACTGCGACCAGCCGGCCCACTTCGCGGTGTACGCGTCGAGGGGCTTGAGGTAACCGCCCGCGATGTCGGAGTTGATCAGTGCGGTGTCCTCGTAGACCAGGTCGGGAGCGGTCGCGGGGGAGCGCATCATGAGCTGGATCTTCGTGTAGTAGTCGTTCTCGGAGGCGGTCACCGGCACCAGGTTGACCTTGGTGCCCGGGTTGGCCGCGGTGAATTCCTTGACCATCGAGGCGAGGTAGTTGGCCTGGAGCTTGTTCGTGCTGTCGAGGTTCTGCCAGTAGACGACCTTGATCGATTTGGCCGAGCTGCCTGAGGAGCCCGAACCGCAGCCGGCGAGGGCCAGAGAGGTGGCGGCGGTGAGGGCCGCGGCGGTGATGAGTCTTGAGCGCACAGTGGTTCCTCCGGGACGCGAAACCTGAGGGGAAGCCGCGAGTTCCGGCCAAGAAGGCCAGGCCGGGCAGCGCCCCGAGCTGGGCGCCACCTTGCGCTGTCTGGCCTGTGTGGCCGATTTTCGTGGCGTCAGCTAAATCCAATTGATGGATTAAGTCAATGCTTCCAACCTGTAAACTTTCGCCCTGGGGCGCCCGTGGAAAGACCGTTCCCGGTCGGGCGTGAGGGCGCGGGCACTCGCGGCCACAAGGGGCGGCCCCCGGGCCAGGGCTGATGTGAGGGGTTCAGGTGACCGACAGGTGACGACGCTCAGCGGTACGAATCTGCCGCGGGTCGGCGGCTACAACCAGGCCGTCGTCCTGGACGCCATCCGTACCAGGGGCCAGGTGAGCCGGGTCGAGCTGGCCGTGCTCACCGGCCTGACCAACCAGACCGTTTCGAACGTCGTCCGCAAACTGCTTGACGCCGGCCTGGTGGCGGAGTCGGGCCAGGCCCCCTCGAGCGGCGGAAAGCGCCGCACCCTGCTGTCCCTCCGCGCCGACGGGGCCTGCGCTGTCGGCGTCCACCTCGACCCCGAGGCCGCGGTGATCGTGGTGGTCGACCTGGCCGGTGACGTGATCGGCACCCGCCGGCTGCGTCTCACCGACCCCGGCGACCCCGCCGACGTCGTGGACCGGGTCGCGCGCGCGGCCCAGCGGCTCGTGGACCGAAGCGGCGTGGACCGCGCCCGTCTGCTCGGCCTGGGCGTCGCCGCCCCCGGGCCGGTCGACGGCACCTCCGGCGCCGTGGTGTCCCCGCCGAACTTCCCCGGCTGGGGGCGGGTCCCCCTGACGGAGATGTTCGTCGAGGCCACCGGCCTGCCCGTCGCCCTCGACAACGACGCCACCGCCGCCGCGATCGGCGAGCGCTGGATCGGCGGCGCGGACCGGGCGGGCAGCTTCCTCTTCATCTACCTGGGCACCGGCATCGGGGCCGGCATCGTCCTCAACGACACCGTGCTGCACGGCGATTCGGGCAACGCCGGCGAGTTCGGCCACATGGCCGTCGAACCCGGCGACCGCGTCTGCCACTGCGGCGCCACCGACTGCCTGGGCCCGTACTGCAGCCCGCCCGCGATCATCGACGACCTGCTGCGCCGCCATGGGCGGGCCGCCGCCGACCGCATCGGCCTGACCGGCACGTCCGACTCGGTGCACGACGACTGGAAAGCCCTGCGCCGCGCCGCCCGCGCCGGTGACCCGGATGCCTGCGACGTCGTACGCCGCGCCGCCCGCCAGATCGGCCAGGCGGCACGGGGCGCCGCCAGCCTGCTCGACGTCGGCCGCATCGTGCTCGGCGGCGAGGCCCTGCGCGGCATCGAGCCGATCATGCGTGAGGAGATCGAGGCCGCCGTCAACCGCACATCCGTGGCCCGTACGATCCGCGCGATCGCCGTCGAACAGAGCGTGATCGGCGACACGGTGGGCGCGGTCGGCGCCGCTTCTCTCGTGTTGCACGGCAACTACGCGCCGGGATGGCGGATGCTGACCGACGTGGCCGGGTAGGGCCAGGGGGGCGCGCCCTGGCCGGCAGCAGAAACCGTGTCGTGTCGACCCGCCCCCGTACCGCCCGGCGGGGCTGCGGATCAGTCGCGAACGGCGGCGAACACCGGTTCCATGCCGGAGGCGTCGGCCGCGACCCTGCCGTCGGCAACGAGCTGCCACATGCCCTGGTTGACGGTCCAGGCGTCGACTTCGAATCCTTGGGCGGTCAGCCATGAAGCGATGCGGTCGGCGGTCTTCCGCCGCGTGGGCTTGCCCAGGAGGTAGGACAGCGCCGCGCCCTGCCACGCGGCGCGTTCCGGTACCGGATGTGCGTATCCGGCGGCCGCCGGGTTCATGGTGTCGGCCAGGTGCAGAACCGCGGCGATGATGCCACGAGTGTCGGTGTCACGGGTGGTCTCGTAGATCTTCTCGGCCTCGGAACGGAAGTCGTTCAACAGGTCCCCCTCTGCGGAATCGTGGTTCCTTCATGCAGAACCCGCACAGTAGGACTCCGGGTCCGGTCCATCCAGACCGCATGGGCGTTTTTCGGGCGACCTGGCAGGCGGACCGTGCGGGAGCCTGGCACCCCCGCACGGCGGGTTGCCGAATCGCGGGTAGTGGGCCGGATGCCCGAGGACGGTGACGAAGTGCTCGCCCGCGTCCTTGGCGGCCTTGAGTGCCGCACGGATGGCGGCGGATCCGGCGTCTCTCTTCTGACACTCGGGATCGCCTCCCACCGTCCCCCGGTGTCAGGCGCGGGCGAGTTCGGCGGCACCGAAGGACACGTCGAAGCGGTCGCACCAGATGCTGACGCTGGTGTAGCGGGCGGGGTCGATGTCATCGGGCAGGGTGTAGTTCTGGCTTCCCTTGTTGCCCTTGAGTCTGCCGAGACTCACGTACTCCCCGTCGTCGAAGAGGTGCCAGCCCGCCTTCCCCGCCTTCACCGGTGCGTCGGTCAACCACACCCGCAGGTCAGGCCCGTTGCTGGTGTCGAGGTTCTCCAGCCGGACGACGTGGGAGCCGTCGGCCAGCCGTACGAGCTTCACACTGCCCGACGTCGCGTGCTCATGGCTGATCAGCTCACCGCTCGCCAGAGCCTGCGGCCGAGCGGCCGGGGAAGGCGCCTCGGAGGGCTCTCCCGAGGGCGCCGCCGCAGGAGGCGCGGAGGTCTCCACGACCCCGGGCAGAGCCTCGTCGACGGTCTCGTCCTGCCACAGCTTCCACGGCTGGAACCAGTACAGCCCGAAGCCGGCCACGGCGATCGCCATCACCAGTGCCCCGACGGCCAACCGCCCGGTCAGTACCTTCCGCACGCGCCCCATCCCCGCCTCACCCCTTGAGAGTTCGTCTGATCTCTGCCCCATTCAACGCAAGAGGACGTCCGCCCCGTAACCCCGCAAAGATGACGGAAGCCTTACGTCGTCCGGCTGCGTGATCCGGCCAATCGATCTCTCGTCAGCCGACTGACGGGGAGTTGTCGGTTCGATGATGAGACCGCACGCCGAGAAGCCCGGGCTCCGAGATCCGGCTGCGGGACGGCAGCACGCGCTGGATCGTCACCCGCTACGAGGACCAGGCCCTGTACGGCGACCCGCGCGCGACGTCCGTCAGGCGGCCCGCGGTGCCGTTCGACTGGCTCCCCAGCGCTGGGTGCGGTAGCTGCCGGCCAGGCGGCAGACGGCGTAGATCGTGAAGGAGATCGTCGTGACGTAGGGGCTGATGGGGATGCTGCCGCCCAGCGCGAGCAGGATGCCGCCCTCGATCGAGAGCACGGCGAAGACGACGCTGAGCAGTGGCAGCAGTACCGGCGAGGCGGTGACGCGGGCGGCGGCCGCGGCGGGGGTGACGAGGAGGCTGAGGACGAGCAGTGCGCCGACGATCTGCACCGACAGGGCGACCGCGAGACCGAGCACGATCATGAAGGCGAAGGACAGGGCGCGCACGGGTACGCCGCGTGCCTCGGCGACGTCCGGGTCGGCGCTGGCGAAGGTGAGCGGCCGCCACATGATCGCCAGGGCGAGAAGGACAACGGCGGAAGTGCCGAGCAGCCACGTCATCTGCGGGGTGTCGACGGCGACGATCTGGCCGGTCAGGAGGCCGAACTTGTTGGCCGCCCGGCCCTTGTAGAGGGCGAGGAAGAGCACGCCGAGGCCGAGGCCGAACGGCATGATGATGCCGATCACCGAGTTGCGGTCGCGGGCGCGCGCACCCAGGACGCCGATCACGCCCGCCGCCAGGAGCGAGCCGACGATGGAGCCTCCCGCGATGTTCACCCCCAGCAGCAGTGCCGCCGACGCGCCCGCGAAGGACAGTTCGCTGATGCCGTGCACCGCGAAGGGCAGGTCGCGCATGATGACGAAGACCCCGGCCAGGCCGCCGACGAGGCCGAGCGCGGCGCCGGCGATGAGGGAGTTGCGTACCAGCGCCAGGAGTTCGCCGTAGTTCTCGAAGCTGAAGATCTGGTGCCAGACTCCGTCGGCGAGCGTCATGTGCGGGGTTCCTCGGTCTCATGGGGGTGGTGCGGTGGCGCGGCCGTCTCGTCGGGGGCTCCGACGACCACGACGCGGCCCTGGACGCGGACGACGTCGACCCGCGTGCCGTACAGCCGCGTCAGCGAATCGGATGTCAGCACCTCCTCCGGTGGGCCGACCCGGTGACCGCCCGGTGCCAGGTACAGCACCCGGTCGACCAGGCCGAGGACCGGGTTGATCTCGTGGGTCACGAAGATCACCGCGGTGTCGTGGGAGCGGCGGCGGGCGTCCACGAGTTCGGTGACGGCCCGTTGGTGGTTCAGGTCGAGGGAGAGCAGCGGTTCGTCGCACAGCAGGATCCGCGGGTCGGTCGCCAGAGCCTGTCCGATGCGCACACGCTGCCGTTCACCTCCGGACAACAGGCCGAGGGGGACGTCGGCGTACGCCGAGGCCCCGACCGACTCCAGGATCTCGTCCACCCGACGGCGGACGGCGGCTGTGCGCAGCCGTGGTCCGAAGCGGTGCCCGTCGATCCCGAAGCGAACGAGGTCGCGGGCGCGCAGCATGGCCTGGGCGGAGAGTTCCGCCTGCTGGGGGACGTAACCGAGGTGCCGACGCGCCTCGCGCGGGGGGCGGCCGAGGACGGAGAGCGTTCCGGCGGACAGGGGCTGCCGGCCCAACAGGGCCCGTACGAAGCTGGTTTTGCCCGAGCCGTTCGGCCCGAGGACGGCCACGAATTCCCCGGGCCGTACGTCCAGGTCGAGGCCCTGCCACACCTCGCGCTCGCCGTAGGACACGGCCGCCCCACGCAGACTGATCACCGCGCCGGTGTCTGCCCCGCCCTCGCGGGCCCGGGGTACGGAGGCCGCGCCCGGCTGCCTCACTTGTCCAGCGCGCTCGCGAGCGCGTCGACGTTGGCGGTCATCCAGCCGAGGTAGTCCTTGCCCTGCGGCAGGGTCTCGGTCACCGGCACGACGGGGATTCCGGCCGCCTTGGCCGCGGCCTCCGCCTTCTCGGTCTGCGGGCCGGAGGTCTGCTCGTTGTAGACCAGGGCCTTGACCTGCTTGTCCGTGAACTGAGCCAGCGTCGCCTGCAGGATCTTGGGCGAGACGTCGTCGCCCTCCTCGATGGCCTCGCTGAACTCCGCGGGCGTCTTGTTCACCAGACCGCTCGCGTCGATCATGTAAAGCGGCACGGGCTCGGTGATGGCGACCGCCTCGCCGCCGTGGTCCTTCTTGATCTGGGCTTCCTTGGTCTCCAGCGGCTGGAGCTTCGCCTTGAAGGTCTCGGCGTTCTTGGTGAAGGCGGCAGCGCTGCCGGGGTCGGCCTTGCCCAGGGCGGCGGCCACGCTGTCGGCGATCTTGCGCACGGTGGGGAAGTCGTACCAGACGTGCTCGTTGAGCTCTCCGCCCTTGGGCGCGGACTTCCCGGAGACCTTGACGGCGTTGATCACTTCGGCGGAGGAGCCGCTGCTCTTCAGCATGCGGTCGATGAAGTCGTCGTAGCCGCCGCCGTTCTTGACGACGACCTTCGCCTTGGACAGTGCCAGCTGGTTCTGCGTGTTGGCCTCGTAGGAGTGCGGGTCCTGGTCGGGGTCGCTGATGACCGACGTGACGTCGACCTTCGCGCCGCCTATCTGCTCGACGATGTCGCCGTAGACGTTCGTCGATGCGACCACCGGGATCATGGACGAGGAGGCCGGGCTCTGGGAGGCGTTCCCGTCGCTGCCGGAGTCCGACGAGCTGCCGCAGCCTGCCAGGAGGGCCAGAGAGGCGCCGGTGATCAGGGCGAGGCGCCGGGACGGGGGCATGGGCATGGGTGGTCCTCCACGAACGGGTGAGAACAGGGATGTTCCCGGGAGCTGGTCAGGCCGGGGTGGACCGGACCTGCGACACGCTAGATGGAAATGAATGTCAGAACATGGCTGAAACCGATCGATATGAAAACCATTGCCAAGGCTTGACGGTCACGACGCCTGCGGCGGCGATGGTCTCGTGCGGGGACTCGGGGTGTGCTATACAAATGGAAACCATTTTCAATAAATGAGGGGGTCGGGCATGGATGACGCCGCACACGGCCGTCGGAGCCGTCCGTTCACCCTCGTCGTCTGCGCGTCCTGTCCCGCCGAGACGAGCCGGCTGATGGACGGGCTGCGCCGGGCCGTCCGCGGCTGCCCCCACGGCGTCCTGGTCTCCACCGGTTGCCTGGCGAAGGTTCTGCACTGCCGGGACGACCGCGGACTGCATGCCGCGGTGCAGCCGTGCACGCCGGATCGCAGGCCCGCCGGTGCCGTCGTGCGGCTCGGCACGCTCGTCACCGTGGCCGACGCCGAAGCGCTCGGAGCCTGGCTGCGGGCCGGGATGCCCGACGACGGCACACTGCCCGACCGGCTTCGGGCGGCGCCCGCCCCCCAGCACGTCGCCCGCCTCAACTGAGGGACCAGGGTGTGCCCAAGGGTCTGTTGAGCGTGGTGGTCGGCAACACCCCCGGCGTTCGGGCCGATGTGGTCGACCAGCTGCTGCGGCTTTCGCCGCGTGCCGTGTTGCTGGCCGTGTCCATCCAGGAGTGCGACAACGGGTATCCGGTCGTTCAGCGCTTTCTGTCGGGCGCCGACGCGTCCGTCCGGGAGGCGTCCAGGGGTGCGACGGGTGATCCGGTGGTGATTCTCCGCCAGGATCTGATGTCCCTGCGGCGCTGCTCGGGGCCGGTGCACGTGGTTCTCGCCCTGCCGGGGGACGTCGATGTCCTGCCGTTCCTGATGGAGTTGTGGCGTGCGCGCGTCGCGAGCGGTTCACTGGGGGACTACTACGAGCCGGCCCCCGTGGTGGTCGGTGTCGAGCCGGCGTCGTTCATGGTGGACATCGGGTGCGTTCACCGGGCGGTACGGCTGTGGAGTGGACGCGAGCGGGGTGAGGCCCTGAGTCCGGCCGAGGTCGCCGTTCGCCAGGTGGAGGCGGCGGACGTGTTGATCGCGCCGGGTCGCGTGGATGGTGACGAGGAGGAGGCGTCCGCTGCGGCCGCGCTGGCCTCCCGTCTCACCGTAGGTGCCCACCTGGTGACGTCGGGCCTCGCCGGAGCCGGACCCGAGGTGCGGGCCTCGCTGACCCGGGCCGTGCCGTCAGGCGCCGAGGGCGAGTGGCGGGCGCGCCTGGAGCCGGTGACGGTACCGCGTTCGCGATGCGGCGCCGACCGCTGAGTGGAGTCGGTGCTCTGGCAGTCCCGTCGCCCCCTGCATCCGGGGCGGCTGGCCGACGCGCTCCCCGTCGTCATGCGGGGTGTCGTCCGCGGCAGAGGCCACCTGTAATTGTGCAGCCGTCCGGACGCCGTCGTGACCTGGCGTTCGGCAGGGACCTCCCTGGAGTTGAGGGAGGCGGACCACTGGCTGGAGCCGCTGGACGCGACAGCCTGGGCGGCTGTTTCCCCGCAGCGACGCACTCTCGCTTCCTGGTTCTGGGACGACTACTACGGCGAACGCCGCAACGAGATCGCCCTGACGGGCATCGCCCTCGCCGGGCCGGCAATCTTGGAGGCTCTGGACGCGGCCCTGCTCACGGACGCGGAGCTGTCCCAGGGGCGGGCGGGGTGGACGGCGGTGCCCGATCCGCTCCTCGGCAGTGCTGATGCCTGGTGACCTCGCACGTCAGGAAGGGGCTTACTCCTGTGCGTGCCGGATGGCGTCCAGCACGATGTGGGCGATGTGGTCGTCGTTGAGGCAGTACTGGATCTCGCGGGCCTGGCGCCGGGTCGTCACGATCCGGGAGTTGCGCAGTACTCGCAGGTGCTGGGAGACCAGCGGCTGGCTCACTCCGAGGGCGGTGACCAGCTCGTGCACGTACTTCCCGCCCTGGGACAGCTCGCGCACGATGCCGAGCCGGACCGGAGCCGCCAGTGCCTTCAGCAGGTCACTGGCGGCCTGAAGGTCGCGTAGCGGCTCATCGGTCAAGGCTGTGGAGGGGGGCGGAATGGGTGTCACATGCACACATTAGCATGTGACAATGATTTCCGGTTGGCGTTCGCTTTGCCGGCTTTACTCACGCGTGAACGCGTGAGCCCGGTCAGTGGTCGTCCCAGTGCCCGTCGTGAGCCGCGTGGCGGTGGCCGTCGTGGACGTAGTCGACGTGGTCCTCGTGCGGGACGGCGACGTGGCCGCAGTTCTCGCCGTGCTGGTGGTCGTGCCCCTCGTGGGCGGCGTGACCCGCGTTCGCGCACTCGTCCACATGGCCCTCGTGGGCCCGGTGGACGTGGCCGTCATGCGCGTAGTCGGTGTGATCGCCATGGGGGATGGCGACGTGGCCGCAGCCCTCGCCATGGGTGTGCGTGTGGCCGTCGTGGGTGCGGTGCTCGGTGGCGGTGGTCATGTGGTGCTCCCGCTGGTGCTCTTGGGTCCCCTGCGGCTCGTGCCCCGCAGGCCGTACATGGCGACATTAACATATGGCGACTCATGCATATGTGATGCGGGTTCCCTTGCCCGCCGCTCGGTCCGGCGGCCTGCGGCTCGGGGTCGACCCCATGAAGAAATGAATGGGTATTCATGTGTTCCTGTATGGTGAAAGGTACGCGGGAGCGGCTGCTTGCCGCATGTCCTTGTGCCCCATACCCCCTCGTGAAGGACCTTCGACTCCGATGACCTCCACCCTCAGTCCGCCTCCGGCCGGTCTGGCCGTGCTCGCACGGGAAGCGGGCGTTCCCCGGCGCCGCACCCGGATCCTGGCGTTGCCCGAGGTGCGCTGGGCCGTCGCGGCCACCGTCTCCTTCCTGCTCGCGCTGCCTCTGCATCTGACCGGCACGCCGGCCTGGCTGTGGGGGCCGCTGTACGCGCTGGCCTACGTCACCGGCGGGTGGGAGCCGGGTTGGGAGGGTCTGAAGGCGCTGAGGGACAAGACCCTCGACGTGGACCTGCTGATGGTCGTCGCCGCTCTCGGCGCCGCCGCGATCGGGCAGGTGATGGACGGCGCCCTGCTGATCGTCATCTTCGCCACCTCCGGCGCCCTGGAGGCGCTGGCCACGGCCCGTACCGCCGACTCGGTCCGCGGCCTGCTGGATCTGGCCCCCGCCACGGCCACCCGGCTCACCCCGGACGGCGGCGAACAAAGCGTTCCCGCCGGTGAGTTGGCGGTCGGTGACACCATCCTCGTACGACCCGGCGAACGCGTCGGCGGCGACGGCCGCGTCCTGGACGGGACCAGCGAGGTCGACCAGGCGACCATCACCGGCGAACCGCTCCCGGTCGCGAAGGAGCCCGGCGACGAGGTGTTCGCGGGCACTCTCAACGGCACCGGCGCGCTGCGCGTCCGCGTCGATCGCGACGCCTCCGACACGGTGATCGCCCGGATCGTGCGGATGGTGGAGGAGGCGTCCGAGACCAAGGCGCCCACCCAGCTGTTCATCGAGAAGGTCGAACAGCGCTACTCACTCGGCATGGTCGCGGCGACGCTCGCCGTCTTCCTCGTCCCGCTCGCCTTCGGTGAGGAGCTGAGCGAGGCGCTGTTGCGGGCCATGACCTTCATGATCGTGGCGTCGCCGTGCGCGGTCGTGCTGGCCACCATGCCACCCCTGCTCTCGGCCATCGCCAACGCCGGACGGCGCGGTGTGCTGGTCAAGTCGGCGGTGGTGATGGAGCGCCTCGGGCAGGTCGACGCGGTCGCCCTGGACAAGACCGGCACGCTGACCGAGGGAGTGCCGAGGGTCACCGACGTCCGGCCGACGGCCGGACCGGGCCTGGGGGAGCGGGATTTGCTGGCCCTCGCGGCGGCGGCCGAGCATCCGAGTGAGCATCCGCTGGCGCGGGCCGTGGTGG
The DNA here is from genome assembly GCF_042714835.1 of Streptomyces sp. NPDC058678. Classification (NCBI taxonomy): domain Bacteria; kingdom Bacillati; phylum Actinomycetota; class Actinomycetes; order Kitasatosporales; family Streptomycetaceae; genus Streptomyces; species Streptomyces sp. NPDC058678. Next base: position 33,835 of record NZ_JBHXSG010000070.1, on the reverse strand, counting down.
ACGCGGCGCGAGAGCGCGGCCTGCGGTTGTCGCCCGCCGAGGACTTCACCTCCACGCCCGGCGTGGGAGTGACCGCCACCATCGACGGCCGAGTGGTCGCGGTGGGCGCACCGGCCCGGGTCCTCCACGGACCGACCGACGCGGCAGCCGCTCACGCGCTGACCCTCGCCGCCGAGTTGGAGGAGGACGGGCGTACCGCCGTCCTGGTCACGGCCGACGGTGTTCCGGTCGGCGTCCTGGGAATCGCCGACCGCCTGCGCCCGGACGCCGCCGCCACGGTCGTAGCCCTTACGGCCCTCACCGGTGCCACGCCCGTACTGCTGACCGGCGACAATCCGCGCGCGGCGGCGCGCCTGGCCGCCGAGGTCGGTATCGAGGACGTCCGGGCCGCTCTGCTGCCGCAGCACAAGGTGCAGGCGGTCCAGGAGCTTCAGGACGCCGGCCGCAGGGTCCTGGTCGTCGGGGACGGCGTCAACGACGCCCCGGCGCTGGCCGCCGCCCACATCGGTGTCGCCATGGGCCGGGCCGGCTCCGATCTCGCGCTGGAGACCGCCGACGCGGTGATCGTCCGCGACGAACTCGTCACCGTGCCCGCCGTGATCGCCCTCTCCCGCCGCGCCCGGCAGCTGGTAGTGCAGAACCTCGTGATCGCCGGAGTGTTCATCGCCGGCCTCGTCGTCTGGGACCTCGCGGGCACCCTGCCCCTGCCGCTCGGCGTCGCGGGCCACGAGGGATCCACCGTCATCGTCGGCCTCAACGGGCTGCGGCTGCTGAGGGACGCGGCCTGGCAGCGGGCCGCCTCACAGGGCCGGTCGGTGAGGTGACACGCGCGGACTCCGTCGTCGACCGCCCGGCGGGTCCGGGTACCCGCCGAGCGGAGACCCGGCCGCAGCGGCGGCGACGCCGACAGACGGTCACCGGCCGACGGCCGCGAGGGCGGCGGTGTCCGGCGCCGGACCAGCCGCGCGAGCAGGTCCTGAGGGCGGAACACCGGCAGGCCCGGGGCCGTCTCGCGGGCGCGGCTGAACGGCGACCGTTGCTCGCCGAACGCCAGGACGGCGCGTACCGCCAAAGGCGAAGTGGGCCGGGGCCGCCGAGCGGGTGGTTGCCCTCGAAGACGTCGAACCTCAAGGCCTGCTGAACCAGCGGGCCTGGTGGCGGCACGGTGTACGTGCAACGCGCGAGGGCCGCACCGGATGGGTGCGGCCCTCGCGGTGGCGGGTCACTCGGTGCGGCCCACCTCACCGGTGGTGGGGCGAGGTCCTCTTCGGGCGAGTGCCACCTCTTCCGGCGACGGCGCTGCCGGGAAGCGGACCGATCAGGCCCGCCCGTGTGCCTCGTGTGAGCGTCGTGACAGGGAGTCGATGACCACGGCGGCGAAGAGCACTCCGCCCGTGATGATGAACTGGACGGCGGTGGGGGTGTCCGTGATCGCCATGCCTGAGGCGATCGACTGGATCACCAGGATGCCGAGCACCGCGTTCCAGGTCGAACCGCGTCCCCCGAACAGGCTGGCCCCACCGATGACGGCGGCGGCGATGGCGTTGAGCAGCAGGATGCCGGAGCCTGAGTTCTGGCTCACGGAGGTGATCCGCGAGGCCAGGAACATGCCGCCGATCGCGGCCATGGTGCCGGAGACCGCGAGTACCGCGGTCTGTACCCGGGTCACGCTGAGGCTGGCGCGTCGGGCCGCCTCGACGCCGCCGCCCAGTGCGTAGACCTGCCGCCCGTAGTGCGTGCGGCGGAGAACGACGTCGAGGCCGGCCGCGAGTACCAGGAAGAGCAGGAGGGCGAGCGGCAGGCCCTGGAACTGGTTGAGCACATACGCGGCCGCGAACGCGAGCACCGCGAACGCTCCCGTGCGCGCCACGATTCCCCGAAGCGAACGGTGCGGCATGCCGACGGCCTTGCGCCGCCGTCTGTCCTGGTGGGACACGAGGAAGACCGCGCCCGCCGCGCCCGCCGCCAGACCGTAGGCGGCGCCGTCATGGGTGAAGTAGTAGCTGGTCAGCTTGGCCACGAGCCCGTTCTCGTCGAGGTTGATGGTGCCGCTGGTCCCGAGGATGGAGAGCATGAAGCCGTTCCACGTGAGCAGTCCCGCGAGCGTGACGACGAAGGCCGGTACCCGGGTCCTGGCGAAGGAGAAGCCCTGAACGGTTCCCGCCGCGGTGCCCGCGAGTACCGCGACGATGAGGGCGAGCCATTCCGGCACGCCGTGGTTCACGTTCAGGACGGCGAAGACCGCAGCCGCGAGGCCGCTGATCGAGCCGACCGACAGGTCGAGTTCACCGAGCAGCAGGACGAAGACGATACCGACCGCGATCAGTCCCGTGCCGACGATGTCCACGCTGAGATTGGACAGGTTCCGGGGCGAGAGGAAATTCTCGTTGAGGGCCTCGAAGATGATCCAGACCGTGGCGAGGACGAGGACGACAGGGAGCGAGCTCAGTTCGCCGGCGCTCAGCTTGCGCCGGAAGACGGCACCCCAGCCCTGCACCGCACGGGTGACGGCCTGCCCGCGGCGCGGCTGACGGGTTCTGGCGGTGGGCGCGGCGGGTTCGGGCTGCGTGTCGTCCGCCATGTTGCGCATCCCTTTCACCATCCTGCCTCCCGGTGGACCACCCGGCGAGGCACGTTTTCCGTGGCGCCGGTGACGGAGGAGATGATCTGTTCCTGAGAAGCGGTGTTCACGTTGAAGAAGCCGTTGTTGCGACCGAGCCGCAGGACGGCGGCCCGGTCCGCGAGCGCTTTGACGTCCCCCATGTTGTGGCTGATGAGCAGTACTCCCAGGCCGCGGTCACGGAACTGGTCGACGAGGTCCAGGACCTCGGTCGTCTGGTCGAATCCCAGCGCCGCGGTCGGTTCGTCCAGGAGGAGCAGCCGCGGGCCACCGAGGAGCGAGCGGGCGATGGCGACCGTCTGCCGCTGACCGCTGGACAGCGAGACGACGGGGGCACGCAGATCGGGGATGCCCCTGGTCAGACCCTCCAGCAGGTGTCTGGTGCGGCGCTCCATCTCCACCTCGTCGAGGAAGCCGTACCGGCGGATCTCCCGCCCGAGGTACACATTGCCCACGACGTCGAGGTTTCCGCAGAGCGCGAGGTCCTGGTAGACGGTGGCGATGCCGAGGTCCCGGGCGTCGTGGGGGCGTTTGATGTGGACGGTCCGGCCCTCCCACTCGATGACGCCCCTGTCCGCGGGCGACACTCCGGAGATCGCTTTGACCAGGGTGGACTTGCCGGCCCCGTTGTCGCCCAGCAGGGCCACGACCTCCCCGGCGCGAATCTCCAGCTCGATGTCCGTGAGGACCTCGACGACGCCGAAGCGCTTGCACACGCCGTGCAATGCCAGCAAGGGGGGAGTCGGCACGGAGAACATCTCCTTCCCGGACCGGGCCCCGTCAGGGACCGGCCTGTCAGGTCAGCCCGGCCTCACTGCAGGCGGCACCCAGTCGGGGCGTACAGATCTGCGGGATCGTGTACACGCCGTCCTTCACCAAGGTGTCCTTGATGTTGTCGACCGTCACGGACACGGGGGCGAGCATGACGGCCGGAACCTCCGCTCCGGTACTGCTCCGCACCTTGTCCGTGGCAACCCGGCTGAGGCTTTCGTCGCGGGCCGCGGCCACGGCCAACGCGGCTCCGGCGGACGCCTCGGGGCCGAAGGGCTTGTAGACGGTCATGTACTGGTCGCCGTCCACAATGCGCCGTACGGCCGCGAGCTCGGCGTCCTGCCCGGTGACGGGGGGCAGCGGATCGACCTTGTTCGCCTTGAGGGCGGAGATGCTGCCGGCGGCGAGGCCGTCGTTGGCGGCGTAGACCCCGTTGATGTTGCCGACGCCGAGGGCCGAGATGGCGCCGGACATGTTCATGTTCGCCGTCTCGGCCCGCCACTGGAGCGTGTCGTACGCCTTGCCGATGCGCACTCTCCCCTCGAGCACGGACAGCGCGCCCTTCTTGAACGACACGGCGTTGGGGTCGATCGGATCGCCGTTCATCATGACGATCTGGCCGTCCCTCACCTTGTCACCCATGGCCTTGAGCAGTGACCTGCCCTGGAGCTTGCCGACCTCCTCACCGTCGAAGGAGACATAGCCCGCGATCGGGCCCTCGGCGAGGCGGTCGTAGGCGATGACCGGGATGTCCGCCTCGTCGGCCTTCCTGACCGTGGCGCCGAGTGATCTGGCGTCGACGGCCACGAGGACGATGGCATCGACCCCCTTGGTGATCATCGAGTTCATCTGTTCCTGCTGGATGGCCACCTCGCCCTTGGCGTTGCTGTGCTCGACCGTGCAGTCGGCGCACAACTCCTTGATCTTCTTTTCGAGCAGGGGTCTGTCCTGCCCCTCCCAACGGGCCGTGGTGGCGTCCGGCAGGAGCAGGCCGATCCTCGGTGCGTCGTCCCCGTCGCCGTCCTTCCCGGCGTCGGGTCCGCAGGCCGCGAGGGCAACGGCCGTGGAGACGGCGGTCATGGCGAGGGCCGCCTCCCGTGTGCAGGCCTTCATGCGGAGGACCTCCTTCGTCGGCTGCCCGTGACCGGCCTTCGACGGGCGTGAGGTCCAACGGCTGCGTCCCGCCGGCCTACGCGAGGTCGGGGCCGTGCCGGCCACGCTTGAGGCGGTACGACAGCCCGCGCTGCGTCGAGTCGGTTCGCCACGCGGGAAGTGGGGCCCGGGCGAACAGTGGTCCGAACCCTCGCGCGCGACGGAGAGCCTGGCCGGCGCGGAGCGGGCGCCCTGGCGGAGTGCCGGAGCCTTCGCCCGGCCGCCCCGGCATCGGCGGTCGGCGGGCTGCCGCGATGCCGAAGCCGAACGTCGGGGCGAAGCGCACCGCGTGGAAGTAGCAAGACGACCACGTCGTCAGTCTGGCACCGGGGGCGGTGATCTGCGAACGCACCGGCGACCTGTGGCCGGTGACCACAGGCGTGGATCTGTCTGTTTCGTTCGCATATGAGACTCTGGTAGGTGGGTGCGTGGGTCTCCCAGCGCGTCGGCACCTGCGCCATGGGCGGGAGGTACGTTGCGGACATGCCTCATGACGGCCGGGCCCGGGCCGGAGTCACCGAGTTGCGGGCAGCCGAGGCCGGCACGGCAGGCACTGGTTCTCCTCAGCCTGCGATGCCGGAGGCCGCCGTGAGCGATCGGGCCCTGACATTCGCCGGCGTGGAGCTGGCAGCGGTGTATGTGCCCGATGCCGAGCACGAAGAGCTTCGGCTGGTGGAGACGGACGGACGGGCGAATCCCCACAACGGAATGCCGGAGGGGGTGCCGGAGCGTCTGCCGCTGTCAGGTGGCTCGCCCGCGGTGCACGCCTTCCACACCGACCGCCCTGTGTGGCTCACTCCCGCTGTCCTCACCTCCTACTTCGATCATGTGCCGACGCCGCCGCGAGCGGAGATGGCGCTCGGCGCGTTGCCCCTCACGTCGGGGGGCAGGCGACTGGGCTGCCTCGTCGTCATGGGAGGGTCCGTGGACGGCTTCGCGGCCGAGCAGCGGCGCTTCCTGGAGCGCTACGCCGAAGTGGTCGCCGAGATGTTGCAGGCCGGGACCGGTCGGCCCGAACCTTTGGCGGTGCTCCGTCCCGCGCTGCGAAGTCTGCGTGTGGGCTCGTTCGTGCTGGTGCCGGACATCGGTCTGATCGAGGCGGACGAGACGCTGCTCGAACTGGTCGGCATCACCCCGGACGACTTCGACGGCAAGGCCGACACCCTGCTCGCGCACGCCTTCCCCGAGGACATGCACGCGCTGATGTCGGTCCTGGAACCGCGAGGCCAGGCATACGGCCGGCGGGAGTTGGAATTCCGGGTCCGGCGCCCTACCGGGGAGATGCGCTGGCTGAGTCTGAGCTGCCGGGTGGCGGAGGGCACCGAAGTCCGGCCGGAGCAGGTGCTGGGCGTGGTGACGGCGACCTCGGTCCTGAGCCGGAGCGCCGATGACGTTTCCAGGATCCAGTGGCTGACTGCGGCGCTCGATGGCGCCGCCACGGTCCGTGACGTCGGCCGAGTGGCCGTCACCGCGCTGCGTGAGCCGCTGGGAGCCGACCGCGTGGCGCTCGCCGAACTGCAGGACGACCGGCTGATGGTCACCGTGCTGGATCCGCCCCAGCCCACCGCCTGGCCGGAGATATGGCGCTCCCAGTGGCATTCGGAATGGCCCGACGCGCCGGTCAGCGTCCTGCCCACCCTGCAGATGGCCCTGCGGGACGGACGCATGGACCTGTGGCCCGCCGGTTCGGCCCTCGAATCCGGACTGGCAGGCATCGGCAGCGGAGGTCTCGCCGTGCTGCCGCTGCCTGCCGAGGGCGGGGTCGCCGGCGTGTGCCTGGTCGGCTGGGACCAGCCGCACGAGTTCGTCCCCGAGGAACGAACCCTGCTGACCGCCACCGCCGCGCTGGTCGGACAAGCCCTCAAGCGGGCGCACGCGCACGACGCGGAGCAGGAACTCGCGACGATGCTCCAGCGCAGTCTGCTGCCCCGACGCCTTCCGGAACTGCCCGGGTGCACGGCCGTGGCACGATATCTGCCCGCCATGCGCGGACTGCAGGTGGGCGGCGACTGGTACGACGTCATCGCCCTGTCCGAGGAGCGGGTCGCGCTGGTCATCGGTGACGTGCAGGGACACAGCGCCGGAGCCGCGACGATCATGGGCCAGATGCGCACCGCGGTCAGGGCGTACGCGGTGGAGGGCCACCCGCCCGACGTGGTCGTGTCCCACGCCAACCGTCTCCTGGTCGGTATGGAGACCGACCTGTTCGCCACCTGTTGCTATGTCGAACTGGACCTGGAGGAGGGCAACACCCTGTTCGTCCGGGCCGGCCACCTCTCGCCGCTGGTGCGCCATCCTGACGGACGTACCGAGGAGGTGCAGGTCGAGGGCGGACTTCCGCTCGGCATCCTCGCGGAGGCGGAGTTCCCCATGACCGCGGTCGCGCTGGAGCCCGGCACGGTGCTCGCCCTGGTCACCGACGGCCTGGTCGAGGCCTCCGACCTGCCCTTGGACGAGGGCATGCGCCGCACGCGCACCGCACTCGCCGCGGTCGATCCGGCGGACCCGGGGCGCATGGCCGACGAACTGCTCGGCGACGTCGGCCGCCGTGAGGACGACGTGGCGCTGTTGCTGCTGCGCTACGACGGCCTGAAGACCCGGCCGATCCGGGCCGACTGGGTGGTGTGGCGGCTGCCCGACGCCGTCATGCACGCCCGCCGTTTCACCGCGCGCACACTGCGCCGCTGGAAGACCGAGGACGCGGCCGACGCGGTGCTCCTGGTCGTGTCCGAGCTGGTCACCAACGCGCTGGTGCACACCCAGGGCCCGGTCCGCGTGGATCTGACGCTGCGCGGTGACCGGGTGCGCGTCAGCGTGAGCGACTCCTCGCCGCGGGCGCCCGCCAAGCCGGTGATCGTGGACTGGGAGTCGACCGGTGGCCGGGGCCTGCTTCTGGTCGAGGCGATGTCGGACTCCTTCGGCTCGATGCCCGTGGCCGGCGGCAAGCAGGTGTGGAGCGAGATCGCCGTGCCGCGCCGCGAGCCCGCACCCGTGGACTCCGATCCCGGGACAGGACGAGAGGTCACGCCGTGAGGACATGTCTCCGGTATGTCGTCGCGGCGCTCCTCGCCGGCCTCCTGACGGTCCCTCTGGCCGCCTGCGGAGGAGACGACGAGGCGGGCGCGGACAGCTTCACCGTCGGCCTGCTGCTGCCCAGCCGAGCGCTCCCGCGCTGGGAGCACTCGGACAAGCCCTTCATCGAGCAGCACCTGAAGAAGCTCTGCCCGGGCTGCACGATGGAGTACGCGAACGCCGAGAACGACGCGACGACGCAGCTGCAACAGATGACCTCCATGATCACCAAGGGGGTCGGGGTCCTGATCCTCGACGCCGCCGACACCAGGGCGCTGCGCTCCTCGATCCGGGAGGCGCAGAAGGCGGGCATCCCCGTCGTCGCCTACGACCGGCTCGCCGAGGGGCCGATCTCCGGCTACGTCAGTTTCGACGGTGTGCAGGTCGGCAAGCTCCAGGGCGAGGCGCTTCTGCAGGCCATGGGTGACGGAGCAGAAGACGAGAACGTCGTCATGATGAACGGCGATCCCACCAGCCCCAATGCGGCGTCCTACCGTGAGGGCGCCCTGTCCGTCCTCAAGGGCAAGGCGAAGATCGCCAGGTCGTACGACACCATCGGCTGGAGCACGGGGAACGCCCACGCCAACATGTCCGCCGCCGTGTCGGCTCTTGGCCCGGACCGGATCGGCGGGGTCCTGGCCGCCAACGACGCCATGGCGGCGGGCGTCATCTCCGCCCTCAAGGGCGCCGGTGTGCGAGAGCTTCCTCCGGTCACCGGCCAGGACGCCGAACTCGCCGCTGTGCGGCGCATCGTCAGAGGCGAGCAGTACATGACGGTGTACAAACCGTTCAGAGCGGAGGCCGCCGCGGCCGCCGCCATGGCTGTCGCCCTGGGACGAGGCAGGGACGCCCGTGACGTCGCCAGCACGGCGACCGACAGTCCCACCACCCAGGACATCCCGTCGGTCCTGCTCACGCCGACCGCGGTGACGGTCGACAACATCAGGCAGACACTCGTCGAGGACGGCGTGTACACCGTCGACCAGATCTGCACCCGGAAACTCCGGCCGGCCTGCGACGAGGCCGGACTCACCCGGTGACGGCGTCTGCCCGGTGCTCGGCTCTGACAGGGCGGTCGCGGGCCGTGTCCGCGGCGTGGTGAAGCCGGACGTCCCGCGTCCCGGGGCCGGTGGAGCGGGCCCGGGACGCGGGACACGGGCGTCACTTGGCCTTGTTGACGAACTCGTCGGTGTAGGTCTTCGACAGGTCGACTGTGTGGCCCTTGACGGTGGGGTCGAAGGCGGAGAGGACCTTGAGGACCGTCGTGGGACCGTCGGAGGGCATCAGGCCGGTCGGCGAGAACATGCCCTTCTCGTTCTGCAGCGCCTTGGTGTAGACGTCCTTGCCGACACCCGCGTAATAGTCCGCCGGCATCTTGTCGGCGATCTGTGCGGCGGTGTGCGTCTGGATCCACTTGAGCGTCTCGACGTAGGCGTTGACGAGCTTCTGCACGGTGGCCGGGTTCTTCTGGACGTACGCGGTGGTCATGTAGAGACAGGACGCCGGGTAGGTGCCGCCCAGCGCCGCCTTCGCACCGGCCGCGGTGCGCATGTCGATCAGCGGTGTGGCCAGCTTCTTCTGCTCCAGCATGGAGATGGTGGGCTCGGTGGTCATGCCGGCGTCGATCTGCTTGTTCTGCATGGCCGCGACGAAGGTGGAGCCCGCGCCCACGGCGACCGAGGTGGCCTTGCCCGGCTTGACCCCGTTCTTGGTCGCCAGGTACTCGGTGAGGAAGTTGGTGGAAGAGCCGAGGCCCGTCACGCCGAGGTGCTTGCCGGAGAAGTCGGCCGGGCTCTTGACGCTCCCGGCCTCGTCGCTGCGGACCATCTCCACCTCGCCGGGTGCCTGGAGCAGCTGGACCACGGACTCGGTGGACTTGCCCTTGGACTGCAGGTCGATGTTGTGGTCGTAGAAGCCGACGACCGCGTCGATCTGGCCGGAGATCATGGCGGTCTCGGCCTCGACTCCGGCGGGTTCGTCGGACAGCTTCACGTCGATGCCCTGCGCCTTGTAGTAGCCGAGCTTCTCGGCCAGCATCACCGGCAGGTAGATCTGCTTGTCCAGGCCGCCGACCATGATTCTGACGGTGGGCGTTCCACCGGAGCCCTTGGCGACCGACTGGGTGCTCGAACCGCCGGCGCAGGCGGACAGGGTGAGGGCCAGGGCCGCGCAGGTGGCGGCGGGGATCAGGGCGTTCTTGGCCAGCTTCATCGCTGGTCTCCTTTGCGGTGTGCGGTGTGCGGTGTGCGGTGTGCGGTGTGCGGGAAGGGGCGAGGGGAGGAGAGGGAGGAGCCGGGTGTGGGTCGGGACGCGCGGTCACAGGCCGCTGTCGGCGGACAGCTGGGTGGGCCGCCAGCGCAGCACCTTCTTCTCGAAGCGGGTGACGAGGAACTCCGCGATCAGGGCGAGGACGGCGATGATCAGGGTTCCGGCGTAGACGCCGTCGGCGTTGAAGTTGCCCTGGGCCTGGGCTATCAGCTGGCCGAGGCCGGCCTGGGCGCCGAGCATCTCGCCGACGATGGCGCCGATGAGCGCGAAGCCGAAGGCCGAGTGGAGGGAGGCGACGATCCACGTCATCGCCGAGGGGAGGACGACCTGGGAGGTCACCCGCCATTCGGAGGCGCCCAGGATGCGGGCGTTGGCGATCAGGTTGCGGTCGACCTCGCGGGTGCCCTGGAAGGCGTTGAAGAAGACCGAGAAGAAGACCAGCACCACGGCGAGCGCGACCTTGCCGGACGGGCCGAGGCCGAACCAGATGATGAACATCGAGCCGAGCACGATGCGCGGGATGGAGTTGGCCGCCTTGATGAACGGAGCCATCACGTCCGCGAGCGCCCGGATGCGGCCCAGGGCGATCCCCAGGACAACGCCGGCGACGGTGCCGATGAGGAAGCCGAGGACGGTCTCCTGCATGGTGACGCCGATGTTGTGCCAGATGGAGCCGAGCGAGGTGCCGTCGGTGAACCAGGTCTTCAACTGGGTGACGACGCCGTCGGGCGATCCGTAGGTGAACTTGTCGAGCGAGCCGCTGGAGGCGCCGAGCTGCCAGCCGCCGAGCACCAGCACGACCAGCCCGACCTGCGCGAGCAGGATGAGCAGCCGGCGGCGGTAGGTGCGGGCCCTGGCGGTGCGGATCAGCGCGGCCTCGTCGGTGGGGAGCGGGGGAGCGGCGGGGCCGGGGTCCCCGTTGATGAGGAGGTCGGTCATCACGGGTCTCCTAGACCGAGGTGGTGGCGGGAGTGGTCTTGGCGCCCGACGTGCGGGCGTAGGCGAGCGTGACCTCGTCGCGAAGGGTCTCCCAGATCTGCTCGTAGATCTCGATGAAGTGCGGGTCGAAGCGGATCTCCTGGACCTGGCGGGGGCGGGGCAGGTCGACGGGGAAGGTGGCCTTGACCGTGCCGGGGCCGACGGTGAGGACCACGACCTTGTCGGCGAGTGCGATGGCCTCCTCCAGGTCGTGGGTGACGAAGACGACGGCCGGGCGGGTCAGTTCCCACAGGGACAGCAGTTCGTCCTGGACGATCTGCCGGGTCTGGACGTCGAGCGCGGAGAACGGCTCGTCCATCAGCAAAATCTCGGGCTCGTTGATCAGCGTCTGGGCCAGCGCCACGCGCTTGCGCATGCCGCCGGACAACTGGTGCGGCAGGCGGTCCTCGAAGCCGGACAGGCCGATCCGGCGCAGCCAGTCACGCGCCTTGGTGACGGCCTCCTTCTTCGGCGTGCCACGGAACTGCGGTCCGGCCGCCACGTTGTCCAGCACCGACTTCCACGGGAAGACCGCGTCGGTCTGGAACATGAAGCCGACCCGCGGGTCGATGCCGGTGACGGCTTCGCCGTGGATCAGGGTCTGGCCCGCGTTCGCCTGCTCCAGGCCGGAGATCAGCGAGAGAGTGGTCGACTTGCCGCAGCCGGTCGGGCCGACCACCGCGCAGAACTCGCCGGGGGCCACCGTCATGTCGAGGTCACGCAGGGCGGTGTAGACACCGCCTGACGGGGTGCGGAACCGCTTGGTCGCCTGGCGCAGCTCGATCGCCGGAGCCGTACCGGTCACTGATTCGGGCACTGCATCGCACCGCCTTCGGAAGATGTCGGAGAAGTACGTTGCGCCGGTGTTTCCGGCGGGTGACGAGAACGTAGGCCCGCGTCCGAGGCGGGGCGAGACTTCCGAAGGTTGCGCGGGTTTCCCACGTTGAATGTGGTTCTGCGCGTTCTGCTCAGTGATCCAGGGGCTGGGCAGAGTGCCCGTGGACAGGCACAATCACGCCACCACGGGTACGGCGCTGGGGCCGGCCCGGAACGAGGCACGACCGGGGCGAACGCACCTGTGATACCCATCCGAATCCGGATCGGCCGCGGCCGGACCGGGAGACTCTCCGCGCGGATCCTGGCCAACCAACTGCTCATCCTCGCGCTCACCGGAGTCGCCGGCTTCGTGCTGTTCGCCGTCGCGCAACGTGCCGAGCTCGACCGCGCCTACGAACAGCGCGCCCTGGCCATCGCACAGACGATGGCCGCCGAACCGCAGATCCAGCAGGCCATGGAGTACGGCGGTGGCGGCGACGTGGTCCAGACCGTCGCCGAGCGGATCCGCAAGGCCTCGGGAGCGTCCTACGTCGTGGTGACCGACCTGCGCGGGGTGCGCCATTCGCACCCGATGCCGTCCCTGATCGGCAAGACCGTGACCGACCCCCTCGCCGCCCGTGACGGACGTCCGCACGTCGGCATCGACGACGGAGCCACCGGACGGTCCGCCAACGGCCAGGCACCGCTGTACGGGCCCACCGGCACGCTGGTCGGCGAGGTGTCGGCCGGCCTGCCCGAGCACGACGTGCTCGGTGAGCTGTGGCGGGAACTGCCCACCTTCGGCCTGTACGCCGCGATCGCCGTCGCGCTCGGCTCGGCGGCCGCGTTGCTGCTGGCCAAACGGCTGAAACGGTCGACGTTCGGACTGGAGCTGGAGGAGATCGCCGGGCTGCTCCAGGACCGCGAGGCGATGCTTCATGGCATCCGCGAGGGCGTCATCGCCTTCGACCCCGACGGCAGAGTCACCGTGGTCAACGACGAGGCCCGCCACCTCCTCGGCCTCGGCACCGCTCTCGGCAGCAGGCTGGAGGACGTCCTGCCGGACGGGCGGCTGCGCCGCGCTCTGGACGGCACCGTGACCGGCACCGACATCAGCGTGCTGACCGACGACCACTGCCTGGTCGTCAACCGCATGCCGGTGGCGCTGCACGGCCGGGAACTGGGCGCCGTGGTCACCGTCCGCGACCGCACCGAACTCGTCGGCCTGCTGCGCGAACTGGACTCGGTGCGCGGCCTGACCGACGCACTGCGCGCCCAGCAGCACGAGTTCACCAACCGCATGCACACGGTGGCCGGACTGCTGGACATCGGCGACCACGACGCCGCCTTCGAGTTTGCCGTCGAGTCGGCCGGCGCCGAGCAGGCGCTGACCGAGTCCGTACGCGGGCGGATCGGCAACCCGCTGATGGTCGGGCTGATCGTGGCCAAGACCACGGTCGGTGCGGAACGCGGGGTGCGGATCGTGCTGAGCGCCGACTCCGCGCTCGGTCAGGACCCGCCGCATCTGCAACGGCTGCTGACCATCGTCGGCAACCTGCTGGACAACGCGATCGACGCCACGGCGGGCGGGCCGCCACCAGTGAGCGGCCGCGAGGTGCGGCTCGCCCTGATCGAGGACATCGACGAGGTGACCGTGCAGGTGGCGGACAGCGGTGCCGGCATCCCGCCGGGCGCCGCCGACGCCATCTTCCAGGACGGCTGGACCACCCGGCCCGACCGGGGCACCGCCCGGCGCGGCCTGGGCCTGGCCATCGTGCACCGGCTGGTGCAGCGCCACGGCGGCACCATCACGGTGACCGAGGGCCCGGGCGCGGTCTTCACCGTCGTGCTGCCCCTGCCGGACGTCGCCCCCGCGACCGAGGGAGCGCTGTTCACCGCATTTCTGCCGGCCGGAGGTGAACGGGGATGATCCGGACCCTGGTGGTGGACGACGACTTCCGGGTGAGCCACATTCACTGCGACTACGTGTCCCGGGTCGAGGGCTTCGAGGTGGTCGGCGAGGCGGCCACCGTGACCGACGCGCTGGAGGCGGTCCGCACGCTCCGCCCCGACCTGGTGCTGCTCGACATCTTCCTGCCGGACGGCAGCGGACTCGACGTGCTGCGACAGCTCAGCGGGGACGAGGGCGGCGACCGTCCCGACGCCATCATGATCACCGCAGACCGGGACATCACCTCGGTGCGGATCGCCATGAAGCTCGGCGCCGTGGGGTACCTGGTCAAACCCTTCGGCTCCGGCGACCTGGCCAAGCGGCTGATGGCCTACCGGGAACTCCAGCACCGCATGGAGGCACTCGGCTCGACCCCGGACACCGACCAGGCAGACGTGGACGCCCTCTTCAGCGCCGCCCACCCGCCCGCCGTCCCCCGCGTCCCGGCCAAGGGTCACTCCGCACCGACCCTCGCCCTCCTGCACCAGATCCTCCGCACCGCCCACAGCGCTCTGTCCGCGGCCGAGGCCGCCGAACTCACCGGCGTCTCCCGCGCAACCGCCCAGCGATACCTGTCGTACCTCGTCAAGGAGGGCCTGGTCCGGCTCGAACTCCGCTACGGGGCCACGGGCCGGCCCGAACACCGCTACCGGATCGCCCACTGACCCTTTACGCCGCACAGGGTGACTCGTGGTCATTGACGGACCCTGGGAAACTCGCGTACCAGAAGCGCCAAAACTCTGGCAAAGGGGTCTGGGGCAACCGCCCGGCACCATGCCATCGTGCCTGCCATGACGACAGTTCACCTCACCCACGACCGGCCGGCGGGCCCCGTACGGCACGCGGCGAGCAAGGTACCGGAGGTGACCGTCTACTTCTGGATCATCAAGGTGCTGACGACCGGCATGGGTGAGACGGCCTCGGACTTCCTGGCCCACTGGCTCGGCCCCGTCCCCGCCGTCGGCCTCGGCGGCCTCGCCTTGGTGGCGGCCCTGACGGCGCAGTTCGCCGCCCGCCGTTACGTGGCCTGGATCTACTGGACGGCGATCGTCGCGATCAGCGTGTTCGGCACGATGGCCGCCGACGTCCTGCACGTCGGCCTCGGCGTGCCGTACGCCCTGTCGACCCCGTTCTTCATGCTCGCGCTGGCCGCCGTCTTCGCCCTCTGGCACCGCACCGAACGCACCCTGTCCATCCACAGCATTCACACCCGGCGCCGCGAGACCTTCTACTGGGCCGCCGTGCTGGCCACGTTCGCGCTGGGCACCGCCTCGGGGGATCTCACCGCCTCCATCGGCCTCGGCTATCCGGGATCCGCCGTCCTGTACGCCGCCGCGATCGCCGTCCCGGCCGTCGCCCACCGCCGGGGCAGCCTGAACGCGGTGACCGCTTTCTGGGCCGCGTACGTCCTCACCCGCCCGCTCGGTGCGTCCATCGCGGACTGGATGGCCGTCAGCCACCACCGAGGCGGACTCAACCTGGGCCTGGGACCGGTCACTCTGTCCTGGACGGTGGCCATCCTCGGCTTCGTCGGCTACCTGGCCGCCTCTCGCAAGGACATCCCCCACGACCTCGTGCGGTGACGTCCGGCACGGTCCCCGGCGCGTGCCCAGGGGGGCCGCCGACCCCTTTGCCGTGCCCGGAGGGCCCTCCCGCTCTCCGAACTGTCCGGCTCGGGCAAAGGGCTGTGTCGTCCTCCCAACGGGGCGTCACGCGCAAGGAGTTGGCCGATGGGTGCACGCCACTCGGCCGCTGCCCTCCGCTCCCGCAAACGGCTCTGCGCTATCGGGGCGTCAACACACGGAACTCGTTGCCGTCGGGATCGGCCAACTCCGCCCAACCGACCCCGCCCTGGCCGGTGTCGATTCGAGTCGCCCCCAGGGAGAGAAGACGGTCGACCTCTGCCTGCCGATCACCGTCAGCAGGTGGGGCGAGGTCGAAATGCAGCCGGTTCCTGCCCGTCTTCGGCGCCACCGGTGGACCACCCCACGTGATCTTCGCACCGCCGAGCGGCGACTGGATCGCGGTCTCCTCATCCTGATCCCAGACCAACGGCCACCCCAGCGCCTCGCTCCAGAAGTACCCCACTTCCTGCGAACCGTCGCAGGCCAGCGCTCCGACGAAGCCGCAGCCGGCGAGGAACTTGTTGCCCGGCCCGATGACGCAGAACTCGTTGCCGTCGGGGTCGGCGAGCACCACGTGACCCTCCTCCGGGCGTTGGCCGACGTCGATGTGCTGTCCGCCAAGCCCCAGCGCCCTGGCCACCGTCTGCTGCTGGTCCGCCAGGGACGTACTCGTCAGATCGAAGTGCATCCGGTTCTGGCCGACCTTCCGCTCCTCGGTCGGAAGGAAACGGATCCGGAATCCCGATTCATCACCGGGCAGGATCAGGACGCCGTCGTGTGGGTCCTCGGCCGTCTCCCGGCCCAGGACCCCGGACCAGAACCGTGCGAGACTCAGCGGCTCGCTCGCATCGAAGCAGACCGCGAACAGTTGACAAGTCATTACCCTGCGTCTCCGATCCACTGACTGACCGCTGTCGACAGGGCGCCTTGTCAGCCCCGAGAACGGCAGCCTACGGGTGAGCCGGTGTCACCCGCAGCCGAGTATTCGGCGGGAGCCGAGACAGGCCGGCCGGACCGGTTCGCGGTACCAGTGGAGGTACCGCGGATCGGCCGAGGACGCTGCCGTTGCCGCCACCCTTGAGGCGGGTCGGCTCAGCGCAAGGTGCGGACGAACACGTCCCCGATCAGATTCGTGTCTTCGGGAACCAGGCCGGGATAGTAGGAGTCGAAGACGGCCGACGACTCGTCCGCGCTCAGTGCGGCTCGCCCCACGGTGACGGGCTTGCCGTCCTCTCCCGGTGACAGCAACTCCTCGTGGCCGGTGCGCAGATCGCGCAGGATCAGCCCCAGCGTCCTGCGGTCCGCGTCCGCCGTGTTCAGGAGCAGCTTCGAGCCGTTGACCGACAGGTCCGACACCAGGGTGAGATCCGCCGGGGAGTGGCCGTCGTACCGCCGGAGGGTGCCGGTGCGCAGATCACGGACGAAGGCGTTCCAGCCGTTGTTCGCGTCGGCTTCCGGGACCAGGTTGGTGGCCTGCGAGTTGAAACCGACCTTGGAGCCGTCGGCGCTGAGCACCGGGGCAATGGCCGACATGTCGGCCGGCGCGTCGTCAGGAGTGCCATCGGCCTGCACGGTCCGTCCGGTCACCCGGTCGTACACCAGGATGTCTCCCTGGTCGCCGGCGGCGGGCCCGGAGTAGCCCTCCAGGTAGGCGACCTTGCGGCCGTCGGCGCTCATGGAGATCTGTTGGCACTGGTGGAAGTTCTTCGATCCGTCCGAGGGCCGGCTGACCCGCCGCACGTGCTGCGTCCGACGGTCCAGGAGCATGACCCGGCAGGAGAACGCGCCGTTCTCGTCGACGGTGGGCCGGGCGACGAAGGCGACGTACCGTCCACTCGCACTGATCGGGGCGATGCCGTACGACACGCGGTAGCCCTCGTCCATCGTCGGCGCCAGGCGTTCGATGCGCCCGGTGTGCAGGTCCATCACCTGCACGGAGGACGTCCCGGTCGCGGCCGAGTACGAGTTGAAGGTCAGGTAGCGCCCCGACTCGGAAAGTTGGGGCGTCGACGTGGTCTCGCCCGGCACCACCACACGTTGCAGCGGTGCGCCGGGAGCCGTGCGGTAGAAGACGCTGTTCCGCACGTCCGTGTCGGTCACCAGATTGGTAGCCGACGACTGGAAGGCCACGACGTGTCCGTCCGCGCTGACCACCGGGTCCACCGAGTGGCCGTTGCCGCCGGTGCCGTCGGGGGCCACACTGATCCGTTCGGTACGCGGGACCTGATCGTCGCTCGCCGCCCCCGCAGGCCAGGCGAGACAGGTGAGGGCGACCGCCAGGGCGGCGGTCATGGAGATGCGTAAGGAAGGTCTCATCAGGTGGTTCCCCCTTCGGCCGGGGACGGGCCGCAGCCGTCCCTCTGTGATCCCGTGCCCCGGCCCTGCGCAGAGGGCTCACGAGGTGCACGCGATGAAAGCGCGCCGCCTGCCAGGGGTCAATGCATCCGTACGGGTGGACCCGATTCCACGGCGAATCCAGCCGGACCCCGAAGCCCGGGCCGTGGTCGGTCCGGCGCGAAGGTCAGGAGCCGTGTCGAAGGCGATCGTGCCGTCGAGCGGGTGGAATCGGTACGTGGTGACCAGATGAGCAGTCCCCCCGGGGATCAGGGCGATGTCTCGGCGAACACGGCCCCCCGCAGCACCGCGGTCTCCCACCTCCGGGCTCAACTGCTGCCCTCCGTCCGCCACTTGTCGATGGGCAGTGGGCCCTAGGATGCACGGGGAGGTGGCCGGTATGGCGTCCGTGTTCGTGAGTCATCGCGTTGTCGATGCGGAGTTGGCCGAGAAGCTCGCGGCTCAGATCCGTTCGGCCGGTCACACGGTGTGGCTGGACGAATGGGAGATCGGGCTGGGGGACTCGATCGTGCAGAGGATGGCGGAGGGGCTCGAAGCCTCGCGGTTCCTGGTGCTGTGTTACTCCGAGGCTGGTGTGGACAGCCCCTGGATGGGCCGCGAGTGGATGTCGGCGCTGGCCCGCCAGTTGCAGAGCGAAGAGGTGAGGATCCTCCCGGTTCGACTCTCCGGTGGCACCGCTCCGGCCATCCTCGCCGACGTCAAGTACGCGGATCTGACCGCCGACTGGGATTCCGGCGTCCAGGAGCTGTGTGCCGCACTGGGGCCGCGATGACGGACCGACGGATCTTCATCAGCTACAACCAGAAGGACGGCGAGGTCGCTCGCATGCTGGATGCCAGCCTGCAGGTGGCCGGTGCCCGGACCTTCCTGGACCAGCGAGACATCCTGGTGGGTGACTCCATCACCCAGGAGGTCTACCGGGGACTGGAGTCGTCGACCGACCTCCTCTATCTGATCTCCGCGAACTCGGCGGGCTCGAAGTGGGTCGCCGAGGAGCTGACCGTGGCCAAGACCCGGCAACGTAGCCAGGACGGCTACCGGATCCTTCCCGTACTGATCGACGACACGCAGCCCCCGCTGGGAATCGCGCACCTTCGCTACGCCGACCTGCGTGAGTGGCGAGACCCGCAGGTGTACCGCCGCGAGATGCTCGAGCTTCTGCGGTCGCTCGGTATGGAACCCCTGCTTTCCGACCATCGACAGGTGTCGTGGTGGATCACCAACCGGTCCCGGATGCAGCCCCACCGGGAGCTGATCCAAGAGGCCTACCACCTCCTGGACACGGCTCTGTCCTACCAGCAGTACTTTGACAACACGTGGGACAGGGGGCCGCACTACTGGGCGTGGAAGATCAGCTTCGGTGACATCGGGGTCGACACCCAGTGCTCCGCCCTCGCGCGACTGATCGCTACTCTCCACGACGCCGGTCGCCGTTCGGGTCCGATCATCCAAGCCGCCCAGGCGGTGAACGAGGTCAGGAGACGCCGTTTCTACTCGGAAGCCGCCGTACGCGAGGTCTGCGACCACCTCGGCCTGATCCTGGGCGCGTTGCGGGATCTCGACGCCGAGGCGATGACGGTGGTCGGCGCGACGATCGGGGCAGACCCACTGCCAGAGGGCGGGCCGGCGGCCTTGTGAGACGGCGCGGCCGACCTCGATGGCGGTGCGGGACTTCTCGTGTGCCGCGTCGGGCGGCGACGGACTCCCATCTATGACGGTCGCCGGACTCGGGGCAACGGCCCTGGCGCCCCGGCACTCCGGGCAGGCGGTCACGCGCCTGCCCTCGGCGCCGCTGCAAGGTGGCTTGTCGTCGGCGTTTCCTCCGGCCCGCGGGTGGCGTAGCGTGGCCGCGTGCCCGAGTCGCCGCTGACGCCCGCCGCGCCCAGGATTCCTCCGCAGCCTGCCGAGGAGTGGGACGAGTCCGTGCGGGAGACGTTGTCCGCCGACATCGGCTCACTCGGGCTCGGCGTGTCTTCGCTCGGCGAGGCACATGTCTTCGCCACGTTTGCCCGTCATCCGGAGTTGTTCGCCGCCTGGCTCCCGTTCAGCAGCCAACTACTGCTCGGGGGCGAACTTCCCTTCGCTGACCGCGAGTTGGTGATCCTCCGGGTGGCGCGCAACTGCGGTTCGCCCTACGAGTGGGGCCAGCATGTGAGGATCGCCGAGAAGGCCGGGTTGTCACCGGACGACATGGATCGCGTGGCGGCAGGTCCCGACGCGGAGGGTTGGACGGAACGGCAGTCGCTGCTGCTGCGGGCGACGGACGAGTTGCGCTCCGGGGCACGGATCAGCCGGCCCACGTGGGAAGGGCTGACCAAGCACCTGACGGAGCGTCAGCTGATCGAACTGCCGATGCTGGTGGGCCACTACCACCTGCTGGCGTTCACTCTGAACTCCCTGCAGGTCCAGCCGGAGCCCGGACTGCCTCCCATGCGCTGACGGCATACGTCCGTGGGCGTCCGGGCGCAGGCGGGCTCTGGGCGGTTGGCCATGATGCGTCGTCCCGGTGCCGAGATCTCACGACACCCGTTCGCGCTGGCCCTGCAGGGCTGAGCGCATGTAGCGATGACGGTCCATGGCGAGGCGCCGCATCCGGATCACCCAGAAACAGAATCCCGCCACGGCGACCGCGAAGACCAAGGGAAAGACCAATGAGCCGGTGGCCACCCCGAGAGCGAGCATGCCGACCGCGATCAGGCCCATCAGGCCCAGCCAGTACGGCAGCCACCGCCCTCCCCGCTCCATCCGCCCCAGTTGCTCGGCGACCAGCCGTCGCATGGTCGCCTGCTCCTCGGGATCCCTCGGTACCTCGCGGTGCCGGATCTTACGGTTGAGATCGGCTATGCCTCCGGGGTCGGTGCCGACCGCGCGGCCGACTTTGCGACGCTGCACGGCCAGGCACGCGATGACGATGGTGGCGTAGACCGTGCCGTGGATCACCCACAGGACCGGATGTTCGTTCCGGCGGAACAGGGCGGCGACACCCACCGCCAACGGGAAGAGCAGGATCGCCTGAGCGGTCAGACTGCGTTCGAGCCAGCGCTTCAAGGCGCGCATGGCACGTACCTCCTCGGAATCGACGTGACACCGCTGTCGTTTCCCGAATACCCCGTCAGGACCGGCCTATTGGCATCGTTCCCAGCCGCCGCGTGCACACGCTTCAGGACCACCGGCCTAAAGCAGGTCGCGCGGCACCGTCTCGTTCCACGTGCGGGAGAACACCCGGCGGTCACCCTCGTAACCGTCGAGGGTGGCGTCCACGAAGAAGTCCTGCTCGTCGCAACTGAGCCGGGTGTGCGTCACCACGCGAACGTCCCAGTCCTCGCGTCGGAACCGCATGGTCCACGTGGACTCGCCGCGGACCGACGTGAAGTCGTCGGCAACGGTCGCGTAGCGCTCGTAGGCGCGACGGCCGGCATCGAGGCCGATCTCGTCGAAGCGGACCAGACCCTGGTCCTTCACGATCTCCAGTTCGGCGTGATAGCCGATCAGGTCCCGTTTCACGTCCCAACGCTGCTCCGGGGGCGTCAGCCGGGACACGGCCAGGGGCGGCGTTCCTTCGGGCTCCTCAAACGGCTTGGCGGGCACCTCGCCGGGTTCGTCCGTCGGGCGGACGGGGAGCGTGAGGGTGCTGGAGCCCTCGTGGACGCTCAGCAAGGCCGGTTTGGGCGGCGGCCAGGCGAGCGGCCAGTACGACGTGGACAGGGAGAGGCGGATGCGGTGTCCGGGCGGGAACGCCTGCGCCACTCCGTTGAGGTGGACGGTCGCGCGGTAGCGCCGGCCCGGCTCCAGCGGCTCGGGGTCCTCGGTGCTGTCCCGCCGGGTGAGATTGAGCAGACCGTACGTCACACGGGTGGCGGCACCGTCAGGGCTCACGTCGGACAGGCGCGCGGCCACCATCGCGACCGGCTCGTCGGCCGAGATGTCGAGTTCCACGGCCGGCGAGCCCAGGATCTCCAGCCGTTCGGTCAGGGGCTCGGTCTCGAAGACAAGTGAGCCGCCGTCCTCCTCCCGCTGGTCGTAGGGCAGGTCCGGCGGTGCGTTGTACGAGGCCCACTTGCCCGCGAACTGGCCGACCGACAGAGGCGAGCGCACCGTCATCGCGGCGCCGTCCCCTTCGCCGACCGCCCGGTCCTCGCCCGGAGAGCCGATCCGGTGCCGGGTCAGCGGGTACGTGACCGGGTGAATCTGTGGAGACGGCCACGTGGGTTCCGCGACCCAACGACCCGGCCGCTCCTCGTACGACGTGGACGGCGGAACGCTGTCCTGCATCCACGTCTGCAGCATGGGGCCGTCCATGACGCCGTTGTCGACGCCCTTGAGCCAGTGGTCCCACCACCGCACCACCTCCTGGAGGTAGCCGATGGCCGGTCCGGGTTCTCCGAGGTGGGGGAACTTGTGCGACCAAGGGCCGATCAGTCCCTTGCGGGGCACGTCCAGGTTGCCGAGCAGGCGGGTCACGGCGTTGGAGTAGCCGTCCGCCCAGCCGCTGGAGGCGAGGACGGGACAGCGCACGTCCTGGTAGTTCTCGGAGATCGAGGCGTGGCGCCAGTAGTCGTCGCGGCGCTGGTGGCGCAGCCATGGAAGGACCCAGGGGCCGGTGTTGTCCAGGCGCTCGTGCCACATGTCGCGCCAGCGGTCGCCGACCACCGCGGGGTCGGGCGGACAGGTGGCGTAGGCGAACATGGTGCCCGCCTCGGCGAGGTTGTCCGAGAGCATGGCCCCGCCCATGTAGTGCATGTCGTCGGCGTGCCGGTCGTCGGTGAAGGACGCGATGGCGATGGCGCGCAGGCTCGGCGGCCGCCGGGCGGCCACCTGGAGAGCGGCGAAGGCACCCCAGGAGATGCCCATCATGCCGGTGGTGCCGTCGCACCAGGGCTGCTCGGCCAGCCAGGCGAGGACCTCTTCGGCGTCGGCCTGTTCCTGTTCCAGGTACTCGTCCTTCAGCACCCCCTCCGAGTCACCGGTGCCGCGCACGTCGACGCGGACGCAGGCATAGCCGTGCCCGGCGATGTACGGGTGGTGGATGGAGTCCCGTACGGACGTGAGATCGCGTTTGCGGTAGGGGATGTACTCCAGCACCGCGGGCACGGGCTCGTTGTCCGAGGACGTGGGACGCCAGACGCGTGCCGACAGCTGTACGCCGTCGGGCATGGGGATGCTGACGTGCTCCTCTTCCTTCGTGGCGTACGGCAGGTTGGTCACGTAACGCATAAGGCCGACGCGCTCCTTACTCTTGCGGGCTCTCGTCGAAGGTGAATCCCAGTGCGGCCACGCAGTGGTCGTACTTCTCCCGCAGCTCCTCCTCGCTGCTGCCGCCGGTGAAGACGTGGGCCAACTCGAAGCTGTAGCTGTCCTGTTGGGACAGACCCGACAGCGGCTGCCCCTCGTGGGGCGTGACGTCCACGCGCAGGCCGTCGGTCTCACGCTCGATGCGGGCGATGTCCTCGGGCGAGGGCACATGGCTCACCACACCGTCGGTGAACCAGCGGTAGTACCACTTCGCGGCCATCGCGTACGGGCCCTCACCATGCGGCATGTGCGGGTCGTCGCCGAGGGCGAGGCTGACCATGCAGTGGTGGTTCGGTACGCCGTCGACGTACTGGAACAGTTCGGCGTGGGACTGGGAGTGCCGGGGGTTGATCTCCAGGAGACTGACCTCCTGGGTCTGCGGGTCGTAGAAGTACTCCACGCTGAAGGTGGCCGAGTCGAAGCCGATCCGGCGCATCACACGCTCGGTGACGTCGCGGAGCTGGTCGATCACCGGCGGCGGCAGCGTCGAGGGGTACTGGTGGCGCAGGAAGCAGGAGGTGTCGGGGTAGTTGATGGAGTCCAAGGTGCCGTAGACGGTCACCTCGCCCTGATGCACATAGCCCTCGACGGCGACCTGGATCCCTGACATCGCTTCCTCGGCGAGGCAGACCTGGCCGCCGACGCCGTCCATCTCGGGCGGCAACTCGATCCGGTCGAGGATGTACTCGAAGGGCCGGCCGACCCGGGCGATGCCCTCACGGATCTCGGCCACGGCGGCCCGGAACTCGTCCATGTCCTTGACACCGAAGGCGAGTTCGGAGGAGTACGAGAGGGCGGGCTTGAGCCACATGGGGAACCGCACGCCCTCGGGAGGGCGCGGGTCGTCAGACTCCAGATCGACCTTGCCGAACCGCGGAATCCTGTCGGTGGCCTTCTGCTGTTCGAGTCGACTCCAGTACTTGTGCTCGCACTTGACCACCGACTCCAGGCTGGTGCTGCGGGTGCCGTAGCGCTCGCTGAGGATGGGGACGAGGGTGCTGACCGGGAAGTCCCAGTAGCCGACGATCGCGTCGATGCTTCCGTCGAAGGCGTCCAGCACCCCCTGCGCCTTGTCGATCAGTTCCGGCACCGACACCTCGCCGCCCTGCAGTTCCTCCGTCGACAGCAAGGGGTGGTAACGCAGTGACTTCGCACCCGGCACCGCCTGGAGTGTCGGCAGGTTGGCCTCGTCGAGGCCGATCACAAAGACGTTCTTCGTATCGTTCACGTTCTTCTCAGGCACCGGCACCTTCCTCTTCCTCGCGGCTCGTATCGGAAGATCGTCGGAGTACCCGTGAGGTGCACGGCCAACCCCCTGCCCTCGGGTCCCCTCACCACCGACAGGCGACGAGCCGGGTCGCTCTGTTCATCGCGCGGGCCGCCCGCTGGTCCCCGGCAGCGGAGTCGGCGCCCTGTCGCCGTCCAGTACGGCCTCGATGTTGCGTGCCGCCAGCTCCACCATCGCCGCGCGTGTCGCCTCCGTTGCCGAGCCCACGTGCGGCAGCACCACCAGGTGCGGTTCGGCGAACAACGGATCGGACGGGTCCGTTCGCGGCTCGTTCGTCATCACGTCCAGCCCAGCGGAGTGCAGGCTCCCGTCGCGCAGCGCGGTGAGCAAAGCCGCCTCGTCGACGACTCCGCCCCGTCCGGTGTTGACGAGCGTCGCCGTCGGCTTCATCAGCGCGAGCTCCGGTGCGCCGATCATGCCGGTGGTCTCGGGCGTCAGCGGAGTGTGCACGGACACCACGTCGCTGCTCCGCAGCAGTTCGTCAAAGGTGACCCAGCGGGACAGCTCGTCGTCCTCCTTGCGGCGCGGATGGTGGTGCTGGATGCGCATCCCGAAGCCGGCCGCCCGGCGGGCGACGGCCTTGGCGATCTGTCCGTAGCCGATCAGTCCGAGTGTCGCGCCCTGTACGTCCAGCCCCAGGAAGGCGTCCATCCGGAAGGCGCCCCACTCGCCGCGCCGCAACGCGTCCATGCTGGCGCCGAGGCGCCGCCGCGCCATCAGGATCAGTGCCATCGCCACGTCGGCGGTGGTGTCGGCGAGTACGTCGGGGGTGTGGGTGACCACCACACCGCGCGCGGCGGCGGCGTCGACGTCCACGCCGTCGTAACCCATCGACGCCAGTGCCACGACACGGAGGCCGGGGCCGGCCGCGTCCAGCAGGGCGGCGTCCACCCGGTCGCTGCCGAGCACGAGCAGCCCCTCGCAGCCCTGGACCAGCGCGCCCAGCTCGGCGGAGGTGGGCGGTGCCGTCCCCTCCCACGCGGTGACGTCGTACCGCGAGGCGAGCCGCCCCACGGCGGTGCCTGGCAGGCCGGCGCGGCTGACGGCGACGCGCGGACGGGGGACAGGGGTGTCGGACATGCTGAACTCCCTGGGTCGGAAGGGGCGGTGACGGTAGAAGGGGCGGCCGGCGGGCGAAGGGCGGCCGGCGGGACAGGGCGCCGGCTCGCCTCACCCGACCGCGGCGTGGAACCGGCGCGGGAGGGTGGCCACTGGTCGGGCGACGGGCCCGCCTGCCGTCACTTCCCGCCGGCCGACCCGTACCTGCCCCGCTTTCAGGCCGTCGTCGGATCCGCGAAGTCGAGGAGCACCTTGCAGGAGCGCGCCGGGTCGGCTGCCAGTTCGAACGCCTCGCCGGCGCTCGCCACGGGGAGTACGGAGGTCACCACCGGGTCGACGGGGAGGCGGCCGTCGGCCAGGGCCTCGAGCACCTCGCCGAGCTCGGTGTCGAAGCGGAAGGAGCCGACCAGCCGTAGCTCCCGTGTGATCACCGCGTTCGCGGCGACCGGGGTGTCCCCGGGCGGGAGCAGGCCGAGGCCCACCACCAGACCGCCCCGGTCCACTCCGTACACGCAGGTGCGCAGCCCGGCGGGGTTGCCCGAGGACTCGATGGCGATGTCCGCCGCCAGTCCCTCCAGTCCGTCCCCGGCACTGGAGGGGCCGCCGATCCGTACGGTCGCGTCGGCGCCCACCTGCTTGGCGACGGCCAGCGGCGCCTCGTGCACATCGGTCACGGTGATCTCACCGGCTCCGGCGGCGCGCAGGGCAGCGACCACCAGGCAGCCGATCGGTCCGGCGCCGGTGACCAGGACCCGCTTGCCGCGTACGTCGCCGGCCTGCCGTACCGCGTGCCAGGCGACCGCCGCAGGCTCGGCGACCGCGGCCAGCCGCAGGTCGAGGCCGTCGGGCAGGGGCAGGACCCGTTCCGCCGGCACCACCAGGACATCGGCGAATCCGCCCTGGACGTGGGGGTTCCGGGCGGCGCTGCCGAGATAGCCGGTGTCCAGGCAGGTATTGCGACGCCCCGCTGCGCACTGTCGACACGCGCCGCAGGAGGCCAAGGGGTGCACGGCCACCGGGGTCCCGGGCGGCGGGGCCTGCGTGCCGGGGCCCGCCGCGCGTACCAGGCCGACGATCTCGTGGCCGAGGACCAGTGGTTCGCGCAGCCGGAACTCGCCGACCGCGCCGTGCCGCCAGTAGTGCAGGTCGGAGCCGCAGATCCCGCCGTAGCGGATGTCGACGGCCACCTCGCCGGGGCCGGGCTCCGGCACCGGCCGCTCCTCCAGGCGCAGGTCGCCCGCCCCGTGGGCCACGACTGCTCGCATCGTGGACGAGTTCGACGAGTTCGACGACTTCGATGGGTTCGGTGAGTTCGGGTTCGGTGAGTTCGAGCTCGACGTGTGTGATGAGTTCATGTCCTCGGTCCTTCTCAGATGACCGCGGTCAGGCCGCCGTCCACGGCGATCACCTGGCCGTTGACGAAGTCCGACGCGGGGGCGGCGAGCCACACCAGCGTGCCGACGAGATCCTCGACGGAGGCCCAGCGCCCGGCCGGGGTGCGGCCCCGGATCCAGGAGTCGAACGCGGGGTCGTCGACCAGGGGGCGGGTCAGTTCGGTGACGACATAGCCGGGTGCCAGGCCGTTGACGCTCAGCCCCGATCCGGCCCACTCCGCGCACATGCCCCGGGTCAGCATCGCGAGGCCCCCCTTGGAGGCCGCGTAGGCGGCGATCCCCGGCCGGGCGAGCCAGGTCTGTACGGAACAGATGTTGACGATCTTTCCGTGGCCGCGTCCGACCATGCCCGCGGCCACCGTGCGGCCGACGAGGAAGGCGCTGGTGAGGTTGGTGTGCAGGACCCGTTCGAAGTTGTCGGCGGAGACCTGGAGGAGTGGTTCGCGGTGCTGTACGCCGGTGTTGTTGACCAGGATGTCCAACGGGCCGATCCCGTTCTCGATCTCCCGGACCGCCGTCTGTACGGCCGTCTCGTCGGTGACGTCGAAGGGCACGGCGTGCACCTTCGTCCCGGTGCGTTCGGCGAGTTCGGCACGCGCGCGTTCCAGGACCTCGGGATCGCGGCCGTTGAGGACGAGTTCGGCGCCCGCCTCGGCCAGTCCCGCGGCCAGGGCGAATCCGATGCCCTTGCTGGAGCCGGTGACCAGGGCCAGCCGCCCGGAGAGGTCGAACAGGGAAGGACCCTTGGCTGAAACCGTCATGACTGGCCTCCCGCCGGACCGATTCCGGTTCCGGTTCCGGTTCCGTAGTAGTGCATGAGCGCTGCGTTGTCGGCGTCGCCGTGGCCGGCCGCGGCCAGCCAGCGGTGGAGTTCGGAGACGGCGGTGGTGACCGGCAGTGGCACTCCTTCCGAGCGCGCGTAGTCCCGGGCCGCCTCCAGGTCCTTGACCATGTTGCTGACCCGTCCGGTGGGCGTGAGGTCGAGCTCGGCGAACTTCACGAAGAACTCCTGGAGCAGTGCCGAGTCGGCCCTGCCTCCGGTGAGCGCCGCCTGTACCTGCAGTGGTGGCAGACCGGCTGCCCGGATCAGCGCGGCGGCTTCGGCGAGGGCGGCGAATCCGCAGCCGACCAGGACCTGGTTGACGGACTTGACCAGCTGTCCCGAGCCGGCCGGGCCGAGGTGGGTGAGCTGGGAGGAAAGGGCGCCGAGCACGGGCAGCGCCCGTTCCACCTGGTCGTCCTCGCCGCCGAGCATCAGCGTGAGCTCGCCGCGTTCCGCGCCCGGCGCGCCGCCCGACAGAGGAGCGTCGACCCAGCCGGCGCCGAGCTTCGCCGCGCGTTCGGCGAGGTCGCGGGTGCGTCCGGGGTCGATGCTGGACATGTCGATGACGAGTACGCCCTCGGGTGCAGCGGTCAGGACCCCGTCGGGGCCGAAGACCACCTGCTCGACGATGTCGGCGGTGTTGAGGGAGAGGATCACCACGGACGACGAGGCGAGCTGCGCCGCCGAGTCCGCCGGGGCCGCCCCGTCCCTGGCGAGCTCCGCCACCGCGTCCTGCCGGACGTCGTAGACCCGCACGGTGCGTTCACGCCGCAGCAGTCGGCGGGCGATGGCCGAACCCATGACTCCGAGGCCGGCGACTCCCACCTCCGGATGACCTGACACTTTGACCTACCTTCTGAACCAAATGCTGTACTCGGAACAATATACTGAACCACGATGTTGAAGCAGTGCAACTGTCCGGTGATAAGCATGATTGTGTGTGCAGCATATTGGCTTGAGTCCTGCATGCTGTTACGGTCCTGGGCATCCGCGGATGTACGGCCTGTTACCACGCCCGCTGAGCGATCCGGCCGCCCTTCTGCGGCCCCGGCGCGAGACGGCGGGCTCCGAGACAGCCGGCCCCACGCCCTGCCCCCCTGCCCCTGGGCGCGGGGCCGGCATCCATCCGCACCCACGGAACAGCACACCGAGTCGGGACAGTCACGGAAACGGAGACGGAGACGGTGATGAAGGACGAGGCCCAGGTGGTGCTCGGGATCGACCTGGGTACCACCGCGACCAAAGTGGTCGCGGTGGACGGTGCCTACCGGGTGGTCTCGACCGTCGAGCGTCCCGCGCCCCTGCGCACCGGGCGGCACGGGGAGGCCGTCCATGACCCGGAGACGGTGCTGGCCGGAGCGATCGAAGCGGTCAGGGAGAGCGCGGGTCTCTGCGCCGGGCGCGGTCTCACGGTCGTCGCCCTGTCCTTCAGCGCGGCCCTGCACACCCTGCTCGCCCTGGACTCCTCCGGCGAACCGCTGACCCCGGCGCTGAGCTGGGCGGACACGCGGGCCGCCGACATCGCCCGAGGTCTGAGGGCGGCAGGGAATGCCGACGCCCTGCACCGGGCGACCGGAACCCCGGTGCACTCCATGGCCCCGCTCACCAAACTCGCCTGGTTCACGGCACACGAGCCGGAACTCGTCCGGCGTACGGCCACCTGGTGCGGCCTGAAGGACTACGTCCTCTCGCGGTTCACCGGCAGTCTGGTCACCGACCTGTCCTGCGCCTCCGCCACCGGCCTGCTGGACATGCGCACCACCCGATGGCACGGACCCGCCCTCGACATCGCCGGGGTGAGCGCCGACCGGCTGCCCGAACCGGTGCCGCCGACCGCCGTGTTCACGCTCCTGCCCGAAGCCGCCGCCGCCCTGGGGCTGCCCGCCGGGCTGCCCGTGGTGGCGGGCGCCGGGGACGGCCCGTTGGCCAATCTCGCCGTCGGAGCCACCGCGCCTGCCACCGCCGCGCTGTCGCTCGGCACCAGCGGCGCCCTCCGTGTCGTCCGCGACCGGCCCGGCGTGGACGAACGCTGCCGGGTCTTCTGCTACTACCTCGCGGACGGGCTGTGGGTACTCGGCGGGGCGGTCAGCAACGCCGGAGTCGTCGCCCAGTGGGCGGCCGAGTCCTTCGGCGGCGTCGACGTGGGCGACCTGCTGAAGGAGGCGGGCCAGGTCGAGCCCGGCGCCGAAGGGCTGATCGCCTTGCCGCACCTGCTCGGGGAACGCGCACCCTGGTGGGACCCGGACGCGCGCGGCGCCCTGATCGGGCTGCGCCGCGGACACGGCAGGGCCCACATGACCCGGGCCATGATCGAGGGCGTGGGGCAGCAACTCGCCCTGGTACGCGACTCCTTGCTCGCCGCCGACGCCCCGATCACCTCGGTGCGGGCCACCGGGGGCGCCCTGCGCTCCACCCTGTGGGCGGAGATCGTCGCGGCCGCGCTCGACATGCCCTTGGAGATCACCGACGACACGGCGGGCTCCGGCTTCGGTGCCGCGCTGCTCGCCCGGCACGCGCTCGGCGCCCTGCCCTCGCTGACCTCCCCGGTGCCCGGCGCGCGTGCTCACCGCACCGTGACCCCCGATCCGGCGGCGGCACGGCGGCTGGCGGAGACCCGCGGACTCAGCGAACAGCTGTACCAGCTCCTGCGTGAGGTGCATGGGCCGCACCGGTGACCACCGCCCCGGCGTCCCGCCGTAGCCGTGCGGCCTCCCCGACCGCGACCAGGGGAAGCACGGCGAGCAACGCGAACGCCACCCGGTAGGGGGCGGCGGCCCCGTCCAGCCCGAGGAGGGGTGCGATCGGTCCCGCCGCGCCCAGTGCGAGGGCGCCGAAGGCGACTCCGAGGCCGGCGGCGAGCTGTTGCAGCGTGCTGGAGAGCGCGTTGGCGTCGCTGGTGCGGTCCGGTTCGATGTCGGCGAAGCCGATCGTCGCGTACGCGCTGAGCGAGACGGACCGGCACACACCGCTCACGAACAGCACGGACACCACCACGGCCGGCGGGGTGTGCGGGCCGAGCAGCCCGCACAGCACGAAGGTCACCGCCGTCGCGACCCCGTTCACCAGCAGCACCGTACGGAAGCCGAAACGGCGCAGCAGCGGGGTGGTGAGCGGCTTGACGGCGACGTTGCCGGCGAACACCGCGATGAGCACCACTCCAGCGGTCACGGCACTCCAGCCGAAGGCCTCCTGGAACATCAGCGGCAGCAGGAACGGAACCGCGGTGATCGCCGCGCGGAACAGCGCACCCCCCGCGTTCGACACCCGGAAGGTGTCCACCTTCAGGGCCCCGAGGTCGAGCAACGGACTCCGGCTGCGTCGGAAATGACGCACCGTCACCAGACAGAGGACCACTCCCGCGGTGAGCCAGGACGCGCCCGGTCCCCAGGCGGCGGGCGCATCCCCGAGCCGCTCCAGGCCCAGCACCAGCGCCGCCAGCCCTGCCCCGCCGACCCCGACGCCCACCCAGTCGAGGCGAGGCCGCTCCGGCCGCCGGAGATCGGGGACGAGCCGCAGGGCGAGCGGCAGCGCCAGCACGCCCAGCGGCACGTTCACCAGGAAGATCCAGTGCCAGGAGGCGTACGTCGTGAACAGCCCGCCCAGTGCCGGTGCCAGAACCGGGGCCAGCAGACCGGGCCAGGTCAGCCAGGCGATCGCCCGCAGCAGATCCGACTTCCTTGTGGTGCGCAGCACCGCCAGCCTGCCGACGGGCACCATCATCGCCCCGCCGATGCCCTGCACGACGCGCATCACGACCAGCTCGGGCAGCCCGCCCGCCGCCGCGCAGAGCACCGAGGCGAGGGTGAACACGGCGATCGCCCATACGAAGACCCGGCGTGCGCCGTAACGGTCGGCGGCCCAGCCGCTCACCGGGATGAACACGGCCAGCGCGACGAAGTACGCCGTCATGGCGACGCCGATGTCGGCCGGCCGCACCCCGAAGGAGGCGGCCATCTCGGGGGCGGCCGTCGAGATGATCGTGCCGTCCAGGTACTCCATGAAGAAGGCCCCGGCGACAAGCAGCGCCAGCCCCCGTCGGCCCCCGTCGCTCACTGGCGCGACTCCGTACCGTGCTGTCCCGACGACGGCATGCCGATGTCCTGGACCTGCCCGGGGAGGACGACGAACTGCCGCATCATGCCCATGTCCTCGTGTTCGAGCATGTGACAGTGGTAGACGAACTTCCCGGCGGAGTCCCCGAAGTAGCCGTCCACCGTGACCAGTTCACCCGCTCCGACCCGCACCGTGTCCTTCCACCCCCGCTCGCCGGGCGGCACGGCCGCGGCACCGGTCCGGCGCAGCGGGGCGGCGGTGCCGCAGCCGATGCCGCCGTCCGGCATCGAGAACGACGTGAACCCGCTGATGTCGTACGTCTCCCTGCTGACCACCCGGAAACTCGTGGCGTGGATGTGCATGGGATGCGGCCAGCCCGACGGCGCCGCGTGCAGGAACCGCCACCGCTCCCAACCGCGGGTACGGACGAAGAAGCGCACCGGGTCGTGGAAGTCCGCCGCCGCGCGGCGGTACGTGGTCAGGGTGCCGTCGTCCTCCCTGATCTGCACGATGCCGTCGGTCGGCAGCTCACCCGGCGGCGCCTCGGTCTTCTCCATCTCCCAGCACAGGGCCTGACCGGGGCCCATGGGCGTCAGCACCACCAGCCGCTCCGTCGGGCGCTGGGGGACGGCCGGGGTGCCGGTCCTGTCGTCCCCGAGGGAGCCGTCGCTCAGCCGCCGCGGCAGTGTGAAGGGGTCGTGGACGGGGCGGTGGTCCACCCGGAACTCCATCACCTGCGGCCACGGCCCGGGGTCGGGATTGGGGTTGGTGTTCGTCAGCCGCAGGCGGCGACCGCGGAACGCCGAGAAGTCGATCAGCAGGTCGGCGCGCTCGGCGGAGCCCAGTGTCAGCCCGTCGGCGGGGTCCACCGGCACCGGTTCCGTCAGCAGTCCGTGGTCCGTGCCGATCTGGTACACGCTGCCGGCCGGCACGGCACGGCCGTTCTCGTCGGTCAGCGTCAGCCGGTACTGGCGGGTGTTGGCGGCGTTGACGACCCGGAAGCGGTACCAACGCGGCTCGACTCGCAGATACGGCCAGATCACGCCGTTGACCGTGGTGAACGGGCCGGTGAACGCGCGCGTCTGCAGGAGGGGTTCACTGTGCACGACGATCGTCTTGTGCAGCAGGCGGCCGGTGAGACGGCCCTCGCTGTCGGTCTCCAGATTGCGGTCCGCGAGCATCAGCGGAACCTCGTACGCCCCACCGGGAAGGCCGAGGGCGTCCTCCTCCTCGTCCCGGATCAGGTACATGCCGGACAGACCCGCCATCACGTTCCACCGGGTGATGCCCATGGCGTGGTCGTGATAGAAGAGCGCCGCCGCACGCTGCTCGTTGGGGTACTCCGACAGTTGGGACGTGCCCGGCTGCACACCGTTCTCAGGCCAGCCGTCGTTGCCGCCGCCGGTGAGCGCTCCGTGCAGGTGGACCACCGTCCACGGCCGCAGGGCCGCCACATCTTCGCGCGCGCTCACGCCGCCGCGCCCCGGCTGGTCCCAGAGCGCGGGCGACGTCGTGGCGTCGGGCACCTCGACGACCGTCACCGGGAGATCGCCGGACAGTTCGTTGGCCCAGGTCACGCGGAGCTTCTCGCCCCGGCGGACGTCGAAGGTGGGACCGGTCACCTGGCCGTCGTAGGCCCAGACGGGGGTCGGCGGCAGCTGGGAATGCAGGCGGGTCGTCGTCGTCCGCATCCGGACGGTGGCGTACGAGACGCCGTCGGCCCGGGTCTTCCCGACGATCCCGGGGATGCGCAGGGGGTCACGGAACGGGGTGAGGCTGCGGTAGGTGGGTGCGGCCGGGGCGGGTCCGGCCGGTCCGCCCCGGCCGGGGCGGGGCGCGTCGTCGGTGAGTCGCGTCGTGTGTGTCGTGTCCGCGGGTGCGCCGGTCGTTCCGGCCGGCGGCGCCGCCCCGGACTCGGTCCCGCTCCTGGCTCCGGCCTCGGTGGCCGCGCTCGCCGGGGTCGGTGCCGCAGCGCTGTCGGCGGCGGCCACGGCGGCACCCGCCGCCGCGGAGGCGAGGAAGCCCCGTCGGGTGAGCGCCGAACGGGTCACGCCCGTCGGGTTGTTGCCGTCCTGGGTGTGCATGGTGTCCTTCACTCATCGCCGCGACGCGCCCGCCCCTGGCGGTCCGCCGCTGCGGCTCCTGGTCGCCCGGCCCCTGGGCATCCACCTCGGGACCGGGCGATGTTCCGCCGGGCTGTCCGGGCCCGGCGGGGTTCCCGGGCCGGCGGTCCCATGTCGCCGGATTCCGGATCGTGTTGATGAAGTGCCGTACACCCCGCCCGCCCGCGGCGGCGGGCGGGCGGCGCCGGCGGGGTG
>NZ_JBHXSG010000069.1:0-45863 GCF_042714835.1 Streptomyces sp. NPDC058678 | reverse complement strand
GCGCGCTCAGCCCAGTGGTCCAGCCCTTCGACCACCCCGACGCGCCCACTGGTTCCAACCCCGTATCGCCCACCCGGACACGGCGCCCCGTCTGCGACAGCGCAGACGGGCCGCCGTCGTGTGTGCACCCGGCGCGAGTCCCGCGCAGTCGGAAGGTCGCGCATCCTCCGGCGAGTTTTGGCCGATCAACATCCGCGTGCCGAGGGTCAGTTCATGTTCGACCGGTCGATCCCGGGCGCCTCACCTGCGGCGTCGCCCGGCCCGTCACCGGCTCCGCCCCCGACGCACCGTCAACTCGCCGCGCAGGCTCGCAAGAAAATCCTGTCCGAATCATTGACGCATTCCTGGGCCCTCCGTAGCTTGTGCCAGCAAGCGCTTACTTGAAACGATTCATGCAGGCGGCAACGACGCTGCGGGGAGGGTCCGACTGTGGGAACCAGCAGGAATGTTGAGAGGCGTACGATCCTGAAGGCCGCGGGAGCGACGGCGGCCACACTGGGCCTGGCCGCGACCACGGGGTGCGGGGGAGACGGCGATACCTCCTCGGACGGGACGGTGACGCTCCGTTATGCGTGGTGGGGTGGCGAGCCGCGCACCATCGCCATGAAGAAGGCGATCGCGGTCTTCGAGAAGAAGTACCCGAAGATCAAGATCAAGCCTGAATTCACCGACTACCAGGCGTTCTGGGAGAAGTTCCAGACACAGGCCTCCGGCGGGAATCCGCCGGACGTATTCCAGAATGCGGTCGGTTTCCTGCGCAAGTACGACAAGCGCGGTGTTCTGCTCGATCTCAAGGCGCAGGCGGACGCCGGGAACCTGAACCTGGACAACTTCCGCAACGGCGTTCTGGCGAACGGTCAGGTCGACGGCAAGCAGCTCGGCGTCCCCGTCGGCGCCAACACCATGGCGCTCGTCATCGACCTCAAGGCCTTCAAGAAGGCCGGTGTCGAGGCGAAGATGGGCTGGACCTGGGACGAGTACTTCGACACGCTCCAGACGATCCAGGACAAGCTGAAGATCGCCGGTGACACCGGCTACCACGGCATCATGTACCTGTACGACCTGTACCTGCGTCAGAACGGCAAGGCCTTCTTCACCGACTCCGATCTCGGCTTCACCGAGGACGACCTCACGCAGTGGTGGACGGACGCATACAAGCGCGTGAAGTCCGGGCTCGTCACCGACCCGAAGAAGATCGAGCAGGTCCAACCCAAGTCGGGTCTGTCGGCCGGGCTCGCCGCCTCCGAGTTCACCTGGGACAACTTCTCCATCCGCTACGAGGGTGAGGGCGAGTCGGACTACGGGCTCGCGCCGATCCCCACCACGGACGGCAAGCACACCGGCCAGTACCTCGGCTCGCTGATGCTCAGCGGCTTCTCCGGGACCAAGCACCCCAAGGAAGTCGCCCAGTTCATCTCCTTCATGGTCCACGACCCCGAGGTCGGCAAGATCATGGGCTACGACCGCGGCATCCTCGCCACGACCGAGCAGTACGACGCGTTCCAGCCCACCGACGCCAACAACAAGGGCGTCAAGGCGTACGAGGAAGAGGTCGCCAAGGCCGGCGTGCTCGGGAAGATCACCCCGCACCCGTCGGGCGCCGATGTCATCGAGGCGGCGTTCCTGCGGATCGGCGGCGAGGTCTCCCAGGGCAAGACCAAGCCGGCCGACGCCGCCAAGGCGCTGTTCAGCGAGGCCAAGGCCGCGTTCGCGGGCTGAGGGGACGTACCACCATGACGCTCGTCAAGGAAGCGCCCGCGCGCCCGGTGAAGAAGCGGTCCGCCGCTCCTGCCGCCGGGCGGCGCGGGCGGCGCCGCGAGAACATCTCCGGCTATCTCTTCATGTCGCCGTGGATCGCGGGATTCCTGGTGCTCACCGCGGGGCCGATGATCGCGTCGCTGTACTACGCGTTCACCCGCTACAACCTCTTCACCCCGCCGCAGTGGGTGGGCTTCGACAACTTCACGACCATGTTCCAGGACCCGCGCTGGCAGAAGTCGGTCGAGGTCACGCTGAAGTACGTCGTCGTGGCCACACCGCTGAAGCTGCTGCTCGCGCTCGGTGTCGCGCTGCTGCTCGCGCAGAAGCGGAGCGGGCAGGGCCTGTACCGGGCCGCGTTCTACATGCCCTCGCTCATCGGCGCCAGCGTCTCCGTCGGTTTCGTGTGGCGGGCGCTGTTCTCGGACGACGCGGTCGTGGATCGCACACAGAAGGTCTTCGGGCTGGACGTGGGCGGCTGGATCGGCAACCCGGACTACGTCATCTACGCGCTGGTGGCGCTGAGCATCTGGCAGTTCGGCGCGCCGATGGTCATCTTCCTCGCCGGTCTCAAGCAGGTTCCGCAGGAGCTGTACGAGGCCGCCGAGATGGACGGGGCCGGTCCCCTCCGGCGGTTCTGGAACATCACACTGCCGATGATCTCCCCGGTGCTGTTCTTCAACGTGCTGCTGGAGTCCATCCACGCGTTCCAGGTCTTCGGGTCCGCGTATGTGGTCTCCAACACCCAGTGCGGGCCGGCCGACGCCACCCTCGTCTACACCTGTTATCTCTACCAGAAGGGCTTCAAGGAGGCTCAGATGGGCTTCGCCTCCGCGATGGCCTGGACGCTGGTGGTCGCGGTGGCGCTCGTCACGGCGGTCCTGTTCTGGTCGCAGAAGAAGTGGGTGCACTACGAGGAGGCCGCCAAGTGACCACTGTCAGCACCTCTGCCGTGCGTACCGCGGGCGAGCGGCGGCGCACCGGTTCCATCGCCTGGCATGTGGGCGCGCTCGCCGTCCTCGCGGTCGTCCTGTACCCCGTGATCTGGGTGGTCGGCGCCTCGTTCAAGCCGAGCAAGGACATCATCGCCAGCATCGACCTGCTGCCCACGAAGCCGGTCTGGGAGAACTTCTCCGGGCTCGCCGACGGCATCTCCGGCATCTCCATCGGCACGTTCTTCACGAACTCGATGATGTATGCGGGTCTCGCCGTGGTCGGTGTCGTGCTGTCCAGCTCGCTGACCGCGTACGCCTTCGCCAAGATCCGGTTTGCCGGCCGGAACCTGCTGTTCACGCTGATGATCGGCACGCTGCTGCTGCCGTACCACGTCCTGCTCATCCCGCAGTACGTGATGTTCCGCAAGCTTGAACTCACGGACACCCTGGTCCCGCTCGTAGCGGGCAAGTTCCTGGCCACGGAGGCGTTCTTCGTCTTCCTGATGGTGCAGTTCATGCGCGGGCTGCCGCGCGAGCTGGACGAGGCCGCCAAGCTCGACGGCTGCGGGCACCTGAGGACCTACTGGTCCATCGTGCTGCCGTTGTGCCGGCCCGCCCTCATCACCAGCGCGATCTTCACCTTCATCAACGCGTGGAACGACTTCATGGGGCCGTTGATCTATCTCAACACCCCTGACAACTACACCGTCTCGCTCGGTCTGATGATGTTCCGCGATCAGGAGGGCATCTCCAACTACGGCAGCATGATCGCGATGTCGCTGGTGGCGCTGGTGCCGGTCATCGCCTTCTTCATGGCCTTCCAGCGGTACCTCATCGACGGTATGGCGACGTCCGGACTGAAGTGAGCAGAAAGGGCTGAGGCGGTCACCATGGCGGAAGCACGTGTGAAGGCCCGTTCCCGGCGCAGGGGGTCCATGTTCGGCGAACGCTTCGCGCTCTTCGCCGAGTGTCTGCTCACCGGCGTGTGGATCGCCGTGGCCTGTCTCGGGGTCGTCACCTACCCCGCGGCCTTCGCCGCCGGCGCGCGGCACCTGCGGCGCCGTACGACCCACGAGAACGGTGGCTGGCGGGAGTTCGTCGCGGACTTCCGTACGGCCGCGCGCGCCGGGTGGCTCGTCGGGCTCGTCGGCTGGGTGGCGGCCGCCGCGGTCTGGGTGGACGTCCTGGCCGCACGGGCCGGGATTCCCGGCGGGCCGTTCGTCGGGGCGGTCGGCATCTTCGCGCTGATCGGTCTCGCCGTGGCGCTGCTGCGGGCGGCCGCCGTCTGGACGCCGGGTGCCACCTGGCGGGCGCTGCTCGCGGACGCCGGGCGGCGGACCGTGCTCGATCCCGCCGGGTCCTTCCTGGTCGTCTGCGGGCTGGCTGTCGTCACCCTGTCCGCCATGTTCATCGCACCGCTGGCGGTCCCCGTCCTGGGGGCCGTCGCGGCGGCGGCCGTCGCCGTGGAGGAGCGGTACCGGCACCGCTGACCCGCGGTGCCCTCGCACAAGGTCGGCGCCCTGGGCGTCGTACCTCTCTCTGTCATGCCCCTGACCATCCGCATGTGGAAAGGAAAGGCTGGATTCTCATGTCTCCCATCCCCCGCAGGTCCATCCTCAAAGCAGCCGCCGTAGCCGGCGCCGCCGCACAGTTCAGCTGGGCTCTAGGAGCGAAGGAAGCGCAGGCCGCGCCGAGAGCCGCCGACGGTGACGCCGATCCGGTGACCCTGGACTGGCTGGAGGACGGCGGCCTGGGCGCCGCCCCCGGATCCACCGTCGGCGTCCCCTGGCCCAAGGGCACGTACCAGAAGGACCAGAAGTTCGCGATCACGGACGCGGACGGCAAGGCCGTGCCCGCGCAGTCGTGGCCGATCGCGTACTGGCCCGACGGCTCCCTCAAGTGGACCGCCCACGCGGTCAGTTCGGGTACCGGCAAGCTCACCCTGACCGCGGGCGAGACCGCCGCTCCCGCCAAGAAGGTGACCGTCGACAAGAGCGGCGGCACCATCGACATCTCGACCGGTGTGATCACCGCGAAGATCGGCAAGTCCGGGGCCACGCTGATCAAGTCGGTCACCCGCGGCTCGACCGAGATCGCCAAGAACGGCCGGCTCGTCCTCATCCGCCAGCCCGAGATCGAGGACGAGGACCAGGGAGCGGTCAAGACCGAGCGCTTCGAGGGCGCCATCTCGAAGGTCGAGGTCGAGCAGGAGGGCCCGGTCCGCGCGGTCGTCCGCATCGACGGCAAGCACCGCAAGGGCAGCCGGAGCTGGCTGCCGTTCTCCATCCGGCTGTACTTCTACGCGGGCGCCGACTCCTTCCGGATGGTGCACACCATCACCTTCGACGGCACGCAGGAGCCCGGCAAGGCCAGCGGCGACTTCATCCGCGGCCTCGGCGTCCGCTTCACCGTGCCGATGCGCGACCAGTCGTACGACCGCCACATCCGCATCGGCGGTGACGGCACCGGTCTGCTGCGCGAGGCCGTCAAGGGCATCACCGGACTGCGCCGCGACCCGGGCGCGGCGGTGCAGGCGGCCCAGTACGCGGGCCAGAAGCTGCCCGACCCGGCCACCTGGGACCAGCGCGTCACCACGCGGCTCCAGTACATCCCCGAGTGGGGCGACTACACCCTCTCCCAGCTCTCCGCCGACGGCTTCGGTCTGCGCAAGCGCACCAAGAAGGGCCACGGCTGGATCGGCGCCGGCGGCGGCAGGCGCGCCTCCGGGTTCGGATACGTCGGCGGGGCGAGCGGCGGGTTCTCCTTCGGTCTCAGGGACTTCTGGGAGAAGTTCCCGGCCCAGCTCGACATCCGCGACGCCCAGACCGACGAGGCCGAGGTGACCCTCTGGCTCTGGTCGCCCGAGGCGCAGCCCATGGACCTGCGCTTCTACCACGACGGCATGGGCCAGGACACCTTCGCCGAGCAGCTCGAAGGCCTCAACATCACCTACGAGGACTACGAGCCCGAGTTCGGCACCCCGTACGGCATCGCCCGTACCTCCGAACTCCTCTTCTGGGCCAACGAGTCGACGCCGAGCGCCGAGACGCTCGCCGAACAGGTCGAGGCCGTACGGGTGCTGCCGCAGCTGGCCGCCCCGCCCAAGCAGCTCATCAAGGCCGGGGTCTTCGGCCCGGGCCTGTACTCCGAGCCGGACCGCTCGACGCCCGCCAAGGCGAAGATCGAGGACCACCTCGACTTCCTCTTCACCTACTACAAGGACCAGGTGGAGCAGCGCCGTTGGTACGGCTTCTGGGACTACGGCGACATCATGCACACGTACGACACGGTCCGGCACCAGTGGCGGTACGACATCGGCGGATACGCCTGGGACAACTCCGAACTGTCGCCGGACCTGTGGCTGTGGTTCGCGTACCTGCGCTCCGGCCGTGCGGACATCTTCCGCTTCGCCGAGGCGATGACCCGGCACACCGGTGAGGTCGACGTCTACCACCTCGGCAAGTGGGCCGGCCTCGGCACCCGGCACGGTGTGCAGCACTACGCCGACAGCGCCAAGCAGCAGCGCATCGCCA
The DNA here is from genome assembly GCF_042714835.1 of Streptomyces sp. NPDC058678. Classification (NCBI taxonomy): domain Bacteria; kingdom Bacillati; phylum Actinomycetota; class Actinomycetes; order Kitasatosporales; family Streptomycetaceae; genus Streptomyces; species Streptomyces sp. NPDC058678. The sequence continues at coordinate 39,637 of NZ_JBHXSG010000069.1, read as the reverse complement.
ACACGACGTACCGCCGCTACTACTACTTCCTGACGGCCGACGAGCGGGTCGGCGACCTCATGCACGCCAATGTCGACTCCGACGAGACGTTCCTCGTCCTCGACCCCATCCGCAAGATCCGCACCGAGCCGTACACGCCCGACCGGCACGCCCTGTCGATCGGCTTCGGCACGGACTGGAGCGGCCTGGTCTCGGCGTGGCTCACGGAGTGGGAGCGCAAGGGCCCGAAGTGGGAGAAGGCCAAGGCGCGCGTGCTGTCCACGATGGAGACGATCGCGGCCCAGCCCAACGGCTTCGTCCAGGGCACCGGCCTCTACGACCTCGACACGGGCAAGTTCGCCGTCGCAGACAAGCCGGTCGTCGGCGTCTCCCACCTCTCCGCCGTCTTCGGTCTCAACGAGCTGTGCGCCGAGCTCATCGACCTCGTCGACATGCCGAAGTTCAACGAGGCCTACTTCGACTACTGCCGCTACTTCAACGCGACGAAGGCCGAGCAGGCGGCACGCTACGGCTCCAACTTCGGCTCCCTGCTGCTGTTCCAGGGCCACTCGCGCCTGGACGCGTACGCCGCCGTCAAGACCGGGGACGAGAAGCTCGCCAAGCGGGCGTGGGACAAGTTCTACAACTCCGACGGTTACAAGGAGTCCTCGCCCTGGAGGACCGAGAAGCTGAGCGGCCCGGCCGCGCTGGTCCCGGGCAGCCAGGCCACCTGGGTGGCCACGAACGACACCGCGCTCTACGGCCTCGCCGCCATCGAGAACCTGGCGCTGCTGGGGGACAAGATGCCGTAGCCGTCGGCTAGTTCATCTTCCCCAGGACCTCCCGCACCCGCCGGACATCACGCAGTCGCTGCTCGTACGTCGCCCCGAGTGCGAGCAGCAACAGCCCGGCGAGGGCGGGAGGCACCCAGCGGGGGAGGGCGTCGGTGACCTGGACGAGGTAGGGCGCGAGTTCGTGCAGCGCGTTCAGGGTCAGTACCCAGCCGCCGAGCAGGAGCGGGGCCTGGAGGTGGTGCCGGGCGCCCAGCAGGGTGACCAGCAGTGCCGCGACGCCCAGCAACAGGGGGCGCGTCCAGTGGGCGTCGCCCCAGGCCGCGACGAGGCTCGGCACGAGAGTGGCGGCGAGTCCGGGGCCGTACGCCGTCCAGGAGTTCGCCTGCGGATCGCGGCGCCGGCGCAGGGCGCCGACCAGCAGCGCCGGGACGGTGACCGGGAGGGTGTACGCCTCCGGGGTCCCGACGTCCCAGGAAACCAGCCGGACCCAGGTCGCCAGCACGAACAGGGCGGTGGCCGCGTAGCCGAGGGCGCGGCGGTCCGGGCGTACGGCCGTGCCGGCGGTGATCACCGCGCACAGGGCCAGGACCAGGGCGAGCAGGGGCAGGTCGGTGAGGGCCAGTGCCACGGCGAGCAGACCGGCGGCGGCGCCGGCCGCCTCGACCGGCACGGTCGCCGAGGAGCCGCCGAGCCGTGCCGCGAGCAGGGCCGCGACCGCGGGCACCGTGAGCACGAGCAGGGCGGTGTGCGAGGGCGGCCAGTTCGCGGCGGCACCGGTCGCGCAGGCGAGTGCGGCGGCGTACGCGAGTGCGGCCGGGGCCGTCACGGGGGCGAGGCGCGACTGCCACGAGGCCGCCGCGAACAGCGCCGTCAGGGCGGAGAGCACGGTCAGGGTCGCGGTCTGCGTGGCGAGGGACAGGCAGGCGAGGCTGAGGGAGCCGGCCGCCGCGAGAACGAGGGCCGTGAGGTGCGTGAGGCGCTGCTCGGGCTTGGCCCGGAGTGCGTACGCCGCCACCGCGAGCGCTGCGGCGGTCGTGACCGCCGCCGCCGACAGACCGACGACGTAGGGCAGTTCCAGGACCGGCGCCAGGGTGAGCGCGGTGCCCCAGGCCAGACCCAGCGCACCGGTCAGGGCCCGTGGGCGCCAGGCCGTGTCACGGACCGCCAGGGCGAGCACGGTCGCGACGGCGGCCAGCACAAGCGGGACCGTCGCCGCGTGCGGCGGCCAGGGCGCGTCGACCGTCACCGCGGCACGGGCGTCCGAAGGAGCGCCGGTCCATGCGTGCGCCGACCAGCCGGCCGGACCCAGCAGCGTGACCACGAGGACCGGCAGCGCCCACAGGAGCGCGAGTGCCTGCACGGTGCCGGAGGCCCACACGAAGCCGCTTCGCACCTCCTGGGGCAGTCGTCCGGCCCGCAGAGCGGCCAACAGGGCGATTCCACAAGCCAGATGGGCCGGGACCGTCCACACCTCCGCGAGCGCGGGACGCACCGCGCCGCCGAGCGCGGCGACCGTGAGCAGTCCGGCGGTGACGGCGAGGCCGAGGGCTCGCCTCTCGCCCTGGCTCCGCCACGCCGCGACCAGCGCGATCGTCGCCGCGAGGAGGAGGAGCGCCGCCGCACGGGCGGCGGCGCTCTGGCCGGTGGCCGTCCAGGACAGCAAGCCGGCGATCAGTACGCCCCAGGCGCCGGTGCCGTACGCGCCGACGGTGGCGGCGATCCGTACGGATCCGGAAGCCACCCGGAGCGCCACAGCCGTGTCGAACGCGGCAGTCAGCAGGAGCGCGGTGGTGATCCCGTAGGGGCCGGCGTCGGCAGCCACCGACCAGAGCAGCAGCGGGAGTTGGGCCGCGGCCAGAGCGGACGGAAGGGGCAGACGCAGGGCGGCCGTGGCCGGCAGCAGACCGTACGCGGCCCACAGCACCGCGAGCACGGCCGACGCGACCGCCGCGTACCCCGTGCCGTCCACGTCCGCGAGGGTGACCTCGTGCAGCGCGTACGCGTCGAGCACCGTCAGCGCGAGCCCGAGACCCGCCACCGACTCGGCCGTCGAGCGCAGCCCCCGCTTCAACAGCACCGCCGGTCCGGCGAGCGCGGCCAGCGTGACCGCGCCGAGCACCACGGACCGCCCGGCGATTCCCAGGTGGCCCCAGCTGACCAGCGTGAACACCATCGCCGCGATGGTGAGCAGGATGCCGCCGAGCAGCAGCAGCACGTTCTGGACACGCGGTGCGGCGGCCTCCGGGCGGGGCGGCGCGAAAACAGGCGCGGGCGGCGCGACAGGCGCGGGCGGCGGCGCGTGGTGCAGGGCCGCGACCAGCCACGCACGACGGGTCAGCAACTGGGCCCGGCGGGCGTCCAGGTGCCACAGCTCGGCATCGAGGAGCCGCAACTCCTCGGCCGGGGGCGGAATGTGCGTCATGCCGTCGAGTGTGGTCCGTGTCACGCCGTACGCCATGAGTGCGGGTACTCAGGACGTACTCACATACGCCTCACTGTGCCTGTGTACGGGAAGACTCCGCTCATGGACTGGACCCATTACCGCTTCCACAGCCGCTGGCACCTGCCCGTGGCGCCCGCCGTCGTGTACGACGCACTCGAGCGGGTCGAGCAGTATCCGCACTGGTGGCGCCAGGTGCGTGAGGTGGACCGGATCGACTGCACGACCGCCGTCGTTCGCATCCGCTCCCTCCTCCCGTACGGCATGACCTTCACCGCCCGCGAGGTGCGGCGCGACCCGGCGGCCAGGATTCTGGAGATCGCCGTGTCCGGGGACATCGACGGCTGGGCGCGCTGGACGGTCACCGCGGACGGCACGGGCAGCCTGGCCCGCTACGAGCAGGAGGTCCATGTGAACAAGCCACTGCTTCGGCGGCTGGCCGTACCGGGACGGCCGGTGTTCCGCGCCAACCACCGGCTGATGATGCGAGCCGGTCGGCGGGGTCTGGCCGGCCACCTGGAAGCGGTTTGAAGGAAGGGCGCGGGGACCTGTATTGTTCAGTGCGTTCCCGGGCGATTAGCTCAGTGGGAGAGCGCTTCGTTCACACCGAAGAGGTCACTGGTTCGAACCCAGTATCGCCCACCGGGAAAGGCCGGTCCGTCTTGGACGGACCGGCTTTTTGCTGCCCTCAAGCGGCCGCCGCCGGCAGGTCCGGACGCAGCGGCCACGCCGGGTCCACCGCTTCCTCCGTGCCGCTGCGCGCGAACCACGCCTGCAGGCCACGCGCCTGCGCCGCGTGCCACACCGCCTGCAGGGTGTGCAGTTCGGCGGGGCTCAACCGCTCCAGCCGGACCGCGAACCGGCGCCCCACCGCTCGGACGACGTCCAGCGCGGCCAGTGCGTCGGCGCCCGCGTCGTGCGCGCCCTCCAGCTCGACGCCGTAGTGCGCGCACAGGTCGGTGAGGGTGCGGCGGCCCTTGCGGTAGCGGTCCAGATGCTTGTCGAGGACCCGCGGATCGAGCACCAGCAAGGGCGAGGACTCGAACCAGCGGTCAAGGGACGAGGCGCGATGACGGCGCAACTCCCGGTCCAGCAGCGTCAGATCGAACGGCGCGTTCATCACCACCAGCGGTCGGCCCGCCACGGCCTGCTCGGCCAGCGCCTCGGCTATCTCGTACATCACCGGAGCCGGCCAGCGGCCGTTGAGCTGCAGATGCTCCTCCGTCAGTCCGTGCACCTCCGTCGCCCCGGCGGGCACCGCCACGCCCGGGTTCACCAGCCACCGGGTCACCCGCGGCCGGGTGCCCGGGGCGTCCTGGACGGCGACGGCGGCCGACACGATCCGGTCGGTCTCGACGTCGACACCGGTGGTTTCCGTGTCGAAAGCGGCCAGGGGCCCTTCGTACCAGCACGTCATACCTACTCAACCCCTCGTTCACCCACGGCAGCTGACGCCCCGTCTTCTGCCCCGTTTGGTGATACCCGGGCTGTTTGCGCCGTACGCCGGAAGGACACAACAGGAGTACGGGTCTTTGCAGTTCAGCGACCCGACGCGGGATTCACTCGGCCCAGGTGTGGGCATATCACTTGGCTTGGAAGGCTGTTCGTCATGGCGATAGCCCAGCCCGAGCGGGGCGGGCTGCTGCCCGAACGCACCAGTCCCCTTCGCGGCACACTCGCCACCACCGCCTGCATGGAGACCTTGCAGGTGGGCTACCTGCACGCGGTCGCGGCGGCCGCCGGCTGCTCGCTGTCCCAGCCGTTTCCGGACAACGGCATCGACTGGCACGTCAGCCACGGCTCCCCCGGGCACACCGTCGACGACGAGGTGACCATCAAGGTGCAGCTGAAATGCACCTACCAGGTCCCGCCGAATCCCCCCGGCCGCACCTTCTCCTTCACGCTCGACAACGACCACCTGCGCAAGCTCGCCCGCACCCCGGTCTCGGTCCACAAGATCCTGGTCGTGATGCTCGTGCCGAGATCCCAGGACGACTGGCTGCGCGCCAGCCACGACCGGCTGGACCTCAGGCACTGCTGCTACTGGGTCAACCTCGCCGGTCACGCCATCACCGGCCGGACCCGGACCACGGTGCGGATACCGACCTCGCGCATCTTCGACGACCGGGCGCTGTGCGAGATCATGACGCGGGTCGGGACGGGAGGCAGACCATGACGCACCGCCCGACGGAAGAGCCACTTCGGCTGGTACGACCCCATCCCGTCGACAGGGCCACCGCCTGGAACCGTCCCCCTGAGCCCGGCGAGGTCGACCCCGCCGTACTCGCCGCCCTGCTGCGCCGGCACGGTTGGCAGCGGCGCGGGGGAGCGGCCGGACGCTACGGCCGCTGGACCCCGCCCGGGCCGGGCGCCGGCGGGACGAGCCTGCTGGTGCCCGAGAGCCGGGCCTTCCCCGACAGCGAGGACCTGCTCGCCGAGGCGCTGCTCGCGCTGTCCCGCAGCGGCACACCCTCCGCACGCGAGGTGCTGGTCTCCCTCGCCGTGCCCAGCGACGAGATCCGCTGGTGGCGCGACGTCCCGACCGGTCCGGCCGGAACCGTCCCCTGGACGGTCGAGGAACGGCTGCGTTCGGCCGCCCGCCAGACGCTGCTCGCCGGAGCGCTCGCCACACGCGCGCGTGCGGGCTACTACGGCGCCCGGTACCGCCGCTCCGCCGCCGTGGTCCTGGAGAACGTCCTCGTCGGCTCCGCGGCAGGCGGGCGCCGGCTGACCGCCTTCGTGCCCGTCGGCACCGGCCGTCCGCTGGCCGTACGCCTGCACCAGGCCCTGTACGCCGCGCGCGAGGCCATCGACTACCAGCGGGCCACCGGCGGCATGGACGCCTTCGACGGCGCCGTCGCGGCGGGCGTCAGCCGCGAGCTCACCGAGGCCCTGATCGCGCTCGTGCGCGGTACGGAGGGGGCGCGCATCGGCGTGGAGTGGGCACCGGCCGCCGGTGTACCCGAAGGATGCGCGGCGCCCGCCGAGGCCGTCGAGTTCTCGCCCGGGGACCTGCCCGTGCTGCGGGAGGCCGGCGCCCGCTATCTGCGCGAGGAGCCCTCCATGCCGGTGCGGATCACCGGGGCGGTGGTCCGGATGCGCAGATCGGGGCCGCGCGGCGAGGGATCGGTACGGCTGCGGGTGATCGCGGGCGCCGAGATCCCGCACATACGACTGACGCTGGACGAGGAGTCGTACCGGATCGCCGGGCACGCGCACCTTGTCGGACTGCCGGTGCGGGTGCACGGGCGGCTGGAGAGCAGGGGCGGCTTCCGGCGCCTCACGGACGCCTCCGGGGTCGAACCGGTGCAGGTGGACGAGGCCGAGCGGGACCGGCTGATGAAGTCGCTCCAGGAGACCGCGGAGATCACGGCCTTCTTGGAGGAGGCCTGCGGCGGGGACTGATTTCGCGGTGGGCGGGCCCGGGTCGGTACGATCCCCTATTGCGCGCGCTCTCGGTATGGCGCCGCATCCGCCTTCAGTCAGGAGAGACCGGTGTCAGACGTCCGTGTGATCATCCAACGCGATTCCGAGCGGGAAGAGCGCGTGGTGACGACGGGCACCACGGCCGCCGAGCTCTTCACAGGCGAGCGTTCGATCATCGCCGCGCGCGTGGGCGGCGAGCTGAAGGACCTGTCGTACGTCCTGTCCGAGGGCGAGGAGGTCGAGGGCGTCCAGATCTCCTCCGAGGACGGCCTGAACATCCTGCGCCACTCCACCGCCCACGTCATGGCGCAGGCCGTGCAGGAGCTCTTCCCCGACGCCAAGCTGGGCATCGGCCCGCCGGTCAAGGACGGCTTCTACTACGACTTCGATGTCGAGAAGCCGTTCACGCCCGAGGATCTCAAGGCCATCGAGAAGAAGATGCAGGAGATCCAGAAGCGGGGGCAGCGGTTCTCCCGCCGTGTGGTGACCGACGAGGCGGCTCGCGAGGAGCTGGCGTCCGAGCCGTACAAGCTGGAGCTGATCGGCATCAAGGGCTCCGCCTCCACGGACGACGGCGCGGACGTCGAGGTGGGCGCCGGCGAGCTGACGATCTACGACAACCTGGACGCCAAGACCGGTGACCTGTGCTGGAAGGACCTCTGCCGCGGTCCCCACCTGCCCACCACCCGGAACATCCCGGCGTTCAAGCTGATGCGCAACGCGGCCGCCTACTGGCGCGGCAGCGAGAAGAACCCGATGCTCCAGCGCATCTACGGCACCGCCTGGCCCACCAAGGACGAGCTGAAGGCGCATCTCGACTTCCTCGCCGAGGCGGAGAAGCGCGACCACCGCAAGCTGGGCTCCGAGCTCGACCTGTTCTCCATCCCCGAGCAGATCGGCTCCGGCCTCGCCGTCTTCCACCCCAAGGGCGGCATCATCCGCCGGGTCATGGAGGACTACTCGCGCCGCCGCCACGAGGAGGAGGGCTACGAGTTCGTCTACACCCCGCACGCGACGAAGGGGAAGCTCTTCGAGACCTCGGGCCACCTGGACTGGTACGCCGACGGCATGTACCCGCCCATGCAGCTCGACGAGGGCGTGGACTACTACCTCAAGCCCATGAACTGCCCGATGCACAACCTGATCTTCGACGCGCGCGGCCGCTCCTACCGTGAACTGCCGCTGCGCCTCTTCGAGTTCGGGACCGTGTACCGGTACGAGAAGTCGGGCGTCGTGCACGGCCTGACCCGCGCCCGCGGCTTCACCCAGGACGACGCGCACATCTACTGCACGCGCGAGCAGATGTCCGAGGAACTCGACAAGACGCTCACCTTCGTCCTCGGCCTGCTGCGGGACTACGGTCTGACCGACTTCTACCTGGAGCTGTCGACCAAGGACCCGGAGAAGTTCGTCGGCTCCGACGAGGCCTGGGACGAGGCCACGGAGACGCTGCGCCAGGTCGCCGAGAAGCAGGGCCTGCCGCTGGTCCCGGACCCGGGTGGCGCAGCGTTCTACGGCCCGAAGATCTCCGTCCAGACCAAGGACGCCATCGGCCGCACCTGGCAGATGTCGACGATCCAGCTCGACTTCAACCTGCCGGAGCGCTTCGAGCTGGAGTACACGTCCCCGGACGGATCCAAGCAGCGCCCGGTCATGATCCACCGTGCGCTCTTCGGTTCCATCGAGCGGTTCTTCGCGGTGCTCCTGGAGCACTACGCGGGCGCCTTCCCGGCCTGGCTGGCCCCGGTCCAGGCGGTCGGCATCCCGATCGGCGACGCGCATGTCGAGTACCTGGAGAAGTTCGCCGCGGCGGCGAAGAAGCAGGGGCTGCGGGTCGAGGTCGACTCCTCCTCCGACCGTATGCAGAAGAAGATCCGAAACGCCCAGAAGCAGAAGGTGCCCTTCATGGTCATCGCGGGCGACGAGGACATGTCGGCCGGCTCGGTGTCCTTCCGCTACCGCGACGGCTCGCAGGAGAACGGCATCCCGTTCGACGAGGCCATCGCGAAGATCGGGAAGGTCGTGGAGGAGCGGGCGCAGATCTGATCCGCTGCATGTGAGGCCCCCGGCGAGTTCATTTCGTCGGGGGCCTCTCGTCGTCCTCGTCGGAGAAGACCTGGAGCAGCCAGGAGGCGAAGGTCCCGGTCACGGCGCCGAGCAGGGCCATCCCGATGGCCATCATCCCGACCGCGATCAGGCGTCCGACCGGCGTGACCGGGACGACGTCGCCGTAGCCGACCGTGGCGAGGGTGGAGCAGGTCCACCACACGGCGTCCCCGAAGGTCCGGATGGTCGCGTCCGGTGCTCCGTGCTCCTGCTGGTAGACGGCCAGGGCACCGGTGAAGCCGAGGAGGAGGGTCGACAGCCCGGCGTAGGCGATCACGCGCGCGTGCAGCGCCAGCCGGGGCCGTCCGTGCCGGCGCTGCACCGCCTCGTACACCTTGACGACCCGCAGCGGCCGCAGCAGCGGCAGGACCAGCACCACGGTGTCCAGCAGGTGCGTCCGTACGAAGCGCAGTCGCTGCCCGCTCAGGTGCCGGCGCACCGCGTAGTCGACGGCGAACAGCGCCCAGGAGGCCATCGTCAGCGCGAGGCAGAGGTCGAGCAGGCCGTCGGGCAGATCGTCGACGAGCACGCGGACCGCGTACGAGGTGAGGAAGACCAGCGACGCCACGGCGAGCGGGAACTCCGTGCGCCGCTCCCAGCGGGCCGGGGGGCTGTCGTCGTCGCGTGCGTGCGCATCGTCCACCGGCCCAGCTTGGCCCGGGTCGGTTTTCCCGCAACCCGGCGACACGGCGCGAACGGGCGAAGTCATATGCTGCACTGCATGACGAGTGAGCCGGAGCAGCAGTGGGGCGTGGGGACCCAGGACGCGTTCCAGCGTCTGTGGACGCCCCATCGGATGGCCTACATCCAGGGTGAGAACAAGCCGACCGGCCCGGGCGCCGACGACGGCTGCCCCTTCTGCTCGATCCCGGCCAAGTCCGACGAGGACGGGCTGATCGTCAGGCGCGGTGAACAGGTCTACGCGGTGCTGAACCTGTACCCGTACAACGGCGGCCACCTGATGGTCGTGCCCTACCGCCACGTCGCCGACTACACGGACCTCACGGACGCGGAGACGGCCGAACTCGGCGCGCTGACCAAGCAGGCCATGGCGGCTCTGCGCACCGCGTCCGGCGCGCAGGGCTTCAACATCGGCATGAACCAGGGCTCGGTGGCCGGCGCCGGCATCGCGGCCCACCTGCACCAGCACATCGTGCCGCGCTGGGGCGGCGACACGAACTTCATGCCGGTGGTCGGGCACACGAGGGTGCTGCCGCAGTTGCTCGCGGACACCCGGAAGATGCTGGCGGACGCCTGGCCGGCACAAGCCGGCCCGTCCGGCGTCTGAGGACGAGGCCGTCCGGGCCGAAGGGGGTCTGGGAGCACAGCCCCCAGATACGGCCCCCACGGCCCCCAGACCACCCGCACGCTGCCCGGCCCCACCGCCGGAGGCCTACGCGTCGTACACGTCCGCCTTGCGCGGTGAGGCGTCCTGGACCGCCGTGCTGAGGAACGCCGACCGGGTCCCGAACTTCTCCGTGTCCACGCCGTTCTCCTCCAGGACCCGGATCGCCGCGGCGTGCACGACCCGCAGCACCGGCGTGGCCGCGCGCAGCGCGTCGTCGGCCATGAAGCGGTGCCGCCACGGCTTGTCCGCCCAGGCGTGCCGCAGCCCGAAGGGCTCGGGGAGGGTCAGCGTGCCGCCGAGCCAGTTCAGCAGTGGCGGATACCAGGTCAGGGGCGCCCGGGCGGCCAGTCGTACCACCTCGTCCGCGTCGACCAGCGGCAGTTTCACCTTCCGGGTCTCCCAGAACTTGACCTGCTTCGCGACTTCCTTCTCCTTGGCCTCCGGCTTCGAGGTGAACAGCGAGTGCACCGGGCCCAGGGCGTGCCCGGTCACCTCGATGCGCAGCGTCTCGTGCAGCACGGTCACGGTGATCATCATGGTGATGACCAGCTGCCCGTCCCACAGCGTCCACTGCACGCCCAGGTAGTGCCGGTCGCCCGCGCCGAACTGCTGCTTGTTGCAGATGTCCTGTATGGCGTGCGACTTGACCTGGTACGCGCTCACGTCCGTGCCCTCGGGCCGGGAGACCGCATTGGCGTTCTCCCCGACCGGGGTGACGACCCAGTGCCGGACGGACGCCTTCGGGAAGCCGCCCGTGTTCAGCGTGTTCCGCTCCAGCATGCGCAGCTTGTCATGGATGGACCGTATGACGTCCCAGCTGCGGAAGGGGTGGATCTCCCGGTCCGGATGGCGTGAGACCAGGTCCTCGGCGAGCTGCCAGCTGCCCCAGCGGGTGCCCATGCCGAGTATGCCCTTGGGCCCGGCGTAGAACACGGAGTTGGACTGCTGTTCGGCGCTCAGCTGGGCGAGGGACTGTCGCAGTTGCTCGGCCGCGGTCTCGCGGGGGCTGCTCGGCACGGCCTCGGGCACCTTCGCCCCGACACTGCTGCCGGAGAGCAGGCTGTTCCAGCGCTCCCGGAGGTCTCTGGCCGTCCGCTCGCAGATCTGCTTGGCCCAGAACCAGCCGACCACAGGCATCACGATCGCCGCGCGTGCGTACCACGCCCAGAACCCGCCGAACGGCGTGCGCACGAGGAAGATCACGGCCAGGGCGCCGACTCCGACGAGCAGGGCCGTCGCGAGCGCACCGGCCTGCTTGTTCTCGGTCCTCGCCACGGTGGTGCGGATCTGGAAGACCAGCAGCCAGATGAGGAGTCCGGGCAGGAACAGCACACCGCACAGCACCATGACGATGGTCAGCAGGTTGTCGCGGTCCCTGCGGATGTTGTTCGCCGCGAGACAGTGCTCGACCACGGCCTGTGGCTCGGCGCCGAAGGACTGGATGAGCGGCTTGCGGCCGGCCCCCAGCATGCGGGCGATCACGGCCGCGGAGAAGGCCTCGCCCAGGTTGGGCCGGAAGATCCGCGCCCACCTGCGGCCGTCCGAGACGGTCGACTGATGCCATTCGCTGTTGGCCGCGAGGATGTCCCTCACGGGATTGTCCCGATAGGCCGCCGAGGCCAGCGCGAACGTCGCCGTCTGCCCTTCGTCGCCCGTGCGCGGCACCTGCGGACCGAAGATGTCCGCGTAACCGCTGTCAACGGTCATTCCCGCCCCCGATCGCCGCGACTCCTGCTCATGCGGCCTTCCCGACTTCCTTGCTTCGCACACCTGTTGATCAGGTGATCAGGGTATCCGCAGGCACGGGCATCCGTCGGCGGACGTACCGACATCCCATCGGTGGACGTACGGCATCCGGTCGGCGGCGTGCCCAACACCCGCTCGGCGGACGGCCGAAGCCGCCCGCCGACGCGGAGGGGAGCGCTGCCTGAACGGCACTTGTGGGGCGGTCGACGCCAACTACGCGGTGCTGCTCACCTCTTCACGGATCCTCTCCGCGATCTGCGGCGGCATCGGCTCGTGCCGCGCGTAGGAGCGGCTGAAGCGTGCCGTGCCGTGGGACAGGGAGCGCAGGTCGACGGCGTACCGGCCGATCTCGATCTCGGGCACCTCCGCCCGCACCAGGGTCCGCCCGCCGCTGATCTGTTCCGTGCCGAGCACCCGTCCGCGTCGGCCGGACAGGTCGCTCATCACCGCTCCCACGTATTCGTCGCCGACCAGGACGGTCACCTCGGCCACCGGCTCCAGCAGATGGATCTTCGCGTCGGACGCCGCCTCCCGCAGTGCCAGCGCGCCGGCCGTCTGGAACGCGGCGTCGGAGGAGTCCACGGAGTGCGCCTTGCCGTCCAGCAGGGTGATCCGGATGTCGAGGAGCGGATGCCCGGCCGCAACTCCCTTGGCCGCCTGGGCCCTTACGCCCTTCTCGACGGACGGGATGAACTGGCGCGGCACCGCCCCGCCGACGACCTTGTCCACGAACTCGATGCCTGAGCCGCCGGGCAGCGGCTCCACCTCGATCTCGCAGATGGCGTACTGCCCATGGCCGCCGGACTGCTTCACATGACGGCCGCGGCCCGCCGACCTGGTCGCGAACGTCTCCCGCAGGGAGACCTTGTGCGGGACGACGTCGACCTGGACGCCGTACCGGTTGCGCAACCGTTCCAGAGCGACGTCGGCGTGTGCCTCGCCCAGGCACCACAGCACCACCTGGTGGGTGTCCTGGTTCTGCTCCAGCCGCATGGTCGGGTCCTCGGCGACCAGCCGGGACAGGCCCTGCGAGAGCTTGTCCTCGTCCGCCTTGCTGTGCGCCTGGATGGCCAGCGGCAGCAGCGGGTCGGGCATCTCCCACGGCTCCATGAGCAGCGGGTCGTTCTTGGCCGAGAGGGTGTCCCCGGTCTCCGCGCGGCCGAGTTTCGCCACGCACGCGAGATCGCCGGCGATGCAGTGGGTGAGCACCCGCTGCTGCTTGCCGAACGGCGCGGACAGTGCGCCGATCCGCTCGTCGACGTCGTGGTCCTCGTGCCCGCGGTCGGCGAGCCCGTGCCCGGAGACGTGCACGGTCTCGTCCGGGTGCAGCGTCCCCGAGAAGACCCGCACCAGCGAGACCCGGCCCACATACGGGTCGGACGACGTCTTCACGACCTCCGCGACCAGCGGTCCGTCCGGGTCGCACAGCTTCAGCTCGCGCGGCTTGCCGTCGACGGTGGTGACTCTCGGTGCCTCACGCTCCAGGGGCGTCGGGAAGCCGCGTGTGACCAGTTCGAGGAGTTCGACCGTGCCGAGCCCCTGCCGGGCGCCCTCGGCCGCGGGAGCCGCCGCCAGGACCGGGAAGAAGACCCCGCGCGCCACGGCCCGCTCCAGGTCCTCGATCAGTGTCGTGACGTCGACCTGCTCGCCGGCCAGGTAGCGGTCCATGAGGGTCTCGTCCTCGCTCTCCGAGATGATCCCCTCGATCAGCCGGTTGCGGGCCTCCTCGATCAGCGGCAGCTGGTCCTCGCCCGGCTCGGACTCCTTGCGCTCCCCGGACGAGTAGTCGAACAGCTTCTGCGACAGCAGCCCGATCAGCCCGGTCACGGGCGCGTGCCCGTCCGGGGCCTGCGGGCCGCGCAGCGGCAGGTACAGGGGCAGTACGGCGTCGGGGTCGTCGCCGCCGAAGGTCTCCGCGCAGATCCGCGTCATGTCCTCGAAGTTCGCCCGGGCGGACTCCAGGTGCGTGACGACGATCGCCCGCGGCATGCCGACGGCCGCGCACTCCTCCCAGACCATGCGTGTCGAGCCGTCCACCCCGTCGGAGGCCGAGACGACGAAGAGGGCCGCGTCCGCCGCTCGCAGACCGGCCCTCAGTTCTCCGACGAAGTCGGCGTATCCGGGGGTGTCGAGAAGATTGATCTTGTATCCGTCCCATTCGACGGGGACCAGGGAGAGCTGCACCGAGCGCTGCTGCCGGTGTTCGATCTCGTCGTAGTCCGAGACGGTGCCGCCGTCCTCGACGCGGCCCGCCCGGTTCACCGCTCCCGTCGTGAGTGCGAGAGCTTCCACCAATGTCGTCTTGCCCGATCCGGAGTGGCCGACCAGCACCACATTCCGTACGGACGCGGGTTGGTCGGCCGCTGTTGCCCTGCCGGCGGCTCCGGGGTGTGCGTTCGCCTTGTCACCCATGGCCTTGCCTCCCGTGCACGGTGAGGTCACTGTGGGCGCGGACGTGCGGACCCGCGTGCGGTGGCGGCTCCGGTGACGCCCGCGGTGTTCTTCGAGCTTTCCACTCCCGTCACGGTGCGTCCATACGACGGACGCGATCCCGCGGCCCACCGTCGGTCGCGGGCCATGGGTCGGATCACGGGACGTGGTGCCCGGCCGTCGGCCACCCGCGCGCGTGGCTACGATGGGCCAGCCGGCGGCCAGCAGGGGCCGCTCGGCCACACCGACCCTCGGGAAGGCCATGCTGAACAAGTACGCGCGTGCATTCTTCACGCGTGTCCTCACACCGTTCGCCGCGTTTCTCATCCGGCTGGGGGTCAGCCCGGACACGGTGACACTCATCGGCACCGCCGGTGTCGTCGCGGGCGCGCTGGTCTTCTACCCCATGGGCGAGTTCTTCTGGGGCACGATCGTGATCACACTGTTCGTGTTCTCCGACCTCGTCGACGGAAACATGGCCCGCCAGCTCGGCCGCTCCAGCCGCTGGGGCGCCTTCCTGGACTCCACGCTGGACCGGGTCGCCGACGGCGCGATCTTCGGCGGATTCGCCCTCTGGTACGCCGGGCACGGCGACGACAACGTCCTGTGCGCCGTCTCGATCTTCTGCCTGGCAAGCGGCCAGGTGGTGTCGTACACCAAGGCCCGCGGCGAGTCGATCGGCCTGCCGGTCGCCGTCAACGGGCTCGTCGAGCGTGCCGAGCGCCTGGTGATCGCCCTGGTCCTGGCCGGGCTCGCGGGCCTGCACAAGTTCGGGGTACCCGGTATCCAGTACCTGCTGCCGATCGCGCTGTGGATCGTGGCCGTCGGCAGCCTGGTCACGCTGATCCAGCGGGTCGTCACCGTCCGCCGGGAGTCGGCCGAGGCCGAGGCCGCCGCCCAGCAGGAGACGCACGGGAGTGAGGCGGCGAAGTGAGCGCGCAGGAGCGGGTCACCGACGCGCTGTACGGCCTCGGCTGGGGCGTGGTGAAGAAGCTCCCCGAGCCGGTCGCCGTGCGTCTCGGCCGGAGCATCGCCGACCTCACCTGGAAACGGCGCGGCAAGGGCGTCCAGCGACTGGAGAGCAACTACGCGCGCGTGGTGCCCGACGCCACCCCCGAGCGCCTCGCCGAGCTCTCGCGCGCGGGCATGCGCTCGTACCTGCGCTACTGGATGGAGTCCTTCCGGCTCCCCGCCTGGAGCGCCGAGCGCGTCAGGAGCGGCTTCGAGGCCAAGGACCTGCATTACCTCACCGACGGCCTCGCGGCCGGCAAGGGCGTCATCCTCGCGCTGCCGCACATGGCCAACTGGGACCTCGCCGGCGCCTGGGTCACCACGAAGCTCGACACGCGCTTCACCACGGTCGCCGAGCGCCTCAAGCCGGAGACGCTGTACGACCGTTTCGTCGCCTACCGCGAGGGCCTCGGCATGGAGGTCCTCCCGCACAGCGGCGGTACCGCCTTCGGCACGCTGGCCCGGCGGCTGCGCGACGGCGGCCTGGTCTGCCTGGTCGCCGAACGGGACCTGTCCTCCTCCGGCGTCGAGGTCCGGTTCTTCGGTGAGGCCACCCGGATCCCGGCCGGTCCGGCGCTGCTCGCCCAGCAGACCGGCGCGCTCCTGCTGCCGGTGACGCTCTGGTACGACGACTCGCCCGTGATGCAGGGTCGTGTGCATCCCCCGATCGAGGTCCCCGAGACAGGTACCCGGGCCGAGAAGACGTCTGTCATGGCACAGGCGCTGGCCGATGCCTTCGCCACAGGGATCGCCGACCATCCGGAGGACTGGCACATGCTGCAGCGCTTGTGGCTCAAGGACCTTGATCCCGCGCGTTCTCCCGCCGGGGGGACCGCGTGAGGATCGGCATCGTCTGTCCGTACTCCTGGGACGTACCGGGTGGCGTCCAGTTCCACATCCGCGATCTCGCCGAGTACTTCATCCGGCTCGGTCACCAGGTGTCCGTCCTCGCCCCGGCCGACGACGACACCCCGCTGCCGCCGTACGTCGTGTCGGCCGGCCGCGCGGTGCCGGTGCCGTACAACGGCTCGGTGGCCCGTCTCAACTTCGGCTTCCTGTCGGCGGCCCGGGTGCGGCGCTGGCTGCACGACGGCGAGTTCGACGTCATCCACATCCACGAGCCGGCCTCGCCGTCCCTCGGCCTGCTGGCGTGCTGGGCCGCGCAGGGTCCCATCGTCGCCACCTTCCACACCTCCAACCCGCGCTCCCGGGCCATGATCGCCGCGTACTCGATCCTGCAGGCCGCCCTGGAGAAGATCAGCGCGCGGATCGCCGTGAGCGAGTACGCCCGCCGCACGCTCGTCGAACACCTCGGCGGCGACGCCGTGGTGATCCCGAACGGCGTCGACGTCGACTTCTTCGCCCGGGCCGAGCCCAAGTCCGAGTGGCAGGGCGACACGATCGGCTTCGTCGGCCGCATCGACGAGCCCCGCAAGGGTCTGCCGGTGCTGATGAGGGCCCTGCCGAAGATCCTCGCCGAGCGCCCGCAGACCCGGCTGCTCGTCGCCGGGCGCGGTGACGAGAAGGAGGCGGTCGAGTCACTGCCCGCCGACCTCCGCCCGCGCGTCGAGTTCCTCGGCATGGTCAGCGACGTGGACAAGGCCCGTTTCCTGCGCAGTGTCGACCTGTACGTCGCCCCCAACACCGGCGGCGAGAGCTTCGGGATCATCCTGGTCGAGGCGATGTCGGCGGGGGCCCCGGTGCTGGCCTCGGACCTGGACGCCTTCACCCAGGTGCTCGACCAGGGCGCGGCGGGCGAGCTGTTCGCCAACGAGGACGCGGACGCGCTCGCCGAGGCAGCCGTACGGCTGCTCGGGGACCCGGCACGGCTGGCCGAGCTGCGCGAGCGCGGCAGCGCGCACGTGAGACGGTTCGACTGGTCGACGGTCGGCGCGGACATCCTGTCCGTGTACGAGACGGTGACGTCCGGCGCGGCGGCGGTCGCCGCGGCGGACGACGAGCGGGCGACGGGGCTGCGGGCGCGGCTGGGGCTGGCGCGGGACTGACGAGACCTCGGGGCGCGTGTGGCAGCGCCGGTCCAGGCATGTCGGCCCGTCCGGCGTTTGAGGACGAGGCCGTTCAGGCCGAAGCGGGGGCCTGGGGGCGGCAGCTCCCAGAACGCCCGCACCAACGCCCGCCGCGACACCCGGCCAACCCCACCGGAGCGCCCCGGTAGCCTTGCCGCCCGTGACCGCAACCCTGATCTGGATCCTCGTCGCGCTGGTCGCGATCGGCCTCTACCTGAGCTGGACGGCCGGGCGACTCGACCGGCTGCACGCCCGCATCGACGCCACGCGCGCCGGTCTCGACGCCCAACTGCTGCGCCGCGCTTCGGTGACCCAGGAACTGGCCACCTCCGGGGTGCTCGATCCGGCCGCCTCGATCGTCCTGTACGAGGCCGCGCATGCCGCCCGGCAGGCCGAGGAGGAGCAGCGGGAGGTCGCCGAGAGCGAGCTGAGCCAGGCGTTGCGGGCCGTGTTCGCCGAGACGCAGCAGGTGGAGGCGGTACGGGCGGTGCCCGGGGGAGAGGCGGCCATCCGGGAACTGACCGAGGCGGTGCGCCGGGTGCCGATGGCCCGGCGCTTCCACAACGACGCCGTACGGGCGGCCAGGGCACTGCGCCGGCACCGCAAGGTGCGCTGGTTCCGGCTGGCGGGGCACGCGCCGTTCCCGTTGGCCTTCGAGATGGACGACGAGCCTCCCGCAGCTCTGGCCGATCGCCCGACGTAGGACCTGTCCGGCGGGCAGGCCCGAGCCACCCTCGCCGGCCCTTGGCCGGAAAACGATCCACCGTCTGTCCATTGGCCCTTGCTGTGGACTGGTCCTCTCCCGTTTCCTCGGTGCTGCAGATCCCTCTTTCACCTTCAGTGAGGTCACCCGTGTCCAGCACGTTCTCCGACAACCAGACCCCCGAGACCGGCACCGCGCGCGTGAAGCGCGGCATGGCCGAGCAGCTCAAGGGCGGCGTGATCATGGACGTCGTCAACGCCGAGCAGGCGAAGATCGCCGAGGACGCGGGCGCCGTGGCCGTCATGGCCCTGGAGCGGGTTCCGGCCGACATCCGCAAGGACGGCGGCGTGGCCCGTATGTCGGACCCGAACATGATCGAGGAGATCATCGAGGCCGTCTCGATCCCGGTCATGGCCAAGTCCCGCATCGGCCACTTCGTCGAGGCCCAGGTGCTGCAGTCCCTCGGCGTCGACTACATCGACGAGTCCGAGGTCCTCACCCCGGCCGACGAGGTCAACCACTCCGACAAGTGGGCGTTCACGACCCCCTTCGTCTGTGGTGCCACCAACCTGGGCGAGGCCCTGCGCCGCATAGCCGAGGGCGCCGCGATGATCCGCTCCAAGGGCGAGGCCGGCACCGGCAACGTCGTCGAGGCCGTCCGCCACCTGCGCCAGATCAAGAACGAGATCGCCAGGCTGCGCGGCTACGACAACAACGAGCTGTACGCCGCCGCCAAGGACCTGCGCGCCCCGTACGAGATCGTCAAGGAGGTCGCCGAGCTCGGCAAGCTCCCGGTCGTCCTGTTCTCCGCCGGTGGCGTCGCCACCCCCGCCGACGCCGCGCTGATGCGCCAGCTCGGCGCCGAGGGCGTCTTCGTCGGCTCGGGCATCTTCAAGTCCGGCGACCCGGCCAAGCGCGCCGCCGCCATCGTGAAGGCGACCACCTTCTACGACGACCCGAAGATCATCGCGGACGCGTCCCGCAACCTCGGCGAGGCCATGGTCGGCATCAACTGCGACACCCTCCCCGAAGCCGAGCGCTACGCCAACCGCGGCTGGTAAGCCACCCCTGAGGACTGCACTTACATGACTGACGCACCTGTCATAGGCGTCCTGGCACTCCAGGGCGACGTACGGGAGCACCTCATCGCCCTGGCCGCGGCCGACGCCGTGGCCAGGCCGGTGCGGCGCCCCGAAGAGCTCGCCGAGGTGGACGGCCTGGTCATCCCAGGCGGCGAGTCCACCACCATCTCCAAGCTGGCCGTCCTGTTCGGCGTGATGGAGTCGCTACGCGCGCGCGTGCGGTCCGGCATGCCCGTCTACGGCACCTGCGCGGGCATGATCATGCTCGCCGACAAGATCCTCGACCCTCGCTCGGGCCAGGAGACGATCGGCGGCATCGACATGATCGTGCGCCGCAACGCCTTCGGACGCCAGAACGAGTCCTTCGAGGCCTCGCTCGACGTGAAGGGCATTGCGGGCGATCCTGTGGAGGGCGTGTTCATCCGCGCGCCCTGGGTCGAGTCCGTCGGCGCCGAGACCGAAGTGCTCGCCGAGCACGACGGTCACATCGTCGCGGTCCGCCAGGGCAACGCGCTCGCCACGTCGTTCCACCCGGAACTGACCGGCGACCACCGCGTGCACGCCCTGTTCGTCGACATGGTGCGCGCGAACCGGACGGCGGAGTCCTTGTAGGATCTCTGGCGTTCGTACGGAGTTGGGTTACGCGAAGGAGACAGGCAGATGTCCGGCCACTCTAAATGGGCTACGACGAAGCACAAGAAGGCCGTGATCGACGCCAAACGCGGCAAGCTCTTCGCGAAGCTGATCAAGAACATCGAGGTCGCGGCCCGGATGGGCGGCGTCGACATCGAGGGCAACCCGACTCTCTACGACGCCATCCAGAAGGCGAAGAAGTCGTCGGTCCCGAACAAGAACATCGACTCCGCGGTCAAGCGCGGTGGCGGTCTCGAGGCCGGTGGCGCCGACTACGAGACGATCATGTACGAGGGTTACGGCCCGAACGGTGTCGCGGTGCTCATCGAGTGCCTCACCGACAACCGCAACCGCGCCGCCTCCGACGTCCGCGTCGCCATGACCCGCAACGGCGGCTCCATGGCCGACCCGGGCTCGGTGTCGTACCTCTTCAACCGCAAGGGCGTCGTCATCGTCCCCAAGGGCGAGCTGGGCGAGGACGACGTGCTCGGCGCCGTTCTGGACGCGGGCGCCGAGGAGGTCAACGACCTCGGTGAGTCCTTCGAGGTCATCAGCGAGGCCACCGACCTGGTCGCGGTCCGCACCGCCCTCCAGGACGCCGGCATCGACTACGACTCCGCCGACGCCAACTTCGTCCCGACCATGCAGGTCGAGCTCGACGAAGAGGGCGCGAAGAAGATCTTCAAGCTGATCGACGCGCTCGAGGACAGCGACGACGTGCAGAACGTCTTCGCCAACTTCGACGTCAGCGACGAGGTCATGGAGAAGGTCGACGCGTAACGCCGCCGCGGGCGGGGGCGCGATCTCGGCGGGCCGATGGGACACGTCCCCACGGCCCCCGGCCCGTGTCGGTGGCAACGGGAAGCCAGTCGGGAGCCAAAGATCACCGCCCGGGGACCGCAACCATCAGTCGAGGAACCCCGAGGGTGCTCAGCCACGTCCGCGAGGGCGGTGGCTCAGCCGCGAAGAGGGGAGGGCGCGTGCGCGTACTCGGGGTGGACCCCGGACTCACGCGATGCGGTGTCGGTGTCGTCGAGGGGGTCGCGGGCCGGCCGCTCACCATGCTCGGCGTCGGTGTCGTACGGACGCCGGTGGACGCCGAGTTGGCGCACCGCCTCGTCGCGATCGAGCGAGGCATCGAACAGTGGCTGGACGAGCACCGGCCCGAATTCGTCGCCGTGGAGCGGGTGTTCAGCCAGCACAACGTCCGTACGGTGATGGGCACCGCCCAGGCCAGCGCCGTCGCCATGCTGTGCGCCGCCCGCCGCGGCATCCCCGTCGCCCTGCACACCCCGAGCGAGGTCAAGGCCGCCGTCACCGGCAGCGGCCGAGCCGACAAGGACCAGGTCGGCGCCATGGTCACCCGGCTGCTGCGGCTCGACGCACCGCCGAAGCCCGCCGACGCCGCCGACGCCCTGGCCCTCGCCATCTGCCACATCTGGCGCGCCCCCGCCCAGAACCGACTCCAGCAGGCCGTCGCCCTGCACGCATCGAAAGGCCGTACGGCATGATCGCCTTCGTCAGCGGTCCGGTCGCCGCCCTCGCCCCCGATTCCGCGGTGGTCGAGGTGGGCGGGATCGGCATCGCCGTCCAGTGCACGCCGAACACCCTCTCCGGGCTGCGCATGGGCCAGCCGACCAAGCTGGCCACCTCCCTGGTGGTCCGCGAGGACTCACTGACCCTCTACGGCTTCGCGGACGACGACGAGCGGCAGACCTTCGAGCTGCTCCAGACCGCCAGCGGCGTCGGACCGCGACTCGCCCAGGCGATGCTCGCCGTGCACTCACCTGACGCCCTGCGCCGGGCCGTCTCCACCGGCGACGAGAAGACGCTGATCGCCGTACCCGGCATCGGCAAGAAGGGCGCCCAGAAGCTGCTGCTGGAGCTGAAGGACCGACTCGGCGAGCCGATCGGCGCGCCCGCGGTGGGCACCGCGATCAGCACCGGCTGGCGCGACCAGCTGCACGCCGCCCTGATCGGCCTCGGCTACGCGACCCGGGAGGCCGACGAGGCCGTGTCCGCCGTGGCCCCGCAGGCGGAGGCGGCCGAGGGCACACCCCAGGTCGGACAGCTGCTGAAGGCGGCCCTGCAGAGCCTGAACCGAGCCCGCTGAACGACGAACCACCGCGCCACCACGAGACCGCGAGGCACACTCGACGCTGTGTCTTGCGGAGGACGGCCCCCGGAACCCCGGCCGGCCGGCCGCCGGGCGCGCCACCGCGAGGAGAACTGCAGTGAACTGGGACGACACGACCGACACCCCCGCCGCCGAGCGGCTCGTCGGCGCGTCAGCCGATGGTGAGGACCAGGCCGTCGAGGCCGCCCTGCGACCCAAGGACCTCGGCGAGTTCATCGGCCAGGAGAAGGTCCGCGAGCAGCTCGACCTCGTCCTGCGCGCCGCCCGCGCGCGGGGCGCCACCGCCGACCACGTGCTGCTCTCCGGTGCCCCCGGCCTCGGCAAGACCACGCTGTCGATGATCATCGCGGCCGAGATGAACGCCCCGATCCGCATCACCAGCGGCCCCGCCATCCAGCACGCCGGAGACCTGGCCGCGATCCTCTCCTCCCTCCAGGAGGGCGAGGTCCTCTTCCTCGACGAGATCCACCGCATGTCCCGGCCCGCCGAGGAGATGCTCTACATGGCGATGGAGGACTTCCGCGTCGACGTCATCGTCGGCAAGGGCCCCGGCGCCACCGCCATCCCGCTCGAACTGCCCCCCTTCACCCTGGTCGGCGCCACCACGCGCGCGGGCCTGCTGCCGCCCCCGCTGCGCGACCGCTTCGGCTTCACCGGACACATGGAGTTCTACGAGCCCGCCGAGCTGGAGCGCGTCATCCACCGCTCGGCGAACCTGCTCGACGTGGAGATCGACACCGACGGAGCCGCGGAGATCGCCGGCCGCTCCCGCGGCACGCCTCGTATCGCCAACCGTCTGCTGCGCCGCGTCCGCGACTACGCCCAGGTCAAGGCCGACGGTCTGATCACCCGCGGCATCGCCGAGGCCGCTCTCGCCGTGTACGAGGTCGACGCCCGCGGCCTGGACCGTCTCGACCGCGCGGTCCTGGAGGCGCTGCTCAAGCTGTTCGGCGGCGGCCCGGTCGGTCTGTCGACGCTCGCCGTCGCCGTGGGGGAGGAGCGCGAGACCGTGGAGGAGGTCGCCGAACCCTTCCTCGTCCGGGAGGGCCTGCTCGCCCGCACCCCGCGCGGACGGGTCGGCACGCCCGCCGCGTGGGCGCATCTCGGCCTCACCCCGCCCCGCTCCACGGCCACAGGAAACGGACAACAGGACCTGTTCGGGGCGTGACGACGAGCGTGGTGGCCGGGTCAGGAACCCTGGTGCCATGCTGAGCGTTGTTCCATGCGCGCGGACTCGCTTAGACTCCGCCGATGCCGCCTTTGTCGGCGGTGCACATACCCCCAACCATCAGGCCGCTCACCATCGCGGTCACGTGAAGGAAGTACCGACCCGTGAGTCTCGTGACCCTCCTCCCGTTCATCGTGCTCATCGGGGCCATGTTCCTGATGACCCGCTCGGCCAAGAAGAAGCAGCAGGCGGCCGCGAATATGCGGAACGACATGCAGCCCGGCAGTGGCATCCGCACCATCGGGGGCATGTACGCGACGGTCAAGGAAGTCAATGAGGACACGGTCCTCGTCGATGCCGGTCCGGGCGTCGACCTTCTCTTCGCGAAGAACGCGATCGGTGCCGTCCTGACGGACGACGAGTACAACCGCATCGTCCACGGCGTCGAGCACGACCTGAAGTCCGACTCCGACGTCGTCCCGGACGACGCCTCCTCCCTCACCGAGACCGACGAGCCCGCCGCCGACGCTGCCGCCGCTTCCGACGACAAGCCCGTCGACCTCGGCAAGAAGGACACGGCCGAGGACAAGGCCGAGGAGCCCGCCGAGACCCCGGCCGACACCGAGGCCGCCGAGGCGAAGACGGACGAGGAGCCGAAGAAGACCGACGGCGACTCCGAGGCGAAGTAGTCGCACTCCCCGGGCGCGCGGGCCGGCTCCGCGTGCCCCCGGACGTGCACAGCTCGCACGGGATCCCGACACCAGTCATGGCCGTCCGCCCGCAGATCCGGCGCGAGACGGCCCGAGAGGGAGTACGAGAAGGTGGCAGCACCTAAGAAGGGCCGGAGCGCGAGCGCCCAGAGCAAGCCGGGGCGCTCGCTGGCCCTCATCCTGATCGCCATCGTGGCGCTCACCGGAGGAATGTTCCTCTCCGGGCACACCACTCCGCGTCTCGGCATCGACCTTGCCGGTGGTACGAGCATCACGCTCCGGGCGGTCCCGGAGGCCGGCCAGGAATCCGCGATCAACAAGACCAACATGGACACAGCGGTCGACATCATGAACCGCCGTGTCAACGGTCTTGGTGTCTCGGAGGCCGAGGTTCAGACCCAGGGCGACAAGAACATCATCGTCAACATCCCCAAGGGTACGAACTCCGAGGAGGCCCAGAAGCAGGTCGGCACCACCGCCAAGCTGTACTTCCGGCCGGTCCTCGCCACAGAGGTCTCGGGCGCGGCCGCCACGGCCAGCCCGTCGCCGAGCGCCTCCAGCAGCGGGTCGAGCGGCGACAAGGCCACGGACAAGGCGACCTCGTCGTCTTCTCCCTCCAGCTCCACCACCCCGTCGGCGACCCCCACCTCGCAGGGCCGCGCGGTCACCGACGCCTTGAAGGCCGACCCCACCCCGTCGGCCAGCGCCTCGGCCTCCGCCAGTGCCAGCGCCTCCCCGTCCGCGAGCAGCGGTGACTCCAGCGCGGCGGCCAGTCAGCTCGAGGCCCAGTACGCCGCCCTCGACTGCACGAAGCCGACGGCCCGCGCCAAGGCCGGCGAGGGCGCCAAGCCCACCGACTCCACCGTGGCCTGCGGCCAGAACTCGTCGGGCCAGTGGCAGAAGTACGTCCTGGGCCCGGCCGAGGTCGACGGCACCGACGTGGAGGAGGCAAAGGCTGTCCTCAACACGACGACCGGCGCCGGCTGGACCGTCACCATGGACTTCACGAACGGCGGCGCCAAGAAGTTCGGCGACATCACCGGCAAGCTGGCCCAGAACCAGCCCCCGCAGAACCAGTTCGCCATCGTCCTCGACGGCGAGGTGGTCTCCGACCCGTCCGTCAGCCAGGCGCTGACCGGTGGCAACGCGGAGATCTCCGGCAACTTCAACCAGGAGTCGTCCCAGAGCCTGGCCAACATGCTGTCGTACGGCGCCCTGCCGCTGACCTTCAAGGAGGACAGCGTCACCACGGTGACCGCCGCGCTCGGCGGCGAGCAGCTGCAAGCGGGCCTGATCGCGGGCGCGATCGGTCTCGCCCTGGTTGTCATCTACCTGGTGGCGTACTACCGCGGCCTGGCGCTCATCGCCGTCGCCTCGCTGCTGGCCTCCGCGGCCCTCACCTACGTGATCATGGCGCTGCTCGGCCCGACCATCAACTTCGCCCTGAACCTGCCGGCCGTCTGCGGTGCCATCGTCGCGATCGGCATCACGGCGGACTCGTTCATCGTGTACTTCGAACGGGTCCGGGACGAGATCCGCGAGGGCCGCACGCTGCGCCCCGCCGTCGAGCGGGCCTGGCCACGGGCCCGGCGCACCATCCTGGTCTCCGACTTCGTGTCGTTCCTCGCCGCCGCGGTGCTCTTCATCGTCACGGTCGGCAAGGTCCAGGGCTTCGCGTTCACGCTGGGTCTGACCACCCTCCTCGACGTGGTGGTCGTCTTCCTGTTCACCAAGCCGCTGCTGACGTTCGTCGCGCGCAGCAAGTTCTTCTCCAGCGGTCACAGCTGGTCCGGCCTCGACCCCAAGCGACTGGGCGCCAAGCCCCCGCTGCGCCGCACCCGCCGTCCCGCCCAGCCTGCCGCCGGCCCTGTCGACCCGAAGGAGGCGTGAGATGTCGAAGCTCGGCAACCTCGGCGCCCGACTGCACCGTGGCGAGGTCGGCTACGACTTCGTCGGCAACCGCAAGATCTGGTACGGCCTCTCGATCCTGATCACCATCACGGCCATCGTCGGCCTGGCGGTGCGCGGCCTGAACATGGGCATCGAGTTCGAGGGCGGCGCCGTCTTCACCACGCCGAAGAACACAAGCGTCTCGGTGTCACAGGCGGAGACGTACGCGGAGGAGGCCTCCGGCCACGACGCGATCGTCCAGGAGCTCGGCGACGGCAGCCTGCGCATCCAGATCGCGGGCATCGACACCGACAAGTCCGGCCAGATCAAGCAGGAGCTCGCCAAGGACCTGAAGGTCGACAGCGAGCAGATCAACGCCGACCTTGTCGGCCCCAGCTGGGGTGACCAGGTCGCCAACAAGGCCTGGCAGGGCCTCGGGATCTTCCTGGTCCTGGTGGTGATCTATCTGGCGATCGCCTTCGAGTGGCGCATGGCGCTCGCCGCGTTCGTCGCGCTGATCCACGACATCACCATCACCGTCGGCATCTACGCCCTCGTCGGCTTCGAGGTCACGCCGGGCACGGTGATCGGTCTGCTGACCATTCTCGGTTACTCGCTCTACGACACGGTCGTCGTCTTCGACAGCCTCAAGGAGCAGACCAAGGACATCGCCAAGCAGACCCGCTGGACCTACAGCGACGTCGCCAACCGCTCGATCAACAGCACGCTGGTCCGCTCGGTCAACACCACCGTGGTCGCGCTGCTGCCGGTGGGAGCCCTGCTCTTCATCGGTGGCGGTGTTCTCGGCGCCGGCATGCTGAACGACATCTCGCTGTCGCTGTTCGTCGGCCTCGCGGCCGGTGCGTACTCCTCGATCTTCATCGCCACGCCGCTCGTCGCCGACCTCAAGGAGCGCGAGCCGCAGATGAAGGCCCTCAAGAAGCGCGTACTCGCCAAGCGTGCGCAGGCCGCCGCGAAGGGCGAGACGCCGGAGAACGAGGTCGTCGACGAGTCGTACGACGACGAGCCGGAGGACGCCACCCCCGCGGTCGTCGGCCCGCGCACCCAGCCCGCGGCCCGCAACCGGGGCCGTGGCCGACCCTCCGGGAAGCGCCGATGACCGGCATCGAGGAACTGCTGCTCAGCCGGATCCGTGACGTGGCGGACTACCCGGAGCCGGGCGTGATGTTCAAGGACATCACCCCGCTGCTGGCGGACCCGGCGGCGTTCACCGCGCTCACCGACGCCCTCGCCGCGATCGCCACGGACGCCGGCGCCACGAAGATCGTCGGCCTGGAGGCCCGCGGCTTCATTCTCGGAGCTCCGGTCGCCGTCCGTGCCGGCCTCGGCTTCATCCCCGTGCGCAAGGCGGGCAAGCTCCCCGGAGCGACGCTCAGCCAGGCGTACGACCTGGAGTACGGCTCCGCCGAGATCGAGGTGCACGCCGAGGACCTGGGCGCGGCCGACCGCGTCCTGGTCGTCGACGACGTCCTCGCCACCGGCGGCACGGCCGAGGCGTCGATCCAGCTGATCCGCCGGGCGGGCGCCGAGGTCGCGGGCCTCGCCGTCCTGATGGAGCTGGGCTTCCTGGGCGGCCGCGCCCGCCTGGAGCCGGCCCTCGCCGGCGCCCCGTTGGAGGCGCTGCTCAAGATCTGAGCATCCGTGCACAACCCCTGCGCAGGGCGTGTGCCACCCGCAGGACACCGCAGTGGCGGGCCCGGAGGAATCCGGCGCCCGCCTCTCGCGTTTCACAGGTAGACGGCCCTCACATCGGCCTGAAGGCGATCCTTGGGCGCAGGCTCGCTACCATGGGGTCTCCGGAGCCTGACCGGGGGAGCCGGATCGCGCACGAGGAGTCCTCTTGCCAGACGAGGCCCAACACCTGACCGCCGCAAAGCCCGAGTCCGCCTCGGGGCCCGCGGCCAAGCCCGCGCCGACCGACGCGGCCCAGGCGAAGAACGACCCCCGCGGGCCGGTCGAGCACGCCCAGTCGGCACCCGTCGACAAGTCGGCCGAGCAGGCGCGTCCCAAGCCCCTCCCCGCCACCCCCGACGCCGCGCGAGCGGGGGGTGCCCCGGCGCCCCAGCCGGCCACGAACTCGCCCGCGGTCCGCCCCGCCGCGGGCCAGCCCGCCCGCACCGGCTCCTCCAACCGCGTACGGGCCCGCCTCGCCCGTCTCGGCGTGCAGCGTTCCAACCCGTACAACCCGGTCCTCGAGCCGTTGCTGCGCATCGTCCGCAGCAACGACCCCAAGGCGGAGACGGCGACCCTGCGCCAGATCGAGAAGGCCTACCAGGTCGCCGAGCGCTGGCACCGCGGCCAGAAGCGCAAGAGCGGCGACCCGTACATCACGCACCCGCTCGCGGTGACCACGATCCTCGCCGAACTCGGCATGGACCCCGCCACCCTGATGGCCGGGCTCCTGCACGACACCGTCGAGGACACCGAGTACGGCCTCGACCAGCTCCGCCGCGACTTCGGCGACTCCGTCGCCCTGCTCGTCGACGGCGTCACCAAGCTGGACAAGGTCAAGTTCGGCGAGGCCGCGCAGGCCGAGACCGTACGCAAGATGGTCGTGGCGATGGCCAAGGACCCGCGTGTCCTGGTCATCAAGCTCGCCGACCGCCTGCACAACATGCGCACCATGCGTTACCTCAAGCGCGAGAAGCAGGAGAAGAAGGCGCGCGAGACGCTGGAGATCTACGCGCCGCTCGCCCACCGGCTGGGCATGAACACCATCAAGTGGGAGCTGGAAGACCTCGCCTTCGCGATCCTCTACCCCAAGATGTACGACGAGATCGTCCGCCTGGTCGCCGAGCGCGCCCCCAAGCGCGACGAGTACCTCGCCATAGTGACCGACGAGGTCCAGTCCGACCTGCGCGCCGCCCGGATAAAGGCGACCGTCACCGGCCGCCCGAAGCACTACTACAGCGTCTACCAGAAGATGATCGTCCGCGGCCGTGACTTCGCGGAGATCTACGACCTGGTGGGAATTCGTGTGCTTGTCGACACGGTCCGCGACTGCTACGCGGCCCTCGGCACGGTGCACGCGCGGTGGAACCCGGTCCCCGGCCGGTTCAAGGACTACATCGCGATGCCCAAGTTCAACATGTACCAGTCGCTGCACACGACGGTCATCGGGCCCAACGGCAAGCCGGTCGAACTCCAGATCCGCACCTTCGACATGCACCGCCGTGCCGAGTACGGCATCGCCGCGCACTGGAAGTACAAGCAGGAGGCCGTCGCCGGCACCTCCAAGGTGCGTTCGGACCAGCCTCGGACCACCGGCAAGGACGACCACCTCAACGACATGGCGTGGCTGCGCCAGCTCCTGGACTGGCAGAAGGAGACCGAGGACCCCGGCGAGTTCCTGGAGTCCCTGCGCTTCGACCTGTCGCGCAACGAGGTCTTCGTCTTCACACCGAAGGGTGACGTGATAGCGCTGCCGGCCGGCGCCACGCCCGTGGACTTCTCGTACGCGGTGCACACCGAGGTGGGCCACCGCACCATAGGAGCCCGCGTCAACGGCCGCCTCGTACCGTTGGAATCCACCCTGGACAACGGCGACCTGGTGGAGGTCTTCACGTCCAAGGCGGCCGGTGCCGGGCCGTCCCGGGACTGGCTCAACTTCGTGAAGTCGCCCCGCGCCCGCAACAAGATCCGGGCGTGGTTCTCCAAGGAGCGCCGCGACGAGGCGATCGAGCAGGGCAAGGACGCCATCGTCCGCGCCATGCGCAAACAGAACCTGCCGATCCAGCGCATCCTGACCGGCGACTCGCTCGTGACGCTCGCCCATGAGATGCGCTACCCGGACATCTCCGCGCTGTACGCGGCGATCGGCGAGGGGCACGTCTCCGCACAGAACGTCGTGCAGAAGCTCGTCCAGGCGCTCGGCGGCGAGGAGGCGGCCACCGAGGAGATCGACGAGTCGGTCCCGCCGTCCCGCGGCCGCGGGCGCAAGCGCCGCACGAGCACCGACCCGGGTGTCGTGGTGAAGGGCGTCGACGACGTGTGGGTCAAGCTCGCCCGCTGTTGTACGCCGGTCCCCGGCGACCCGATCATCGGCTTCGTCACGCGCGGTAGTGGCGTATCGGTTCACCGCAGCGACTGCGTGAACGTGGACTCACTGTCCCGCGAGCCCGAGCGCATCCTCGAGGTCGAGTGGGCGCCCACCCAGTCCTCGGTCTTCCTGGTCGCCATCCAGGTGGAGGCCCTGGACCGCTCCCGGCTCCTGTCGGACGTCACCCGCGTGCTGTCCGACCAGCACGTCAACATCCTCTCCGCGGCCGTCCAGACCTCCCGCGACCGCGTCGCGACCTCCCGCTTCACCTTCGAGATGGGCGACCCGAAGCACCTCGGGCACGTCCTGAAGGCGGTCAGGGGAGTCGAGGGCGTGTACGACGTGTACCGGGTGACGTCGGCGCGCAGCAGGTAAGCACCGGCACCGCACACGAAGAGGGGCGACCCCAACCATGCCCGTGTGGGGCCCCCCGCTACAAGCGGGGGGCGCGAACGTTGTGTCGGGGTTGCCGTCGGCGCGCTGCTGTAAACCCCGGCCACCGCACCCCATGGGGGGCCCCCTACCTTTGCGGGTTGGGCAGCCCCTCTGTACGTGCGTGGCGAGCGTCAGCCGCCGAACTCCTGCAGACCCTTCAGCGCCTGGTCCAGCAGGGCCTGGCGACCCTCCAGCTCCCTCGCGAGCTTGTCGGCCCTGGCGTTGTTGCCCTGGGTCCGCGCCTGCTCGATCTGGCCCTTCAGCTTGTCGACCGCCGCCTGGAGCTGGCCGGTCAGGCCCTCGGCACGCGCGCGTGCCTCCGGGTTCGACCGGCGCCACTCGCTCTCCTCGGCCTCCTGCAGGGCCCGCTCCACCGCGTGCATCCGGCCTTCGACCTTCGGCCGCGCGTCGCGCGGCACGTGGCCGATGGCCTCCCAGCGCTCGTTGAGCGAGCGGAACGCGGCACGCGCGCTCTTGAGGTCACCGATCGGCAGGAGCTTCTCGGCCTCCTCGGCCAGCTCCTCCTTCAGCTTCAGGTTCTCCGACTGCTCGGCGTCCCGCTCGGCGAAGACCGAGCTGCGGGCGGCGAAGAAGACGTCCTGGGCGCCGCGGAAGCGGTTCCACAGGTCGTCCTCGTGCTCGCGCTGGGCGCGGCCCGCGGCCTTCCACTCGGACATCAGCTCGCGGTAGCGCGCGGCCGTCGGCCCCCAGTCCGTCGAGCCGGACATCGACTCGGCTTCCGCGACCAGACGCTCCTTGGTCTTCCGGGCCTCCTCGCGCTGCGCGTCCAGCGACGCGAAGTGCGCCTTGCGCCGCTTGGAGAACGCCGAGCGGGCGTGGGAGAAGCGGTGCCACAGCTCGTCGTCCGACTTGCGGTCCAGGCGCGGCAGGCCCTTCCAGGTGTCCACCAGGGCCCGCAGCCGCTCACCGGCCGCCCGCCACTGGTCCGACTGCGCCAGCTCCTCCGCCTCGGTGACCAGAGCCTCCTTGGCGTGACGCGCCTCGTCGGACTGCTTCGCGCGCTGCTGCTTGCGCTCCTCGCGACGCTTCTCGACGGTCTCCACGAGCTTGTCCAGCCGGACCCGCAGGGAGTCCAGGTCGCCGACCGCGTGATGCGCGTCGACCTGCTCGCGAATGTGGTCGATCGCCGCCTGCGCGTCCTTCGCCGAAAGGTCGGTGGTCTTGACTCGCTTCTCGAGGAGGCCGATCTCGACCACCAGGCCCTCGTACTTGCGCTCGAAGTAGGCCAGTGCCTCGTCGGGGGAGCCGGCCTGCCAGGAACCGACGACCTGCTCGCCGTCGGCCGTACGCACGTACACGGTCCCCGTCTCGTCGACGCGGCCCCACGGGTCGCTGCTCACAGCGCCTCCTCCACATGATGCCTGCGAGGGCCTCAGCGCCCCCGAGCATCGTCCACAGTTTCGTCACGGCCAACATAGGCGACCGGCGGGTTGCCTGTCCGCATCCCGCGCGACCGAAATTTCGCAGTTGACGGTCAGGATTTGGTGACGGTTGCCTTGTTGATGACGACCGTTGCGTTGGGCGCTCCGTCGCCCGCTCCGGTGCTCTCGCCGGCGGCGGCGATCTTCTTCAGGACCTTCATGCCGCCCTCCGAAATGGTGCCGAACGGTGTGTAGCTGGGCGGCAACTGGCTGTCCTGGTAGACGAGGAAGAACTGGCTGCCGCCGGTGTTCGGCTGGCTGGTGTTCGCCATCGCGACCGTGCCCGCCGGATAGATGTTGCCCTTCAGGCTTTTGTCCTTCAGGTTCTCGTCCGGAATGGTGTAGCCGGGGCCGCCGCTGCCGGAGCCGGTCGGGTCGCCGCACTGCAGCACGTAGATGCCGTTGGTGGTGAGCCGGTGGCACTTGGTGTGGTCGAAGTAGCCCTTGCCGGCGAGGAAGCTGAACGAGTTCACGGTGTGCGGCGCGGCCGACGTCTTCATCGCGATGCCTATGTCACCGCACGTCGTCGCCAACGTCATCGTGTACTTCGCCGACTTGTCGATGGTGACCGCCGGCTCCTTCTTCCAGGTCGCCGTCTTGACCTTGCCCGGGGCGGCCTTCTCGCACGGGTCCGGCGCCTTGCTGGTCGCCTCCGCGCTCGGGGTCGTCTCGGAGCTCGCGTTGGTCTTGTCGTCGTCCTTGAGGGCGCCGGTCGTGTACAGCGCGACGCTGCCGATCACGACCACGCCGAGCACCGACGCGATCACCGAGTTGCGCATGCGCGCCTTGCGCCGCGCGGCTGTGCGCCGCTGCTGCTGCCGCAAGAACTTCTCCCGGGCAAGCTGCCGCTTCCGCTGTTCCTGGGTGACCACCGGATTCTCTCCTCATGCGTCTCGTACGCCTGCTGGGACGCGTGCGTCCTCTGAGCCGACCGCCTGCGTGTGCCCCGTACCGTATATGGGTTCGCTGAGGAATCGGCAGCGCCGGTAGGCTCTGACCACAGGCGCAGCCATTCCGAAGCCCACCCGTATCGACACAAACGAAGGACGATCGTGCTCATTGCCGGGTTCCCCGCCGGGGCCTGGGGGACGAACTGTTATCTCGTCGCCCCCGCCGCCGGTGAGGAGTGCGTGATCATCGACCCCGGCCACCAGGCCGCCCAGGGAGTCGAGGAGACGCTGAAGAAGCATCGGCTCAAGCCCGTCGCCGTCGTCCTCACGCACGGCCACATCGACCACGTGGCCTCGGTCGTCCCGGTGTGCGGCGCGCACGGCGTACCGGCGTGGATCCACCCCGAGGACCGGTACATGATGACCGACCCGTCGATGGGCCTCGGTCGCTCCATCGGAACGCAGCTGATGGGTGAGCTGACCGTGGGGGAGCCGGACGACGTCAAGGAGCTGACCGACGGCGCGAAGCTGGAGCTCGCGGGCATCGAGCTGTCCGTCGCGCACGCGCCCGGCCATACCAAGGGGTCGGTGACCTTCGGGATGCCCGAGGCCGCGGACATCCCGCCGGTCTTCTTCTCGGGCGACCTGCTGTTCGCCGGCTCCATCGGACGCACCGACCTGCCCGGCGGTGACATGGACGAGATGCTCGACTCGCTGGCCCGCGTGTGCCTGCCGCTCGAGGACTCGACCGTGGTGCTGTCCGGTCATGGCCCCCAGACGACCATCGGCCAGGAGCGCGCCACCAACCCGTATCTGCGGCAGGTGGCCGCGGGCCGCGAGGACCGCGGCAGCGTGGACGCTCCCCGACGAGGAATGTGACGAGACCTTCCGTGAGCACCTTCAAGGCCCCCAAGGGCACGTACGACCTGATCCCCCCGGACAGCGCCAAGTTCCTGGCCGTCCGTGAGGCGATCGCCGCGCCGTTGCGCAACTCCGCCTACGGCTACATCGAGACGCCCGGCTTCGAGAACGTCGAACTGTTCGCGCGCGGTGTCGGAGAGTCGACCGACATCGTGACGAAGGAGATGTACGCCTTCGAGACCAAGGGCGGCGACCAGCTGGCCCTGCGTCCCGAGGGCACGGCCTCCGTGCTGCGCGCCGCCCTGGAGGCCAACCTGCACAAGGCGGGCAACCTCCCGGTCAAGCTCTGGTACTCCGGCTCGTACTACCGCTACGAGCGTCCGCAGAAGGGCCGTTACCGCCACTTCTCCCAGGTCGGCGCCGAGGCGATCGGCGCCGAGGACCCGGCGCTGGACGCCGAGCTGATCATCCTGGCCGACCAGGCGTACCGCTCGCTGGGCCTGCGCGATTTCCGCATTCTCCTGAACAGCCTGGGCGACAAGGAGTGCCGTCCGGTGTACCGGGCCGCCCTGCAGGACTTCCTGCGCGGCCTCGACCTGGACGAGGACACCCTGCGCCGCGCCGAGATCAACCCCCTGCGGGTGCTCGACGACAAGCGCCAGGACGTCCAGAAGCAGCTCACCGACGCCCCGCTCCTGCGCGACTACCTCTGCGACGCCTGCAAGGCGTACCACGAGGAGGTGCGCGAGCTGATCACGGCCGCGGGCGTCTCCTTCGAGGACGACCCGAGGCTGGTGCGCGGCCTGGACTACTACACGCGTACCACCTTCGAGTTCGTCCACGACGGTCTCGGTTCCCAGTCCGCGGTGGGCGGCGGCGGCCGCTACGACGGCCTGTCCGAGATGATCGGCGGTCCCGCGCTGCCCTCCGTCGGCTGGGCACTGGGTGTCGACCGCACGGTCCTGGCCCTGGAGGCGGAGGGCGTCGAGCTCGAACTCCCCTCCCTCACCAGCGTGTTCGCGGTGCCGCTCGGCGAGGAGGCCCGCCGGGTGCTGTTCGCCAAGGTCACCGAGCTGCGCAAGGTGGGTATCGCCGCGGACTTCTCCTACGGCGCCAAGGGGCTGAAGGGCGCGATGAAGAACGCCAACCGCAGCGGCGCCCGCTACACCGTCGTCGCCGGTGAACGCGACCTCGCCGAAGGCGTCGTCCAGCTCAAGGACATGGAGTCCGGGGAGCAGACGGCGGTGGGGGTCAACGAGATCGTGGCGGAACTGGAGTCGAGGCTGGGCTGAGGGTTGGGGTGGGGCGGGGTGTGCGGGGGGTGTTTCTTCGCCCCCGCCGCCCCTTCCCGTCCCGTCCCTGGGGGCTGCGCCCCCAGACCCCCGCTTCGGCCCGAAGGGCCTCGTCCGCAAACGCCGGACGGGCTGGGGGTCTCAGTCCAGCAGGCCGTACCGCATCGCGCTCGTCACCGCCGCCGTCCGGTCGTCCACTCCCAACTTGCCGAAGGCCCGCAGCAGATGGGTTTTCACTGTCGACTCGCCGATGAACAACCGGCGCCCGATCTCCGCGTTCGTGCAGCCCTCCGCCACCAGCCGCAGGACCGCCGTCTCGCGCTCCGACAACCGCGGCCGCTCCGGCCTCGCGCGGAGCTGGTCCACGAGTCGGGCCGCCACCGACGGCGCCAGCACCGTCTCGCCCCGGGCCGCCGCCCGCACCGCCTCCGCCAGCTCCGCGCGCGGCAGATCCTTCAGCAGGTAGCCCGCCGCTCCCGCCTCCACCGCCCGCAGGATGTCCCGGTCCGTCTCGTACGTCGTCAGGACGATCACCCGGCACGGCAGCGCCGCCTCGCTCATCCGCACGATGGAGTCCACGCCTCCGCCGCCCGGCATCCGCAGGTCCATCAGCACGATGTCGGGCCGCAACTCGGCGGCCAGCGCCTCCGCCTGCGGCCCGCTGGACGCGTCGGCGACCACCTCCAGGTCCGGTTCCGCGCTCAGCATCGCCCGCAGTCCCTCCCGTACGACGGGATGGTCGTCGGCCAGGATGATCCGGATCACGATGGGCTCCTCGAGGGCGGTACGGGCAGGCGGACGGTCACCGTCGTGCCGGCGCCGGGGGCACTGCGCACCTGGGCCGTCCCGCCCGCCTCGACGACCCGGGCGCGCAACCCCGCCAGACCGTAGCCGCCGGCACCGGTGCAGACGGCGGACGGGTCGAAGCCGCAGCCGTCGTCGCGTACGGACACGGTGAGCGTGTCGTGGGTGTACCCGACGGTGATGCCGACCGACGGCGAACTCCCCGCGTGTTTACGGGTGTTGGCCAGGGCCTCCTGGCAGGCGCGCAGGGCGACCACCTCGGGACCGGCGGGGAGGGGGCGGACGGGGCCGGTCACCTCCAGCGTCGCCTCGTGGCGGGCGGCCAGTCTCCGCAGCGCGTCCGGCAGGGAGGCGTCGGCCAGGTCCGCGGGTGCGCCCCCGGCGACCAGGGCGCGGGCCTCGGCGAGGTTCAGCCGGGCCGTCTCGTCCATCAGCGCCAGATGACGGCGGGCCTGGGACACGTCGTGGTCGAGCTCCGCCTCGACGGCCTGCACCAGCATCAGCAGGCTGGTGAAGCCCTGCGCGAGCGTGTCGTGGATCTCCCGGGCCATCCGCTCCCGCTCTGCCAGGGCGCCGTGCGCGGCCGACAGCCGGGAGACCTCGTGGCGGCTCGCGTCGAGTTCGGCGATCAGTTCGGCCCGCTCCTGGCTCTGCTCGATGATCCGGATGACCCAGGTGCCGACGGCCACCGAGAAGACGAGAGTGACCACCGCGAACAGCCCGTTGAAGAAGACGTCCTGGTCGCTCGGCCACCACAGCAGGGCCCAGCCGGCGACGGGCGCGAGATTGATGACGGCCACCGCCATCAGCGCCCGCCGGATCCGCAACGACATGAAGCACTGGGGGACCAGCGCGAAGGTCATCAGCCGTGTCTCGCCCACGAGGATCGCCGACGGCAGGAACAGCGCCATCGCCGCCACCAGGTAGCCGAGGGCCTGTCGTTCCCCGGGCGGATCGCCCCGCAGGAGGGGCCGGCCCACCCACACGAACAGGGGGATCAGGGGGACGAGCAGCGCCGCCGCGGTGAGGCGGACCGGCCACCCCGGGTTCGCCGTGCCGAGCACGAACACCAGGGTGGCCAGCCAGATGAGCGCGAAGTAGGTGTCCCAGATCCGGAACGACCGCGCCCAGGTGTAGGCGCCGACGACATCGTCCGGGTCGGTCACCCGTCGCGCCGGTTCTTCCACCGGAAGGTCAGCAGACACAGCAGCAATCCTCCGACGCACCACGCCCCCAGCACCAGGGCGATCCGCCCGAACTCCCAGCTTCCGGCCTGCTCCAGAACCTGCGCCGACGCCGGCAGGAACACGCCGCGCAGGCCCTGGCACATCCACTTCAGCGGGAACAGCGCGCCGATGTTCAGCATCCAGTCCGGGATGGTGTCGATCGCGATGTACACCCCGGAGATGAACTGCAGGACCAGGAAGGGGAGTACGACCACGGAGGTGGCGCTCTTGCCGGTCTTCGGGACCGAGCTGACCGCGATGCCGAGCAGCGCGCACGCCGTCAGGCCCAGCACGAAGATCCAGGCGAAGTCGAGCCACCGGCCCGCGTCCGAGGGCAGGTCGATGTCGTAGAAGGCCGTGCCGACGAGCAGCAGGATCGCGGTCTCCAGCAGACCGGTGACCAGAACCAGCCAGATCTTGCCGAGGAAGTACGCCGCCGGAGGCATCGGCGTGCCACGCAGTCGCCGCAGCACCTTCTCGTCCCGCTCGATGGCGATAGAGATGCCGAGGGACTGGAAACTCGTCGACATGATGCCGGCGGCCATCATCGCCGGGACGTACAGCTGCGAGGCGTTGATACCCGCGCCCCGCACGTCGTCGCGGAAGATCGACGCGAACAGGAACAGGAACACCACCGGGAAGGCGAAGGTGAACACCACGTGGTCGCGCTGCCGGAAGAACTGCCGGAGTTCCAGGGCGCCGCGCCCGAGGCCGATGCCCCAGACGCCGGGCAGCCGTTCGGCGAGCGCCTGTGACCGTGGTCGTACGGCGGTCGTGGTCATCGCGCGTCCTCCTGTCCGGTCAGCCGGAGATAGACGTCCTCCAGCGTGGGGCGGCTCACCCGCAGCCCGGGGATCTCGCCGTCGAAGCGGCTCATGAGCGCGCCGACCGTCCTGGTCGGCGTGTCCGTGCGTTCCGCTCGCGGGGTGCCGTCCGGGTCGGTCCACACGACGGTGGCGCCCGTGCCGTACCGCTCGCGCAGGCCCGCCGGATCGCCCTCGGCGACGACCCGCCCCCGGGCGACGACCGCCAGCCGGTCCGCGAGGGCCTCCGCCTCCTCCAGGTAGTGCGTGGTCAGCACGATGGTCGTGCCCTCGGCGGACAGCTTGCGGATCAGGTCCCAGAACTGGCGCCGCGCCGCGGGGTCGAATCCCGTCGTCGGCTCGTCCAGAAGCAGCAGTTCGGGGCCGCCGATCACCCCGAGCGCGACGTCGAGCCTCCGGCGCTGCCCGCCGGATAGGGCCTTGATCCGGCTGCCCGCCTTGGCCTGCAGACCGACCAGGCCGATGACCTCCTCCGGGTCCCGGGGCCTCGGGTAGTAGCGGGCGAAATGCCGCACCGTCTCGCGGACCGTCAACTCCGCGGGCGCCGATTCGTCCTGCCAGACGATTCCGACACGTGAGCGCCACGCACGCGTGCCGTGCGCCGGATCCGCCCCCAGTACGGACACCTCGCCCGCGTCCCTGGCGCGGTTGCCCTGGAGGATCTCCACCGTCGTGCTCTTGCCCGCGCCGTTGGGTCCCAGCAGGCCGAAGACCTCTCCCCGGCGGATACCGAGATCGATGCCGTCGACCGCGGCCACGCCGCCGTACCGCTTGCGCAGCCCTCGCACGTCCACCGCGAGTTCGTTCGCGTGTGCTGTCATGCCCACGAGCCTCGTCCGGAACCGAACGCTCCGGGACGACCGTAGGTACTTCCTTATGTCCACCGAACAGTGGACACGCGCCTCCGTACGGCACAATGAGCGCTGTCCGCGGAAGGTCCAAACCTCTCAAGTGATGGAATCGGCGTGATGAGCAAGACGACAGTCAAGGACGTCTCCACCGAACCCGAACCGGAGCGCGCCGAGGCCGCACCGCGGTCGGTGGGCGGCAGCCGTGCGTTCGCGCTGCTGCTCGTGATCACCGGTGCGGCGGGCCTGCTCGCGGCGTGGGTCATCACGATCGACAAGTTCAAGCTGCTCGAGGCCAAGGTCGAGGGCAAGTCCTTCACGCCGGGCTGCAGCCTGAACCCCGTCGTCTCCTGCGGCAGCGTCATGGAGAGCGACCAGGCCTCGGCCTTCGGGTTCCCGAACCCGATGCTCGGCCTCGTCTGCTACGGCATCGTCATCGGCGTCGGCATGAGCCTGCTCGCCCGGGCCCGCTTCCCGCGCTGGTACTGGCTCACCTTCAACGCCGGCACCCTCTTCGGTGTCGGCTTCTGCGCCTGGCTGATGTTCCAGTCCCTGTACCGCATCAACGCGCTGTGCCTGTGGTGCTGCCTGGCCTGGGTCGCGACGATCATCATGTTCTGGTACGTGACCTCGTTCAACATCCGGAACGACTTCCTGCCCGCCCCGCGCTGGCTGAAGAGTTTCTTCGGCGAGTTCACCTGGGTCATGCCGGTCCTGCACATCGGCATCATCGGCATGCTGATCCTGACCCGCTGGTGGGACTTCTGGACCAGCTGACCGGCCGGGGACCGGGGCCGTCCGACGGCCCCGACCGGATTGTCAGTGCGGTGACATAGGGTTTTCAGCGTGGAGCCCGACCTGTTCACCGCCGCAGCCGAAGAACGCCAGGAGAAGGACCCGTCCAGCAGTCCCCTGGCGGTCCGCATGCGCCCGCGCACCCTCGACGAGGTGGTGGGCCAGCAGCACCTGCTGAAGCCGGGCTCGCCCCTGCGCAGACTGGTCGGCGAGGGCGCGGGCGGCCCCGCCGGGCCCTCCTCGGTGATCCTCTGGGGCCCGCCCGGCACCGGCAAGACCACCCTGGCGTACGTCGTCTCCAAAGCCACCAACAAGCGCTTCGTGGAGCTGTCGGCGATCACCGCCGGCGTCAAGGAAGTCCGCTCGGTCATCGACGGAGCCCGCCGCGCCATCGGTGGCTACGGCAAGGAGACCGTCCTCTTCCTCGACGAGATCCACCGCTTCAGCAAGGCCCAGCAGGACTCCCTGCTCCCGGCCGTCGAGAACCGCTGGGTCACCCTGATCGCGGCGACCACCGAGAACCCGTACTT